>CAZNVT010000008.1:0-26999 GCA_964577025.1 uncultured Candidatus Saccharibacteria bacterium
CGTTGATCCAGCCAGCCGCCTTGAAGAGCTGGACAGCAGTGATGAGCTGCGTCCCGCCCATGCGCTGACCCCACAGCACCCGCCCGAAGAGCGGCGAAGTGCGTTCTTCCTCGGTGAAGTGGTAGAGCGCGGCGGTGGCCGAGCTTTCTTCCTTCATGTTCCGGAGGATCACATTCGCCGACAGTTTCGTGCGGTAGAGGTTCAGGGCGCGGAAACGTTCCCGCTCCCAGACCTCATTGGTCGAAAAGTGAACGACCACGCCCAGGCGAGGAACGGCCAGACCGCGGCGGTGGTGCGCTGAAGGCCGTCGATGATGTAGACGGCGTTCTTGAGCAACATGGTGCCGTCCGGCATGGTCTGGAAGTCCTGACCCCGCAGGCCGACCTCGATGTCGGGCAGCGAGTCGCCCTTCACCATCACGTTGGCCAGGTCCTTGATCTTGGATTCCGGCAGGATTTCCCGCTGATACGGGGCGACCTGCAGGTAACGAAGCGAGGCAGGATCGATCACCCCGCGAAGGATGATCTTGCCTCCCTCCCATTCGTCCAGGGCGGCTGCGACGATGCGAATTTCTTGCTGATCATTGTTGGCCATTTGGCCCTCCCTGTTCTTACCTTGAATACCACCTTGGCATCAATAGGCGAACAGAAAGATAATAATACTAAAAACAAATATGTCAACATTTGAGTGGACCCAAGGAGACTCGAACTCCTCACCTCTTCCATGCCATGGAAGCGCTCTACCAGATGAGCTATGGGCCCGTATGTCCTACTTTACTTTGATTTCTTGAGAGCCTCAAGGTCCTCAAGTACTCGAGCTACGTCGCGACTTAGCTGCTCCAGAGCTTCCGCCTTCGTGGGCTTCTTGCCCACACTCTTAGTGCGCGCAGCGCGCTCCTTGTCTGCCTCGTCCTCCTCATTCAATTCCTCCACGTCTTCCTGAATTTCATCGATGTCCTCGCTGATTTCCTCGATATCCTCCTGAATGTCTTCAAGATCCTCTCCGAGCTCCTCCACGTCCTCTTGAATCTCTTCGATATCTTCCTCAACTTCTTTGAGACTCTCAGTGTGACGGTTCACCGTGATTTGAATAAGAAGCGACAAATATATTGCCTCGAGAGACACCATAGTGGTAAGCACGAGCAGCATCAGTTCCCATTGAATGATTCCGAGAGCTGCAACGACAAAACAAAGCGTAAACACTATAGTGTGCGCAATAAGTGAGTATACCGAACCAATAACCGCAACGGCCTGCTCTATTGGAGTAGGTGGGAGAATAATCTTTGGAAGTTTTGGAGCTTTGTCACGCGTCATACTCTTCGCACCGTAGCACTAGGCGACTAGCCGTGTCCAGAACGTTATGCACTTTCCACAAAGTTGTTAGGTGTTGTGCGTTCACAGAGCACGCTACAGAGGCTAGAATAAGTACATCGTGGCTACGTTTTCCAAAAAGCCGCTTATGCCTCATCCAGAATTCCGCGCAAAGCGCGGGGCTCATTCATTGCGTTCCAAAATTGCCTCTGGTGCTACCGTGGTGTCGGTAAGTTTGGCACTGGCGCTCGCCATGTTTTCACTTCCAAGTGTGATAGCGGTTGATATTAAGTTTGCCCGACTCGATCCCCCAAAGCCTGCATTCCCTATTACGGTAAATCCACAAAGTAGAACTATCACCGAAGATCCAAACGTAGAGGCTATCCTCGACGAGCACCAGTCTGGACTGCAGGCAGCCGCTATCACCGCGAGCGAACTCATTACTCATTTGGCCGTGTGGATTTCACAGTTGCCGATGTACCACACACTTGCAGGCACCGCGGGAAGTGGTCTGGTCACGGTAAAGCCCGGATTTCGACAAGAACAAGTTGCAGACGCGTTTGCGCGCGAACTCGACTGGAACCCCACGCAAAAGGCCACATTCCTAAAGCAGTTAAAAGTTGCGGAACCCACGATGCAGGAGGGTGAGTTTGTGCCTGGCGTATACGCGGTGCACGGTTTTATGGCGCCCGGCGACGTGCAGATTATGCTGAACGAGGAGTTTGAGCACGAGATAAAGGCTCGCTACAGCAGCAGTACGCAGGAGATCCTCCCGCTCGACGACGCACTCACCATTGCTTCAATGCTCGAAAAAGAGACCAGCGACCCAGACGAAATGCGAATTATTTCGGGAATCATTTGGAACCGCCTCTGGAAAGGTATGAATTTGCAAATAGACGCCACCCTGCAATACGCAAAAGCGACCAATGCTACAAAGGTAACCACCTGGTGGGGTCCTGTCGTTCCTAAAGATAAATACATACCGTCTCCGTACAACACCTATCAGAACAAAGGACTTCCTCCTGGCCCTATCGCGAGTCCCTCTACCGCCGCCGTGCTCGCCGCACTCAATCCCAAGAAAACCGACTGTATCTTTTACTTCCACGATAAGCACGGAGGCTTCCACTGCTCGCCCACATACAAGCAACACGTAACGCTTCTAAAGAAATACTACGGCCAGGGCAAGTAATTGCGATTTACTGAGTTAGCGCTATAGTGCGCTTGGACTATTGGCTCCATAACGATGGGAGGTCGCCGTGGGCGAACTGCAAGAACAACCAGAGTACGCCGTGTTGAGCCCTGAAGACCGAGTCGTGGTCGCGCATTTGCGTGAGCTTGCCACGATAGCGCGGATGACTGTAGCGCGCGCAGGAAAATCCCTGTCCGAGTCCGACTTCAAGAGGGTTCAAGTGATCCTTAGAATCTGCGGGGTGCCTGTCGTGCCCCTGGCGGAAGAAATCGGGGTCAGTCCGATTACGTTCCGTCGCTGGGAGCGGGGAAAATCCCTGCCTGAGCCTGAGCACTTTCTGACATACGCGAAAATCTGCTGTGCATCTCTCGAGAAGCACGGCGTCGCATACTGCGGAGAACAGATCCCCCTGAACCCGCTCGTTTCGCCAACCAACAAGTAGAACACTTCGGCCACCCGCCTTGCGGGTGGGCGACTGCTTTATTATGCAATTCTTCAGATGTTAGAACTTCAGAAACTTCTTCCCCACCCAATACGTGAATACTGCAACCGCAGCAGACATAACGGTACCCCAGGCAATGTCGACAATTGTGACCGCAAGAGTCCAATCACGCGTAGTAGCAAGACTGGTCAGGTCATACGTCATATACGCAGTAAAGCCTAGGAAGGCACCGAGCACGAGAGCTTTCCGCATTGAGTTTGCTTTAAATGCTGGCACCAGCGCAAACACAATAAGCGCAATGATATAGAACACGTAGAACATAAGCGCTGCAGTCCAATTCACATCTGTTGCGAGCAGGTACCCTATTTCCTGCTGATAGAACTGCTGCGCAAAAATGGCAATCCAAGCAAAGTCGAGCACAAGAGCAGCAGGAAGCGCTACAGCAAACAATTGAAGGTGACGTAGAGACATAGAATTATGAATTAAGGAGCACTACTCCAAGATTAAGGGTAGAGGCGTAGCTTACCCACAGGATATAGGGCACGAGCAGGTACGTAGCCAGACGCGAGTAGCGCCAGTACCAGATCATCATAGTGACAATCGCAAGCCACATAGCCACGATAATAATAAACGCGGTCTTTGGGTCGTGGTTTCCAAAGAACACCACTGACCAGGACGCGTTTAGTACCAGATGGGCAAAGAAAAATCCAACGGGAAGCAACTTCTTTCCGCCTTTCTTGGACGTCCATACGAGCGCCACAGCGCTTCCCATAAGTACGTACAGAGAAGTCCACACAGGCATAAAGACCCAGTTCGGCGGTGTCCAGAATGGGCGCACAATAGTGGCGTACCAGCCAGTGATGCTCTCTACGGTGCTAAGCGAGCCGTAAAAGCCGGCCAGGAGTGATGCACCAATGCAGAGGGTAAAGATTCCAATCGTTCGAATGTTCATACGTAAATGGTAGCACGCAAAATATTGTGTATCAGCGTTACTTATTACCTGGAGGAAATTTCAACACGAACAAAGTTCGCAAAGTCAGAAGCAAGCGCATTAAATACAAGGCTACTGCCACCAAAATGAAGACCACCTATCATTGGATACGTACCTGATCTCTGTCCGTCCACGACGACAAAATATCCATGCTCTGCTCTAACTAGATAGGCGTAATGTAGGCCGTCGTCAGACAACAAAACACCGTTCACAGGAGCTTGGCATTTGCTATCTGGCACAGAGTGGAGCCCCACCTGTTTGCCGTCATACACTACGCTACTCTGAGACGGAATTCGTATGTCAAAGCAGTTTTGTTCTACTCCTACCTGCTTCAGTTGCAATTGGTGTCCTGATTTAGAATCCGAGGGTCCGTAACTCGATTCGTAGCGCATTCCTACCTTCCAGCCACTAGACTCCATTCGTCCCCAAAACTGCTCCTCCGATTCACTATGTTCTCTCTTCCCCACAAACGGACCGTGCGTCTGACCCTTTTCAACAAAGAAAAATCCACCCCTGGATACATATCCGACCGCGCCACCAGATTTAGTGTAATAAAAGCTCATATTATTATTATATTGTGCCTCTCGTTCGTAATCGGCACGCTCGCTCTCTGGCACGGGCCCAACAACATCGACAGTTTCCTTTGCAAGGGGGATACTCTGGAATTCCGCAATTATTGCTTCTTTTTTGTCTTGAGATGATTTGAAATGCAGTCCAATCATCAGCACAGGAACGAGCAATAGTACAGTCACCCAAACCTCAAGCCAGTTCTTTTTTAGGAATTTCATAGTGTATAGAAATAGTATCACCACTAACGGTCAATAAACTACAAGAGCCCCTTGCGGGGATAAGAGAATGTTGTTTGTGGACCCTAGCGGATACGCGGTGACGCTTTCGCCTGCCGTCACTAATTCGCACGCTCATAAGTGCGCCGGGCCGGACTCGCCGACAAGCACTCGCTTCGCTCGTCTTGTGTACCGGTTCCGTCTTTCGAATCCGCTATGGCCCTACAAAATTATTCAAACCCCGATGCGCAAGCATCGGGGTTTGAATTTTGTGGACCGAGTGGGGCCCAGGTTCGAACTGGTGAGGATGAGCTCAGAGAAATGATTGGGGCGATTGAGCACAAAGTAGCGGAGGATCCTCTGATCTTCGACCAGACCATCTCCTGCAAGCCCCTTACGTCCCCAAAGTCACCCGAGAACCCGGGTCACGTCGCCATTCGACGCATCAATTGGGAGCGGAGGGTGAAGCGGTTGAAGAAGGATTGGTATGGGAAACGCACTACTTAGTAGTAGTGACCTGAGACACTTGCGATAACTATGTATGTAGACTTATCCACATGGCATTTAGTGCCAACGGGGCGATAATAGTGTAGGGCGCATGCGTGACAGAAAACGCTCCCACGTTTTGGGTCGGTTGTTACGATTCACTTATTATATCCTTTCGCACCGTTTTACTTTTTAAGGATATCATCTGTGACGCCCGTTAGTAGAATTATCCACATCAAGAATGATAAGGAAAATTCGCCCACTGGTGCCACTCAGACCGCTAAGGCCCATTAAACCCCTAGAAAGACCTCAGAATCTTCAAACGCTTCGGCCGCTTGGAAAGACGAAGTGGGTACGTGCTCACTGGCGTTTCGACTACTCTACCCACAAATGGGAATGGGTACTTGGGCACTGGGCAGCATAGCTTGGCAGAGAGATAAGAAAGAAGGGTCGCCCGAAAGTACGGGCGACTCTTCTTTCCTGGAACGCCCCTGCTACGCGGCTAGTTAATACTTACCCAACAGTTGCTGTCTTTTCAATACCTTCATCAACCCGAGAAGGAAGCACAAAAAGAAATTCAGCCAGTGCGCGACTGAACCCGATTGAACTGCGAGCATCTTCGATTGTAGGCAGAGCTTCTTCTTCGTCAGCGTGTCTCTGGCCATTCCCCTCAAGTCGTACTTGATGCGCCCACTTTGCCATACCTGCTGTGATCAAGTGATCTTCAGCCGCCTTATTCACTCGTTCGTAAAGTGAGCCAGTTCTATATTCCTTTGCTTTGAGCATCGCATCAACCGCGCTTGCGGACAGCATAATTGCACCAGCAGGTGCATTGAGACTTGAAATAGCCTGTGCAAGGTAAGCTCGTGCTTTTTCGGGAATTGCCTCATCCAATTCGCTGCTACCAGGAAAAATCTCCAATGTTGAGGACCCGTACCCGTAAGAAGAGGCTGTTATTAATCCACCGCAACGATTGCAAAGATAGATACGCCATGTCCGCCAATGATTATTCTCTGAGTCACGAGTCTCGATTGAGTGACACGAGATCAGAGATGGTGTGTCGACATTACAGTGAGGACACCGAGAGAGATCTAATTGATTGTTCAGAAGCGGCATACTAAGAGAGAAAAAGGCAGCCTTGACATCGGGTGGACCCTAGCGGATTCGAACCGCTGACATCTTCATTGCAAATGAAGCGCTCTACCAACTGAGCTAAGGGCCCCTTTGGGGACTTCAAGACTATAGCACACCCTATTTATGGAGCGCTAGGTCTGCCAGATGGGTAAAGAATTCCGGCAGAGTTACCCCCACAGAAGCCAAGGATTTAGGCAGGAGCGACTGGCTGGTAAGCCCTGGCAGGGTGTTGGTTTCTAGGTAGTAAATACCTTTTGGAGAAACAATAAAATCAGAGCGCGAGTAATGGCGCAGACCAAGCGCATTGTGCATAGTCCGGGCCTGGGTTATGAGCTCGTCGGTCACGGACTTGGAAAATCTGCCTGGGCATATTTCCTTTGAGGCTCCTGAGTATTTGGCATCATACGAAAAGAAATCCTTGCCTGGTGGAAGTATCTCGACGGGTGGTAGCCCGTACAATTCCTCGCCTCGCAAACCCTCTACCACTCCGGCGGTGGCTTCGGTTCCCTTTATAACTTCCTCAATAAGTACCCCCTGCGCGCCTTCATCCATTAAAGCGCGCACTGCGGCCTCGAGAGGCGCATAGCCGTGCACGATAGATATGCCGACGGATGAGCCCCACTTCACTGGCTTCACAATTACTGGTTGCAGGAATGTGCGATTTACTTCTCGCGCAATTGCAGGAATATCTGAACTATTCTCAACATACGCGTACTTGGGAGTTAAGAGCCCTGCTTCGCGCGCTTTCTCTTTTGCGAGTACTTTATGCATCGCAACATACGAGGCAAAGGAATTTGCACCTGCGTACGGCACACCAAATTGCTCCAGAAGCTTCTGCACCTCTCCGTCTTCCCCATATTCTCCGTGGAGACCTATGAGCGCCACATCCGTGCCGCGCAGTACGCGGTCTGGAGTAGTGGGAATACCGCGCTCGTGCCAAATGCCCTGTTTGTCTATGTAGATATCACGGGCAGTAAACCGCTCCTTGGGGAGATTAGAAAAAATGGTGTGACCCGACTTGAGCGAGACTTCGTGCTCGCGTGATGGACCACCTCGTAGTACTGCCACAATAGTGCCTCGCATATCGGAAAGTATAGCAGGCCGCCCACGTACACAATGAACCAGCCCAGACTGCTTTCGCAATCTGGGCTGTGTCTTTTCACGGACGACGTTCGCGAGGAACGTATCCTCGCTTTCCCTCGATCACTCGACCAAGGTATAGAGCGCCGCACTCTTCGCAGACGTACCGATGGTACACCCGAAAATTTGCGAGCTGATCCCGCGCACTGAGCTTGGGCCCGTAGCGCACTTCCAGTGGTGACTGAGTCCGGTTTGGATCGTGCTCGGTGGCGCAGTCGCTGATTTCGCTTTCACGGCAATTACAGCGAAGTCCAGTCTTAAACGTGCCGATGCAGTCTGCTCGCTTCTGTCGAAGAGCGACTTCCGCGTCCTGCTCAAGCTGTCTGCGGTGCGTTTCAAGATCCATGTTGAAACGTTTACCGTCGATAGGAGGCTGTCCGCCTATTTGCAGTGTTTTCATCACTTTCGCCCTCTGGTGTGCAGTCCAAAACTAATCTAAGCACATCTGCGTACGGTCGCCAACAGCTACGCGCGCATTGCCCGACTGCGCGCCTTACGGTGGCTAGCTAGCGAGAATCTATGCGCTTCGCTATTTGCGAGCACAGCATCTGCCGGAGAAATACCTGCTCTCACAGCACCCAGGACCTCTCGTGGACGGTGTTTGTCGTCCTTTACCACTGCTACCACGGGAATTTCTATTCCCACTTCACTGAGCACCTCTTCCGCGGCTTTCTTATGCGTTTTGCCGCCATCCACCACAAACACGCGCGGCAGCGGCCATTCGTTGTGTCCAAGTCTTCTAGAAAGAATCTCTTTAAGGGACGCGATGTCATCATTCAGTGACTTACCTCCCGTTCCACGTATCCGGAATGTGCGGTACTGTTTTTTGTCTGGCATTCCTTCCTCGACCACTACCATCACCCCAATAGCGTTCGTTCCAGAGATGTGCGCGGTGTCGTACGCCTCTATACGCGGTCCTGTTTCGCGCCCTTCTCGGTCCTCACGTATAAGAGAGACGTCCTGAATATGGTCAAGCGCAAAGAGCTGCTTACGGGCAATTACAGCATCCTCAAACTCCTCACGAGCCGCAAAGGCCTTCATATCGCGAGTGAGTGTGGCGCGAAGAGCCTTTACTCGGCCCGACAGGAACATAGACACGTTGCGTATTGAGCGCCCGTAGGAGGAACTATCCATATCGCGCGGATACAGCCCTATCTGCCGATTGAACTCCACTTTGCCGCGTGTATGGCGATTTCCCTCTCCTACGGGGCGTGGAGTATCAAAGAATGGGAATATCTTGCGTATAAGCTTTAGCCCTTGGCGCAGCTGGTAGCCCGACGGAAAGGGCCCGTGAATTGCTTTGAGCTTCACGCCGTTAGTCACCTTCTTACCGAAATCAATTTCTCCACCGCGCACTGCAAGTACACGGGGAATTTCCTCGTCCGTAATGACAGCATATAAAAATGTCTTATCGTCCTTACCTATAGCATTTGCCTGGGGCTCGTACTCACGAATGAGCGCAGCCTCGCGCACAAGCGCTTCAAGCACCGTGGGAGTAGTTTCGTGCTCGACAGCGTCTGCCTGCGTTACCATATCCACAATACGGGGACCGCGGGTGCTGATGAGTTCCGCATCAAAGTAGGAACGCACGCGATCACGCAGCGATGTCGCCTTTCCTACATACAGTACTTTCTTTGACTTACCCTTGCCCTGCGTAAACAAATACACACCCGGGCAGTCGGGTAGCTCAAATGTGTCTAACTGATGTCGTTCCATATGCCTATGGTACTAGCAATTGAAGTAGTCGGGCTACTTCTTCTTTGCTTTCTTCAGCATCTTTGCCAAATACTGGCCGGTGTGTGAAGCCTCTACTTGCGCCACCTGCTCGGGAGTACCCTTTGCCACTACTTTTCCGCCACCCACACCACCCTCGGGTCCAAAGTCTATGAGGTGGTCTGCGGACTTAATGATGTCCAAGTTGTGCTCAATAACTACCACCGTGTTGCTGCGACGTACCAATTCCTGCAAAATCTCAAGCAGTTTGCGTACGTCCTCGTAGTGCAGTCCCACCGTAGGCTCGTCGAGCAGGTACAGCGTCTTCATACTAATAGGACGATACAGCTCAGAAGCAATTTTAACACGCTGTGCCTCTCCTCCTGAGAGCGTCGTTGCTGACTGCCCCAGCGTGAGGTATTCAAGTCCCGTACGCATCAGTGCGTCCAAGCGGTCGTGAATAGCGGGAATATCTTCGAAAAACTTTGCGGCCTCCTCCACTGTCATCTGCAACACGTCGTGAATGTTTTTTCCACGGAACGTCACCTCGAGCGTCTCTTTCATAAAGCGCTTACCCATACACACGTCACACTGCACATAGACCGTCGGCAAGAAGTGCATCTCCACTGCAATCATTCCGTTCCCTTGGCAGGACTCGCAGCGACCACCCGCAACGTTGAACGAGAACCGGCCAGGCTTCCACCCACGTGCACGAGCCTCACTGGTTGCGGAGAACAAGTCACGGATATGGGTGAACGCTCCCGTGTACGTGGCCGGGTTTGAGCGTGGTGTGCGACCAATAGGAGACTGGTCGATAAGCACAACGCGACCCACGTGTTCAGTGCCCGTCATACTTGCAACGTGTTCGAGCTCTGCCTCGCGCTTTGCGAAGCGGGCCGCTATATTCTTATGCAAAATGTCGTACAGGAATGTGGACTTTCCAGACCCAGATACTCCGGTGATACAGACCAACTTTCCAAGCGGTATATCTACATTTTGATTCTTAATATTGTGCAGTGTTGCTCCGCGCACCTTTATGGAACCCTTTTCGCTGGTGCGACGCTCCTCGGGTACTTCTATCTCTGTCTCTCCACGCAGATAGGAAAGGGTGAGTGAACCGGAGTCGTTCTTGGGCGCCGTAAGCAAATCGTCTAACCACCCGCTTACCACAACATTCCCCCCGTGCGTACCCGCTCCTGGCCCAATGTCTACAATGTAGTCAGCGGCATAGATAGTGTCCTCGTCGTGCTCCACTACGAGAATAGTATTGCCGAGTTCTTTGAGTGTAAGCAGAGTACTGATGAGGCGGTCGTTGTCGCGCTGATGGAGTCCAATAGTTGGTTCGTCGAGCACGTAGAGCGCTCCCACAAGCCCGGTACCGAGTTGTGAGGCCAAGCGAATACGCTGAGCCTCGCCACCTGAGAGTGTAGCGGCGGATCGATTGAGCGTGAGGTAGTCGAGACCAACATTCAGCATAAACACCAAACGGCTGGTGATTTCACGAATGATAGGCGCTGCAATTTCCATACGCATATCAGAAAGCTGGAGGTCATCCATAAACTCTTTGGCCTCGCGGATAGACATATCCGTAATATCGACGATGTTTCGCCCCAGCGTCTTGTCTTTCTTCCCTTTCATAAACACTCGTAGTGCCTCGGGGCGCAGGCGCTTGCCCTCACACACCGGACACACTTCGTCTGAGAACAAGGACTTGGTACCTAGACCATTACAGGACGGACACGCGCCATACGGGCTGTTGAACGAAAATAGGCGTGGCTCAACTTCTGGGAACGACGCACCGTCCTCGGGACAGATAAACTTTGCCGAAAGTGTCTCGTGCGTACCGTCTGCGTGCAAAATCTTTACGAGTCCGTCGCTTTCCTTGAGTGCAAGCTCGAGCGCTTCAGATAAGCGTTCACGCGCTTGGTCTGGAGTACGAACGAACTCACTCACGAATATAGAATCTACCACTGCGTCTATGTCGTGACGCTTGTTACGGTCGAGCACGACCTTCTCGCGAAGAGACTTGGAAACACCATCAATAAGCACTTTCTCGTACCCCTTACTGAGTAGGTCATACAAGAGCTGGTAGTACTCACCCTTACGACCCACGACTACTGGTGCGTAGACAACAACTTGCGTGCGATCAAACTCCACACCCATCACGGTCTCTGTTTCGCCCTTCTTTTTACCCGGCTGGGTAGTCTTTGCGACAACACGGTCCCACACCATACGAATCATCTCCTCCTTTGAAAGGCGCACAATAGGTACATCGTGATGAATACAGTAGGGCTGACCTGCACGCGCATAGAGCACGCGCAGGTAGTCGTAAATCTCTGTGACCGTAGCCACCGTCGAGCGTGGGTTATTGGAGCGACTCTTTTGATCTATCGAAATAGCAGGAGAAAGGCCGGTGATTTCATCCACATCGGGCTTTTGCATTTGATTCAAGAACTGTCGCGCATACGCAGACAAGCTTTCTACATACCGGCGCTGCCCTTCGGCAAAAATAGTGTCGAAGGCAAGTGAGGACTTTCCCGAGCCAGAAAGACCGGTGAGCACGGTCATCACACCACGAGGAATCTCTACTGAAACATTCTTCAGGTTGTGGGTGCGCGCACCCTTTACACCGATCCAATCGGCTCCTTGATGCTGCTCGTGAGATTTTGATTTCTTGTCGGTAGCCATACTATGCAAATTTCCTGCCCGTGACGGGGCAGGTACGGGGTGAGTGTAGCATATATTGACGACACGGGTCGATACGAGTAGTTTGAACTCTGCGTCGAAATAGGTCGGCGCATGCACAAGAAAGGTCTTGTTATGGGTGTACCAGACAGACTCTCAGCTATTCTTGATACTCAGGTTATGAGCATCGAGGACCTGAGCGAACAAGAATGCGCTGCTCTCGTTATTAAAGTGGCCAAAAAAATTAAACCGCACCTCGGCTCTTTCCCTGGGATTGAGCGGTTTAGGGTGGTGGCTGAAAGGATTCAGAGCTTTTCCGCAGGGATCACCATTCCGGCTGTCTACAGTGTTGAAAGCGAGACAGGTCCGATACTTTGGAACGCTAACGGTAGGGTCGTCTTCCTGGCGACACTGCATCGCTCTGATAACGGAGATGAGCGCACCGCCTGCCATCTCCTTATGCATGAAGTCGGCACACTTTTTCTGTGGAGGTATACCTACAAAGAGACTAAAAGCGAACAAAGCACATTCGAGTTGGTTTCGGAGGAAAGTTTGTCGAGTGTGATCACTGGTCCTCGGACCGAAGCACTTTTGAATTCGCTGGGTGACAAACTCGAGGAGCTGGCCAAGCGAGCAGAAACGCGCGCAGAAGGCCTTCGTGCTCTCGAACAGGAAGTTTCGAGAATCAATCGACGCCTTGATGTGAAACTTCGCCTGACCTAAAGACAACCCCACGCCCGACCGGCGTGGGGCCTTTGTTTATGGGGCAGTGTTAGCAAGAAGCCCCTCAATCTTGCCGATGATTTCCTCGATGGCCACCTCTGCCTTTACCAGGTAGTCGTTTGCACCAAGTGCTTTGGCTCGTTCGATATCCTTTTGCTGGCCTAAGTTCGAAACGATAATCACCGGCGTGTCTTTCTCGGGACCGGTGTGCTTGCGAATAGCTTCAAGCACCGCAAAGCCGTCCATAGTAGGAAGCATCAAATCGAGAAGTACGATGGCCGGCTTGTACTGGTCAAACAGCGCAATGGCTTCGTTGCCGTCGTTTGCATAGAGTGTCTGGTATTTACCCGCCAGCGTGTGCCCCAACAGGTTTTTGAGGATAGGATCGTCTTCGACTACGAGGATAAACTTAGTATCGGTCATATTCGTAAAGTATACCTGGTGCTTACCCCTGTGCAATTGGGAGCGTTAGGGTAAATGTGGTGCCCGGCCCCTCAGCATTGGAAGCAAATGAGATGTCGCCGTTGTGATCGGCGGCAATCGTGCGAGCGATGTAGAGCCCCAGTCCATTCCCTCCATTTTGCACCGCTATGGCGTTTTGCGCCCGGTAGAAACGCTCAAATATATTGTTCCTGTCCTTGTCTCCTATTCCAATACCCGTATCGCGCACGCTTAGCCGCACCGCCGGCCCCAGCGAGTCAGTTTGCACTCGCACACTTCCTCCTGCTGGCGTGTAGCGAATGGCGTTCTCGATAAGATTGTTGAGCACCCACTTAATGCGCTCGCGGTCGGCACGAACTGGAGGCACGGCTTCGGCTGAGCCCTCGCTGTAGAGCGAGACGCTACCCTTTTCGGCGAGCGGCGCAAAATCTGCAATTACTTCGTTTGCAAGCTGAACCAAATCGACGGGAGCAAAGGTGTATTTGTACTTGCCGGACTCGATTGCAGAAATATCAAGAAGTGTGCCCACGATTGCCACGAGTTCGTGGCTTTTATCAGCCGCACTTTTAACGAGCGCCTTGTGCTCCTCAGACAAGTCGCTTTTCTCGAGCGCCTCAAGCGCCCAACGAATACCGGTGAGTGGAGTGCGTAGCTGGTGCGCCGCTGTTGAAATGAAGTCTGACTTTACGCGCGAGACTTCCTCGTCCTTTTTGTGCGCACTTAGTACTCGCTCTACCATTTGGTTGTAGAGCCGCATCAAGTTGCGTATTTCACTTGGAAAAAGTGGGGGTGCTGGAAGCTCCAACGAATCCTTTCCTTCCACGAAGGCACCCATTGCGTCTACCACGGCACGTAGTGGACGCGCCACCACATAGCTTAGAAGTGCGTACAAGATAAGCAGAAGCGCTGCCACTACACCGATAGTGACAATCGCCTGCTCGGCAAGCAGCGTGTAGAGCGCTCCTGAGGTGGCCCGCACCAGATCCTCCGGAAATAGCAAGTGTAGTTGCTGCTGCAAAAATACTGACGACGGCAAAATGACTGCAAACGCAGCAAGGAGAATAACAACAAGCGCCAACGCTAGCGTAACGCGAAAACTCATTGCGACTAGTGTATCACGCACTACCTGCCTCTTTTCTTTGCTTTTGGTTTTGCCGGAACTTTTTCTTTTACTTCTTTCCCTTCCAAGCGGTACAACTCATCGCGAAGTATTGCGGCTGTTTCAAAGTCGAGAGCTTCTACGGCTTCACCCATTTGCGCACGCTTGTCTGCGATGAATGCTTCAGGGTCCTCTGCGTACAGCTTTTCATCAAGCACCAAAAGCGAGTCCACGGTACGCTGGTGGTCGCTGCGCATACTTTCCGCAATATCTTTGATTTCCTTCTTAATCGTAATGGGGGTGATGCCGTGCTCCTTGTTGTAGGCAAGTTGAATGGTTCGTCTGCGCTCGGTCTCACCAATGGCGCGCTCCATAGATCCCGTCATAACATCGGCATACAGAATTACCCGGCCCAACACATTGCGGGCTGCGCGCCCAATAGTCTGAATGAGTGAGGTGTCGGAACGCAGGAATCCTTCCTTGTCCGCGTCGAGTATGCCAACGAGCTCTACTTCAGGAAGGTCGAGTCCCTCACGCAGCAGGTTTACCCCCACCAGTACGTCGAATGTGCCCTTGCGAAACGACGTCAAAATATCAATGCGCTCAATAGTTTTGATATCACTGTGCAGATACTCAGCTTTCATTCCCTTTTGCTTGAGGAAGTCCGACAGGTCCTCGGCCATTTGCTTGGTAAGAGTGGTCGCGAGCACACGCCCACCACCCTTGATAGTCATTTCAGCTTCATTGATGAAGTCAGCGACCTGTCCCTTGTACGAATCCGTTCCCACAATAGGTCGTATCACCAGTTCAGGGTCAATAAGCCCGGTAGGACGAATAATTTGCTCCGCCACTTGTCCGTTTGGAGGAACTGAGTGCTCCTTCTCGTATTTTCCCGGCGTTGCGGAGGTGTAGATGACCTGCCCAATTCGCTCCTCAAACTCTTCGAAGCGAAGTGGACGATTATCGCGAGCTGACGGCAAGCGAAACCCGTACTCTACAAGCACGTCTTTGCGCGAACGATCGCCTGCATACATTCCTCCTATCTGCGTCACGGTCACGTGCGACTCATCAATAATGGTGAGGAAGTCAGCGCTGCCGTCTGCCTTGTGTGGGAAATAGGACAGGAGTGTATCGGGTGGCTGCCCCGCTACGCGCCCATCGAAGTGGCGCGAATAGTTCTCAATGCCGTTGGTGTAGCCCATTTCGCGAATCATCGCGAGGTCGTGCGTGGTGCGGCGCTTCAAACGCTCGTACTCAAGAGGCTTCTCCTCTCGTTTTAATTCCGCAAGGCGCTCCTCAAGCTCGCGCTTGATATCGTCTGCTGCACGTAGTCGCTCGTCCTCGTTTGCCACGAAGTGCTTGGCCGGGAAGATAAACAGCGACTCAGGCTCGTCGGTCTTCTCACGAGAAATAGCGTCGAGTACTTCTATGCGGCTAATTTTGTCTTCATCAAATCCTATGCGGTACAGCACACGCTCGTTCACCGGCATAAGTTCCACTGTGTTGCCCACCGCACGCAGTTGCCCGGGAGAGAGGTCTGCAGTTGTGCGTACAAAGTGAATATCAATAAGTTTGCGTATGAGTGCAGCGCGATTCTCTACCGCACCCGTCTGTAGCTTTATGTGTACTTTTTCGTATTGTTCGGGCGAGCCCAAACCGTAAATAGCAGACACTGATGCCACAATGATGACATCTTTGCGCGTTAGCAGGGCCTGCGTGGCGGCGTGACGCAGACGGTCAATTTCTGCGTTCACCTGCGCCTCTTTCTCGATGTACGTATCCGAGTGAGCCATATAGGCCTCTGGCTGGTAGTAGTCGTAGTAGGAGACGAAATAATGCACTGCGTTCTCCGGAAAGAATTCCTTATACTCCTGTGCCAGCTGGGCTGCTAGTGTTTTGTTGTGGGCGAGCACGAGTGTTGGTTTGTCATAGTTTGCTATGACGTTTGCAGCCGTGAATGTCTTGCCCGAGCCAGTCACGCCAAGTAGCGTCTGGTGCCGCAGACCTTTTTTGAGGCCGTCGGTGAGTTTACTTATTGCCGCCGGCTGGTCCCCAGCGGGCGGAAACGGAGTGTGTAGCTTGAAATTGGCCATACGTATTGAGACGATACCACAAACACTCGGTTGATATATACTTATGACGGATAGAGAGGAGAGGGAAATGACTACGCACCTTGAGACACTGCGCCAGACTCCCCGCCTTCAGTCGCTGTATGTTCTGCTACAGCATGCAGAACTGCTACATCCGACCAAGGTACTCGTTGCTGACACACCGTTCTTTGTCTACGACCACGGTGAGATCTACGAAGGTCACATCAAGAACCCCAATTTCATTCCGAAGCACTGCTTCAAGAAAGGTTCCGCACTTGTGCACGAACTGGAAGTCATCGCTCGAGGTATTGCACAGAATGCATACCCCGAGAGCGATCTGGAGCGCCTCCAGGTATGGGCGCAGCAGCAAATGCGGGTAATACGCAAGGGACTGCGCGAAAGCGACAAACACGCCATTCGCGTTCTCAAGCGGAGCAATCTCCTTAACTAGGAAAACCTCGCGCGGGCCGATCATTCGATCGGCCCGTATGCATTATCCGTAGTATTCCCGCACAAACTCGGCCCTGTATTGTGCAAATGTGCCGTTCTGTATGGCTTCGCGCGCGCCGTTTACCAGGCGCGTAAGAAAGGCCACGTTGTGAAGTGATGCAATCATAGCTCCTAGCATTTCCCCGCTTCGCATCTGGTGTGCGAGATAGGAAAGTGTGAACGATTCACTACCGCTTGGAAGCGTGCCGGGAAGGGCGAGTTCGCCGAGTGTACGAAAGTCCGTTTTGTACTTCTCGTTCTGTACGTTGAGCGTGCCGTTTTTTGTATACAGCACCCCGTGACGGCCGTGCCTTGTGGGCGACACACAATCAAAGGTATCCACGCCGTATGAAATAGCCATCAGTAAGTCCCCTGGCTCGCCCACGCCCAGGCCGTGACGAGGCAGTTCTTCTGGCAACTCGTCGAGAGCCTCAAGCGTGAGCTGCAGCATACTTTCTCCATACTTGGTGCTAAACGATCCCCCAAGCCCAAATCCATCAAACCCCATTGCAGCTATGGCCCGGGTGCTTTCGCGACGCAAATCAGGAAACTGTCCTCCCTGCGCGATGCCGTAGATACCCTGCGAGTTATTTGCTTCTATATTCTGTCGGTGAGCCTTCAGTGAACGCTCCGCCCACCGGTGCGTGCGGTACATCGCTTCCTTTTGGTATTCATAGTCGGCTTCTGGTGAGGTGCATTCATCGAAGGCAAAGAAAATATCTGCACCAAGCTTGTGCTGAAGCTCAACAGAACGCTCGGGAGTAAATCGATGCAGAGAGCCGTCTATATGAGAGGTAAACGTCACTCCTTCTTCGTCTATGATGGCGAGCTGTCCGTGTTGGCTTTGCACATCTGCGTCGTACATCGTCACGCCTTCGTCTTGAGTGTTCTTCTCCTCCTCGTGCACCGTTAGTATGTTTTTCCCAAACCCAGCGCCAAGAGAAAAGACCTGGAACCCTCCTGAGTCAGTTATGGTGGGGCCCTTCCATCCCATAAACTTCCCCAGTCCTCCCGCCTGCTCTACCAGCCCTTCACCAGGCTGGAGGTATAGGTGGTAGGTATTGGCGAGCACCACCTGTGTTCCGAGGGTTTCTAGCTGCGTAGGCAGAATGCCTTTCACGCCGGCTTTAGTGCCCACTGGCACAAAGGCCGGCGTTTGTATGTCGCCGTGCGGAGTGGAGAGTACTCCCGCTCGGGCCTTGCCCTCGCGTGCGTTTATGGAAAATCGTACTGGTCGCATATAAACCACCGTAGGCCGGAATCGCTCATTTAGCAAGATGTCTGGCCGTATCGCTACTTGACAATAAGCCAAATCGGGTATATACTATATACGATTCACAACCGCTCTTTCCATTTCATTTCTGCGTGGACAGAGCCCCAACGGGACAGGAGTTTCCCAATGACGATTCTCAAAAAGATGCTGGGAGCAGTCCTGGCCTTGGCCCTTATGTGCGGATTCGCTACGCCGGTCCTCGCCGAAGAACAACCCAAGTCGGACGGCGCCGTTTACATCTACTACTACGACGGCTACGGCCCGAGTAGCGAACAGCGCGTTAACGCGCGCGTGCTCACGGCGGATGATCTCGACATCATCGCCTACCTCCGGCAATCCTGTGATGCTCAACGCAAGAAGCAGGAACCGAATGCGATCCTCGACGCCACGGCCGAAGTGGCCACGTCGGTCCTGGGCAACATCGTCGGCACGTTCGCGGGCGCCACGAAGGCGTACGGTGATGCGATTGATGTCGGGAGACAGGTGACGTACTCCGGCTCGGCAACCGCCGGCAGCATGACCGCTAACGTGTTCACCAACCGTACGAAGGGCACCAGGTCGGAAATATATTCCTGCATGGTGCAGATGCGCGGCTGGGCTGAGCAGTTCGATCACCAGCTCGTCGGCGTTGGCTTCGGGCATAACCCTCGTCTCCTGGGGGTTCGACCGATCAAACGGGCCGACCTTCCGGCCGGCCCGGCCCAACAGCCTACCACCACCGGCTATACTCAACCCACGATCCCTGGATCGTAGTCGCTGGGCTACCAACAGAAATGAAAGAACCCACCCCCTGCAAAGGAGGTGGGTTCAGTCTTTATATACTGAGAAGGATTATTTAACGTCGAGCAGCTCGACTTCAAAGATGAGTGTCGCGTTGGGAGGAATACTACTGCCTGCCCCACGCTCTCCATACGCCATATCAGGTGGAATAATAAGCTGGCGCTTTCCGCCAACTTTCATACCCGCAACTCCCTGGTCCCATCCCTTGATAACCTGTCCTGCGCCAAGCGCAAAACTGAAGGCCTGTCCGCGTGGCTTTGACGCATCAAACACCGTGCCATCAGGAAGCATTCCCACGTAGTGCACGCTCACGGTCTTTCCGGCTACTGCCTCGGCGCCTGTTCCTACTACCTCATCCTTGATGGTCAAGGTTGTCGGTAGTGCGGCTGGCATTGCAGCCGCAGCATTTGCATCATTATTCATAGAAGTTGGTAGATTGCTGACTGTGGTGGTGGCAAACTGTGGTTCCTCCATTACCTTGGGGGCCATAAGAGCAGCGATGGATCCTCCAAACACAAAGAGGCTTCCTACGAGCACGACTCCTATGGCGACAGCTATTCCAGTACCGGTCACATTCATAAGCAAGTGGTAAGTATAGTAATTTATTCGTCGTCGTCCGACACGGCCAGTATATCATCTGCAATGCTAGCAATAGCCTCTTGCACCATTTGCTCTGCACCTGGGACATTTGCAGAAAGGAATGCTTCCAGCTCTTCCTCGCTGGCTTCAGCTTCCATAAGCTTTGCTAGCGCCTCGCGCTGTTCTTCGGTCATTACTTCTATCATCTTAAGCAATGATGTCTTGAACACGGCATCGTTCAAATCAAGCAGAATTTCCTCTTGCTCGTTTGCTGGCAAGTCTGAAAGATCAAGGGCACCTACGAGCTTTGTGTAGTTTGCGGTAGAAGGAATAGGCATACGTAATTACTTAGGAACAAAGTCCTGAGCTCCAAAAGGCTTAATCGGAAGCTCGTCCGGAGGAAACTCCTTGAGGGCTTCTACGTCCGTGTTGAACTCGTACATGGTAGTCTCTCGGGCTCCGGTGAATGGGTTTTCACGGGTTCGCTCCAGGAGCACGGTTGCATGCCTACCTAGTTCACGTTGCTCCGCAATAAATGCGTATGTGGCATCAAGCTGCTTTTTGAAACTATCAGTTCCCCATATTACGAGTCGTTGTCCTTCGAGTGCGTACACTCTTGGCTCGGAAGGAATGACATCAACCCCGTGCGAGTTGGTGAACGGAGTCATATCTTGTGGCAGTGCATCTACGGGAGCTGTGGGGGCGACTGAAGCACTCTGCTCAGCAGCGCTGGCAGGAGCAGCAGGATGCTCAGCCGTTACTGCAACAGGCGGTTTTGGGGTTTGAGTCACTAGCGGCTCCGCTGGAGAGGTTTGGGTGTCACCGCTAGCTGCTACATCGTCTGGTTGTGCTCCTGCGGTGTCCGCATCAAGCGCCCTGCCTCCTATTTGCGCGCGGTTAAGTGCCGCACTAGGGTCTTCCTGAACTGGACTTTCTCCTTGTGATCCTGCCGCTCTTACTCCATCAGACGCAGGCACATCTGTGTGCACGGCATTTCCTTGCATATGCCCGTGAATATCATGATGAATGAATCCGCCCGGCGCAGTCGGATCATTCTCATACACGAGCTGAGGTTCGCCTCCACTCGGCTGGAACCAAATGTTTTGATGTTCATCTGCAATGAACTGGTCTCCTGGCTGCATAGTGAGACTAGTACCATCCTTGGACACAAGTAACTCGTGTGCAATGTCGTTTGGGTTACTATTCAGCACGTGCGCGAGCGCCGGAGACGGTTTATCAATTACTGGTAATTGCTGCCGAAAAACGTGCTTAAACTCCTGGACCATTTCTCCGAATCCCTCCCCTGGTCGATGTATCGTAGCACCAGCTAATAGTCCGTCTGGCTGTATAGGTACGGTGTGTATGTCAGAAGTAGGTACTGCCACTACAGGCGCTTGCTCACTACCACCAGGAACTGGCACAGGAGTTGGCAGGGGCTCTTGCCTGGAAGAAGGGTGCACTACAGGTTGATGCTCGTTCACAGAAACAGTAGATGAGTCGTGATGAATCATAGAGTTTGCTCCGTGCACGAGCGCACCATACCCAGCACCGACCGCGGCCCCTCCTACGACAGAACCTACAACGGTCGCAGTGGCAAGCTGCGCATCTGCCTGCTTCACAGATGCATACGCACGTTCAATGTCTCTCGCAAGAGCAGCAAACTGGTCTGCGTCTCGTAAATCACCGACACCAACGGCACCGATGTTTCCCTTGGCATCACGACGCATAATATCTGCCTCGGCTTTGGCGCGAACATTTTTCTGCAGCCGTCTTGTGGTCCAACCCGCAATAAGTCCGGATACTCCAGAGAATGTGGTAAATGAGGCCTTCTTTTGAAATGCTCGTTGCTCGTCGCGCAATTTTTGTACTTCCGCAATGGAACCACCCTCAGCTTCTATTCGGTCAGCCTGCATCTTCTTGCCAAGTGCGTCTGCTCTCAATTTCAGTCCTGTAGCTGCTGCTGCAAAAATAGGAGCCATAGCGATAGCACCTATACCCCCTGTAGCAAAGAGTCCCGCTACGCCAGCAGAAACGCCGACAACGCCGACACCCAAACCAATCTGAGACACAACATCTTTAATTCCTTCTGGAAGTTCGCTGTACGCTTTTACTGTCCATTCATACACATTTCTGTCGCGAGAGTTAAGAGCCTCTGCACGAATTCGTGCTTCTTCGGCGGCGGCGCCAAGTACGGCCTCTTTAATTACATAGCGCCGCTGAAAGCGGGCAAGAACCGTATCGGAATTCAGTTTTGTTCGGTTTGGATTAAGGGCATCTCGCTGTTCTCTTTCCTTTACCACAGACTCAAGCCGCGCTCTTGCAACATCAGCTCGGGCTTCGAGCCATCCGCGCTTTAGGGCTCGCAATGTTGAAGAACCTTCGTTCTCACTGGCCTTCTTGAAACCAAGCCGCTCCGACCCTGCGTCACTAAACGAGCGATTCCGCTGATGTGCGCGCAAGGCTTGAAAGTACGCCTCCTTTGCTCGTTCGCTTCTCGCCTGAAGTACAGGTCCATTAGTAAGCCTATTCAGGACATCGTGCCGTTGCAAAGTCTCTGCCGCTGCTGGGTCTGTAGAACCAACGCGCGCACGCTCAATTTCTATAGATCTCTTGAGTGCAGCACGCACTTCGCTCGGCGTTGCATCAGAAATATCGATAGGTTCTGCGGCATTCGCTTGTAGCTCGGGCACAGGGGTCGTGCGCCTCTTTTTAGTAATACCCTTTTGGTACACCTGTTGCTCTTCCGGAGACATACTCATCGAGTCGTGCACAGAAATCGACTCTGCGTGTTCCGCGAGTGCCGATACTCGCGGCTGCTGCGTGTGCGTAACAACTGGCGTCTGTACTACCGGTCGTTGCGCACCAGGCTCCAGCGCATCAATGCCGTTTGTGGCCAATGCCAGTTCTTCGAGTGCCGAGGTTACTCCTTCGCGACGATTCAGTGAGGGTTTCTCTGACATAGATTACGAAAGGTAGCGTGCGCGGATAGTACTTTCAACAGTAGCACGGTCACGTCCGTACGTGAGATACGACAGCTGTCGCAAATCATCCACTTGCTCTGGATTCCCTGGACGCAGGTCAATTGTTCTCATATTGAATGGCTTTTGCGGCACACCATTTGAAAGAATGCGTGCGTACGCATTTCTGTTTTCAATATTTACGAAATCAAGCGCAGTGAACACCGGTGCAAACTGTTTGGCAAAGAACTCTGCATCTTCTTCACCCACACGAAACACGGCCATATTGCCCACATTGCCAAACACCGCGCCGCGTATCTTCTCGTCTACCTGTGCCAGGTACTGGTGCGCGATGGTGAGCGACAGCTTGTACTTGCGAGCCTCTGAGAGAATGCCTGGTATGGAGGACGTGGTGATGTTTTGGAATTCGTCGATATACAAATAGAACGGAGGGAAGTTGGTACCCACAGAATCAGCGCGGGAGAGTGCCGCCATAAAGAGCTTGCCCACGATAATGAGCCCGAGCAAGTTGGCATTGCGCTCTCCCAGGCGACCCTTGGAGAGATTCACCAGTAGGATCTTTTTGTTATCAATCACCTCACGGAATTTAAACGACGATTCCTGCTGACCAATAATTGGCCGCATAAAATCGCTCGCGGTGAATTCATCGAACTTGTTGGTGATGTACGGCACGATGTTTTGCAGACTTGCCTCGCCCTCGGCCTTGGTCGCAATCTCCGTCCAGAATTGATTCACCACGGGGTTGTTGCTGCGCGACAATTTCAAATTGCGGAATGTAGCGTCCGACAATACCCGACCAATATCCATTAGGGTGGAGCCCGATGCTGGGTCTTCCATTACTAGCTGGGTGGCGTTGCGGAAATACTGCTCGAACGCTGGCCCCATACTTTCGGGCACGTCGCCGTACAGCTGACGGAATATCATCAACAACTCGTTTACGATAAATGATTTCTGCTCTGGCCGTGCTGGATCGTACTCCAACATATTGAGTCCAAATGGACGGTCAATATTTGCTGGGTCAAAGTAAATGACATCTTCATAGCGCTCGGGCGGAATACTCGCGAGCACCTCCACTACGTCGTTGCCGTGTGGATCGATAAAGCACACACCGTTGCCTGCGCGAATGTCTTGATCAATAAGTGTGCGCAGCATTCCCGACTTACCCGAACCGGTTTGTCCTATGACATACAGATGGCGCAGACGGTCCTCGTCAGACAGGTGTATCTCTGTCATCTGTCCACGGTAGTCATTGGTACCCAGTATGGTGCCGCTCGCAGGCAAGCCAATAGGTGCTGGGGAGCTGGTGGCGCGCGACTGCTTCAGGTGAGGTGAAGATTCAATGCCATTTGGAGGAAAATGGAACACCGTAGTGAGTTCGCGTAGCGACAGCGGCATATTGGTACTCTTCTCAAAAACACGAAACGAGAAGTCACGGAAAAAGCGCTTGAGCGTGTGCTTGCTTGGTCGGCGAAACTCTATGCGGTTGCCCTTTGTGTTCTCAAACTGGTAGAACGGGGCTTCAATTTCAGCCAGCAATTGCTCTGCGCGGGTAGCGTCCATAGACGACGTCACAATGCGGATATTTGTCTCTACAATTGGTGCAGAGCGCTTCTTTTCTACTTGCTCTATAGCTACCTCGTCAGTGGGCCGTAGCTCGTCCGACTTCTTGGGCTGTACAAAAAGTCCCACTGCCTCGCGTGCAAAGTCACCCACAAACGTCTCGGGCAACGTAAATGCACGACTGCGGTGCTCGCCCTTGCGCAACTCGTGTAGCACGCGTCCATAGTACTCAACGTAGTGATTTCCGACTGGTTTGAAAATAATTTGCAGGGATGCACCCTCATCTTCCGGTGCAATTTTTGCAAACGCATTCAAGAGTGCGTTGAGCGGGTCGTAGTCAAAATCCTGGTAATCCTTCAATGGAAGCATTGCCTTGTCCTTGAACTCCGCAACAGAACCAGCAGCGGTACCGCCGTCCACAAATACGTTGTAGTCGTTGGGCTGCTGTATCGCGACGGCGTCTGGAAATATTGCCGTAAGCTGTTTCTCGAACAAATCCTTGCGCGAATTTGGTACGGAGACGTAAAACATCAGGTGGGCACGGTCTACCGGGACCGACAATTCCAGAGTCATATACGTTGGCTCGCCAGAGCGTGCCGACTCGAGCGCGAGTAGCCCAGAATAAAATTGCTCCATACCAGACACCATTTCGCGCAGCGGACGCATACGATTCCCTTCCTCGCTCTTGTGCTCAGGGAGCGATATTTCGTAGAGCGTCATATGGAGTGCCTTCCATTCAGGCTGGCTCTCAGAAAGTCCCGGCAGTGGCATACCAGCAAGCAAGTACTGCACCAAAAAACGATGAAAATCATCGTCCAGGTGTGGGTTGGCAAGCTTTTCGAGCACGGCAAATGCATTGCGCACACCTTTTTCTTCTAGCACTGCACGCAGCTCATCAATAGTCGCGTCCGTGCTGGTAGGGTCTAGATTTAATACTAATTTTCCTGCTACCGCTTCAGTCTCGGTGTGGTCCATTGCGTAGCCTGGAGCAAACGACTTCTCCGCGGCAGTGTAGCGATGATGCACGATGCTTTCGCGCGCTATTTCTGCGCGAGGTTTTGAGGTGTTTAGTGTTGCGAGCTCTGCCTCTTTGCGTGCAATTTCTGCACGCAAATACGCAAGCTCCTCTTGCGCAGAGGCAATTGGCTGTATGGGCCCTTCCATACGTGTAAGTATACGACACGTAGACCTTCAAACGGCCTATTGCGCTGTATACAAAGACCCAAACACTACTCTCCCTTTTGAATGATGATGTGGAAGAAGCCGTTCACCAGAGACACCACAATTGAAAACAGCACTGCAATCCAAAATCCTCCGATAGAGAAGTCAGGAACCAAAAGGTCTGCGAGCATTACCAATAGTGCATTGATGACCAAGGAGAACAGTCCGAGCGTAAGAATGGTCACCGGAAGCGTGAGCACCGTGATGATTGGCTTCAGGAAAATGTTGAACACGCCAAGCACAATAGCCACAACGATAGCTCCCATAAGCGTTACGTGTACGCCAGGCACAATGTAAGCCGCGATTAATATGGCTACGACAGAAACAATCCAGTGTATGAGAGTCATATACCTACAGTGTAGCGCGCATTAGGGACGCACAAGCGTGAACGACTGCACAATACGGTCCAACTCTGCGTACTTCGCATCAAGGGTGGCCTGTGGAATATCCTTGTCAGACGCTGGATCGTCACGATAGCTCGAGCCCACGGCAATTTTCTCGAGTGCAATACACCTGCCCTCGTGCATCGTGCGGTATGAGACACCACGCACGTACTGCTGCATACCTGCGCTCTCAAATGAGAATGCTTTCCACACGGTGCCGTTTAGTGTGACATCCGGAAGTGCGGTCTCTCCCTGGTTCGGAGTCGCCTTGAGGCACTGAGCAATTTCTTGCTTATCCGTGCTTACGCCCACGCGAATAATGGCTGCGAAGTAGCGCGGAAATGAGTTCTCACTCTTAGTGTTGTACACGGTAAACGACACCACAGGAGTGCCGGTGGCATTCGGTAGCGCATTTGCTCTCCAGTAGGACGGCAAGTGGTAGTAGGAGGTGAAGTCGTTGTCTACTGGGGCTGATTCTGGATACTGAATGACAAAACCAAATGTACCGTTGGTATAAATGGCGTCACCCACTGCAATCGGTGTGGTGCTTGCGGTGTCAGTTGGCGCTGGAGCGGCGTGCTTACTGGTCAGTACAAGATATGCAGCTACCCCACCACCTATAAGCACCAATAGCACCAGAAATAAAATAGAGCCGAAACGTGTCATTACTTCCCAGTATACGGCGTATTTCGATATACACCCAATTTGAGAGGTTAACGCTAGTTGCGCGGGCGCATCAAGGGGAATATCTGACCTTCTCGCACATCAATACCAGACAAGAAGCTAAAGAGCCGCTCCGAAACACCAAACCCAAAAGCAGGTGGCATGCCGTACTCGAGCGCTTCAACAAAATCCATATCGGCCATCTGAGCCTCGTCGTCCCCTGCATCGCGAAGAGCTTGCTGCTTCATAAAGCGTTCACGCTGATCGATTGGATCATTAAGCTCACTGAAGCCCTTTCCCATTTCACTACCTGCAAGAAGAACCTGGAAGCGCTCGACTACTCGAGGATCCTCTGATGAGCGCTTCGCAAGTGGCTCCAGGTACACCGGCACACCGATAAGGAATCCAGGACCACTAATTGTTTTGCGTACTTTCTTCCACAACAAATCTACGCCGCGCTCAATACTCATCGTATTGGTCTCGAATGGTATTTCCGCTTTGGCAAGTACTGAAATCACTTCATCGATCGAACATTCTAGGGGGTCTAGTCCGTAGTGCTCCTTAAGAACATCGCTGTACCGATACACTTTCCACTCGTCTGCCAGGTCGACAGTATGACCAAATATAGAAAACTGTGTAGTTCCAAATACCGTTTGGGCAATGAGCTTGTATAACTCCTCAATCATTCTCATTCCCTCTACGTAATCAGAATACGCAACGTAGAACTCAAGCTGAGTGTAGTCTTGCAAGTGTTCACGCGACATTCCCTCATTCCGGAAAATCCTTCCGATCTCAAAAACCTTTGGAAAACCGCCCACCAACAGCATTTTTTGCCATAATTCCCC
>CAZNVT010000008.1:27009-28145 GCA_964577025.1 uncultured Candidatus Saccharibacteria bacterium
AAGAAAACATCTATATCCAGTGCGTTATGATGTGTAACAAATGGTCGAGCATCCGCTCCGCCCGTCGTATTTTCAAGTACGGGAGTCTCCACCTCTATGAAGTCTTTGGTAAGCAAGTACTGACGAATAGTGTTCCAAAACAGAGAACGCTTTCGCACAATCTCTGCCACCTCAGGATTGAGGAGCATGTCTACATAGCGGTGACGATACCGCTCGTCTTCGTCCTTGAGACCAAACCATTCGTCTGGTAACTGTCGAATGCTCTTCACAGTTAGTCGCCAAGAGGATGCGAGCAGCGATTTCACACCTCTGTTTGTTACAAAAGCCACTCCAGTGACTTCTATAAAATCACTCGCTCCGATAAGACTTGTGAATTGAGCAAAAGATTCGTCACCGATCTCGTCCTTTTTTACAATTGCTTGAACCCTTGTAGTGCCATCAAAAAGGTCAAGGAAGATAAGTCCGCCTTGATCACGCAGCGACATAATACGGCCAGAAAGTGTAACAGCCGCTCCCGAGCTAAGGAGATCATCAAAGGCTACCAAAAAATCGCCACTGGCGTGCGTTCTTTTTGAGTCAGCAGGATACGGATCAATCCCTGCCTCACGTATAAGTTCAAGTTTCTTAATTCGCTCTGACCGAGAGTCTTCAATTGCCATACGCTTTATCGTATCTGCATTCTACGTTAAAACCAGCGTTTTGCGAAGCAAGACAGACTGCGGGAACAGTCTACAGACCAACGTGAACTTTGATCGGCAGTACCTTAGTTGGAAGTGCTGCAGGCAAAGGAGCGGACACACCCTCCTCTTGGGGAGGGGTCTCATTTTTCACGTCTTCTTTATTCTCATTCTTTAGAAGTTGCTCAATAAACTTTTTTCCAAAGGCTTTTGAGCTTGTGGCTGTTGTTGAAGTGGCTTGCTCGTCTCGCTGCACAGACGCACCAAACAACAGTCCCTGCGCAGGGTGCTTCGTTTCCGTCGCTTCCGGCGACTCATCAGCCACTTGTGTAGCTATTGCTTTTAGACGTACCGTGTCTCCTTGCGACACGCGCAACAGCACCAACTTCTTGCCAAGCACTTCACGAACGGTGCGCGGTGTACCTACTTCCTCATCCTCGGACGGTACTGATGCAAGCG
>CAZNVT010000009.1:0-2174 GCA_964577025.1 uncultured Candidatus Saccharibacteria bacterium
GCTTCGAAAGAATCGGACATTGGCAGTATTGGGGTGACCACGTCCTATGTAGACAATGCAAAGCAGAATGTGGAGCAGGGACTTACGTACAACAGTATTTCAACCGGAAAGTTTAAAGATATGGGGAGTCCCGACAAACCTCTCACGGCGGAAGAGCGTGCGGTGTTGGAGAAGTCGCTCAAATTAACGCTAGAAAACTTCATTGCGACTGTCGCAGAAAACCGCAAGCTGCCCGTAGAGAAAGTCCGTGCGATCGCGGACGGTTCTAGCTGGCTTGGTGAGGAGGCCCTCTCCCTCGGGCTTATCGACAAGCTGGGCGGATATCCGGAAGCCCTATCCCACCTGAAGGAAACTATAAAAGACGAACCCGTCATTTGTTGGCGATAGTATGGAAAATAAATCTACCCCTCAGGCCATTAGTCTCGCAGTAGCTTTGCGAGGACTAGGAATTGAAGTTGAAATGGAACATTGGGACGGGCATAAACACGTTGATTTATTCCTGCCTGGCTCAGGTATTCAAATTGAAGTGGACGGTAGTCAACATGTAACTAATCCAGAGCAAATCCTAACTGATCTGAAGAGAAGTCATTATTCTGACTCCGATGGATACGGCACCATACATATCCGTAACGAGGATATAGAAACTAAACTTGAAAAGATTACTGTTGCTGTCGCTGAGGCATCTAGAATTCAAGAAGCACAGCGTCTAGGAAAATCTGGATGGGTAGATTTAAACGACAGAAGTTAATGCAATACGAATTTTCGGCAGAGGTGTGGAAATGGCCGGGGATAGCGGCGTGGCATTTTGTGACGGTGGATGCTGGTGTTGCGGCTCGGATTCGGGAAGACCGCGCAGGAGTGCCGCGCGTAGGGTGGGGGTCTATTCCGGTGAGTGTGACGGTGGGTAGTACGACGTGGAAGACGTCGATATTTCCGGACAAGAAGTCGGGCTCGTATCTCTTGCCCATGAAAGCCGAGGTGCGAAAAAAGGAAGATATTTCTGCAGGCGATACTATCTCTGTCTTGCTCGCTTTGTACTAATTCTTCGGTAAACCGTTAATTTTGCCAGATTTGGATATAAATTAACGGTATATTGACATAAATACGTTAATCCTATACCATAGGCGCATGCTTAGTAAGTCAATCAGAGAACGAATAAAGGCTCTAAAGGAGAACTATCTCCTTCTGAAGCCAGGCAAAGAGCCCCTGCTGCTCCTCATAGAGGAAGCGGAGCTTCCAGAGGCAGTCTACAACTCAAATGCGATTGAGAACTCGACGCTTACGCTTCGAGAGACCGAGCGCGTACTTTTTGAGGAGGAAGTCGGTCGGAGCGTTTCTACGCGCGAAGTATATGAGGCAAAGAATCTTGCGCGAGTCACTGAACGCTTGCGCGATACGTCGCCTACGAGCGACCTCACGAAGGATGAAATCCTTGAGTTGCACGCAATGCTTATGGGTGGAATAAATGATCACATCGCTGGGCGTTTTCGCGGACCAGGAGAGCGTGTGCGTGTTGGTATGCATGTCGCACCAGCAGCGGAACAAATAGAACGCATGCTTGAAAATGCTCTGGCCGAGTACGTGAATGATCATGAGAGTCATGGTCTGGCGAAAATTGCACGGTTCCACCTCGAGTTCGAGTATATCCACCCATTCAATGATGGTAACGGACGTATTGGTCGTGTGCTTATTAATCGTGAACTGCGCCGGCTTGGATTTCCACCGATAATTATTCGAGACAAGGAGAAGAAGGTCTACTACCGTGCGTTTGGCGAGTATGAGCGCGAGAAGAACACCAAGCCAATGGACAAAATACTTGCGCTTTCGGTTATGGAGTCATTGCATAAGCGCATTGCCTATATGGCTGGTGGTGAGCTAATACCGCTTGCACAGTATGCAAAGGAGCGCGACTTATCTATCCATGCGCTTCTGAATCAGGCGCGCAGACAGACAATCCCTGCGTTCCGAGAACAGGGTGTCTGGAAAATATCCAAGAGTGCATAACTAACCATGAATTCTAAAGTGGCACCTTAGATTTAAGAAATAAAACAATTCAGTATCGAGCAGGGATCGGGGGTGGGAAGAAGACTGAGGGCCCCGCCCGTGAGTGCGCCGCCCTGCGGTTGCCGCAATTTTTGCCGGGTTGGGACTTTTTTGATTTTTTAGCCACCGGA
>CAZNVT010000009.1:2184-25398 GCA_964577025.1 uncultured Candidatus Saccharibacteria bacterium
GGGGGCGGGGCGCCGCCCCCCCGCGCGCGGCGGCGGCGGCGCCCCCCCCCCCCCTGCGGTTGCCGAATTTTATGCGGCTTTGCTACTTTTTTGATTTTTTCGCCACCGGAAGATGTCCGGTACGGCGAAGAAGATGAAGGGTACGAGACTCGGAACCGCCAATGCCACTGCATTGGGCCAGTTGACGTCATAGACCCAGAAGCGACTTCCGATCAGTGTTGCCACCACCAGGGCGACAAAGAACACTGAGACGGGCCAATAGAGCCAACTGAAAAAGCCCACGGCGCCGATGAGCACGCAGCCGGCAATGATTTCCTCCATGCTGGCTGCGTCCGGGAAGCCCCTGACCGTCATGAAGTACAGAACGGTACAGAAGAGTCCGAACGCGAGCGCCTGGCCCGGATGTCGCACGATCGGTCTTTTGCTGGGTTTACTGTCGGTCACTGAACCCTCCTCGAATCTATCCCGGCGAGCCATTCCCACCGTCTGCGGATGTTATAGCACAATTTCAGCAAAGTGCTCGGAGGCGACGGGAGTGATGGATAGTCGGGAACCGGGCTGGAGTATGGCCATAGCGCGGAGTTTTGGGTTTGCGCGGATGTCGGTGAGCGTAACGGGTTCTTTCAATTTCTTCACAAAGGCGATATCTACCAGATACCAGACCGGCTTGTCTTTGGTTGCGCGAGGCTCGTAGTAGTCTGAGCTTTTATCGAATTGTGTAGGGTCGGGGTAGGGAGCAGAGGCCACTTTTGCAACGCCGTATACGCCAGGCACCTTGCAGCTGGAGTGGTAGAAGAGTACACCATCACCAATCTGCATTTCGTCTCGCATATAGTTTCGGGCCAAGAAATTGCGCACGCCTGTCCATGCCGTTTTCTTGTCTGCCTGTAGATGGTCTATGCCATACGTCTCGGGCTCCGACTTCATGAGCCAGTATTGAGAATAGTGATTATGTTTCATCTTTTTGTACCAGATCGCACATTTCGCTCAATTGTCTCCGTAATAAGCTTGACACATACCTGTCGTTGATCTTGGGCAACGATTGTACCGCAGGCTACAGGATTTAAGTCCTTAATTGCCTTATTACGAATAATGAAATCATGGCAGGATTGTCGGTCGTCTGCAGAATATATCTGATCACAAACAATTGTGTTTGCCGTCACGACGCCAACATTAAACAAGCACGCGTCCTCCTCTCCTCGAAAGAGTGCCTTGTGGCAATCAACTGCACTGTGCGTATATTTCAACTTATTCGAGCGCTCTTTGTCCAAGTTCTTAATTTCACCTGCATATGCGCAAATTATACCTGCCACCACAATACTTAAAAAAACGAGAGTCACTCGCCCTGCTATCGAATTGGGAAACGCAGCATACCCCAAAAGTAAGGCAAGCAGAAACATTGTTATACCCGCCACGAACACTCCTCCTAGTGGAAGAAGACTACTGCAGCTATACATAAAGCAGGACTGGGCAAAGTAACTGAGCAGCAAGATCGCGGCAGAGGCTGTTGCATAATACTTTATGTATTTTCTGATTAGTTTCCTAACAGTGACACTCCATATACATATCATGCAAGCAAGAAATGTTGCAATAATTAGTGCACCATCCAATGTCATTAAAAAAACGTGTTTAGTAAGAGTGGTGCAAGTTCCATATTTTACCGAGTTAATGAATTCGCCGCAGATTCTGTATGTGAGCGGTTCTTGGAACAGAAAAAGTCCCAGGGCCGCCAAGTAGAGTGTTACTGCAAGAATTCCACCAACTTTTTCAACAAGTCGTAGTAGAGAAGTGTATCGGGTGGTCATACAACGAGTGAGTTAGGTCGGGGTAATGGGGCAGAGTAAATAGGTGAGCGCAATAGATTTGTGCACGTTTATGATAGCTAACTGTGCAACATTTCAGAACCCCGACTCTTGCGCACGAGCAATCTTTACTCCTTTAGTCCCAAAAACAAGCACCAGTCCAACAATTGAAAAAATAAGCCCAAGAAGGGTACTGGCACTTTCCTTTGTTAACTCAAAAAATGGAAGATACGAGTTGCTACTTTCTGGCGCAAAAAATATAATTAGAATTGATAGAGGTATCCACCACCCCGCAAACTTCGTTAGCGATTTGAAACCCTTCTCTCTTGCAAACAAGAGACCAATTCCGAGAGGAATTGAATACAGTGAAAAAAGTAAGATTGGCTCAAAAAAAACAAACGCAAGTGGTGAAAGGATTTCATACCACTGGCATGACAGGTCGGTACCACACAGTCCGACTGTCCAAATGACTGCCTGCAAGACCAGTAAAAGTAGTAGCATCCAGGAATATTTAAGAGAAAATCTCATAGTTTCAGCGAGTGAATAAGAAGCTGCCAATTCGTATGATGAAATGATACACCCCAGCAAGCATAGAAATAAGAATATCCTTTACTTCGTGGAATACTGAAAGTGGTGAGGCAAGTTGTGAATATTGATTTCCGAGTGGCGTTTCGTCCACGCTTTCAGCAGTCACGACGGATTTGCTCTGAGTTGCTTCTGGTATTTGAGCAACCTTTCTGGATAATTTCTGTGCACTCGGAGTAGTGGGTAAGGCCGACGGAGGCACAGTATTTATGCTGACGACCCCTGGAGTGGAGAAAATTGTTCTACTCCTACTATCGCCATCCGAGCTTACAGATTCTGTTACGGCCTCGGTAGGTCCCTGGTAAAAAGAAGTGGAATCTTGCGAAACTGGGAGCAAGAAGTCGTCAGACCCGTTTCCGTCAGAATCCACCGAAAGACTTGAAGCAGTTGCCAGAGTGTCACTAATAGTCATCCTTGCAATGGTGCCCACTTGCGTTGGAATACTCGCCAGAGTAGTGCTGGCCACAATCGACCCGCCAGAAACTTCCTGTATATCAAGCGAGAATGTCCCAGAAGCGAGCCCATTCATCTCCACTGTATACTCTGGTCCTGCAGGAACGGTGATGTATTGCACCTCTCCAAATTGGCCGTATTCCGAACCAGGAATGGTTTCTTCAGAGTCTCCGTCAGTAGTCGGCCCTGCGTGGTTTCCTGAAGAATCATATAGGTGCAGAGTTAGGGGCGAATGGAGCATGAACCGTAACCGCTTAGCTGGTACGCTTGCTGCTGGTTGGCTCGCAAGTATGTTTTCAGGAAGTGAGGAATCATTAAGTATGATGTTGCTCAAAAAGTGCTGCACGTCGGTAATGCTAAGAATATTCCCGTGGTCCTTGTTCCCAATTGGACCAAACCCATAGAGATTCAAATTCACCCAAAATCTTTTTATACTGTCAGTTGTTGTACTTAGCATCAGTGCACTCGATATTGGAACAACGCCGTCACCATCCTGGACAAATGTCGGGCGGTACTCTTTCTTGCACACTGACAACGCGCATAGCTCATAAAACTCTATACCTGAGACAGTGTCTACACCCCACCCCCCAATTTGATACAGCGTAACGCCTGTGGGCGGCACCCACGCGTCGATAGAGTCATGTGCCCTCTTCGCATAGGTAAGCAAAAAATCATTCAATACGTTTGGTTTAAAAAATAAGACGGCATCTGGCTTCTCACGCCCCTTGTCTTCGGCGAGTGAAAAAGCACGAAGCTCTTCCCAGCTATTTATCACATTGCCATACGTGGCACGCTCCTCTGCATACGTGCTAGCCGCTGTAAATCGAACAACAGCGTGTTCTTTGTCGAGCACGTCGTCGAAGTATCTCTGCGAGGGAAGTAGGTGATACCCCATAGGCGAGTTTTCTGCGAATGTGCGGGCAGTCGAAATACGCACAATAAAAGGGAACCAGGAAGGGAGCGATTCTTTGTATCCAAACAGTAGTGCTCCTAATGCCTGTGGTGCGCCACTCTGCGGAACACCCACGAAGACAACTTTGTCGATAAGCCTGGCTGTTTCCGTATCCCCTAATTTCTGCATAAGAGCCTTTGCCACAAGCCCTCCATTGCTGTGCGCGATTATAGTAACTTTGTGTGTCGGTGAACTTGAAGCTAGTTCGAGTAAACTGAGTTCAAGGTACGGAATATCAGCAGTTTCATCAAAGTAAATATTGTCTTCTCGCACCGCTCCTTTGCTGACGATATCATCGAGCGAGAGGCGCCAGTCATAAGGCGCAATGCGCCACTCTTTGATTTGTTTGGTAGACTGAAGTTCATTCATAGACCGTATAAAGGAACCATAAATTTCTGAGAATCCCGCAATGGTCTCAATAATGTCCCCCGATTTTGCGTGTATGCCAGAGTTGGCAGCTGCTCCTGCAGAAGTAAGAAAGAGTTTCTCCACATCCTGATCGCTTCCTGGCTCCCACAGTTTATTGCCCGCGGTGTCATAGAGACGACTACCCTTAATACCCGGGAGGAACAGGACACTTGATACTTTTGGTCCCGTTGGTGGGGGAGGCTCTACGGTATAGTCGAGCGCAATAGTGGACGTAGTTGCATAGGCTAGATTTCCGGCGTCGTCCTCAATGGTGAATACATAGCGCACACCAGCTACATTTTCGGGAAAATCTGGTAGACCGCTTGAAGTGTGTACGTGTAGTGGAACATCAGTAAACGAACCACCTTGCAGGGCATATAGCTCGGTAGCAGTCGGAAGAATCGAGCTGTACGTGAAGCGCCCAAGCACCGTCTCATCTGCAGAAAGTTCTTGCTGCTGGATAGTAAAAATGCGCGCGCCCGAGCCGGTGCCATCGAGTGTGCCCGAGAGCAGGAGTACGTCCGCGTCCTTGAGTCTCTCCGTAGAGGAACGGGTGATACTGGTGAATGAAAGTGATGGTGTGATGTGGTCGAGCAGCACATCGAATGTCTCCTGCGCAACTGCACCGAACTCATCGGTTGCGGTCATAAGAACGGATACGATGCCATTGAACCCGCCCGACGCTATGGTGTACGGGCCGCCCTGAAATTGCCGCAGCAAATTGTTGCTCGTGCCTCGGTCATACTCGTCCCAGACATCTTCGAGTGCCACCGCAGCGTCACCAAAGAGTTTAGAGAAATCAACGACAACAGACACGGTGGCTGCTGCGTGATCGATGACAGGGCTGAAATGTATCTTGTCGCCGTCCTTTCCGGCCTCTTGCGGAACTTGCAGCCCAGCAAAGCGATTGAGATGTTTAGGAAAGAATATTTGTGTGTAGAATGCCGTCGGGTCGAGAGGTGACTCGGAAAATGAACTAACACCTGGAGACTCTGAGGAGGCAGGAGAATCTTCGGTGGTTGTTGCAGCTCCTTGTGGTGATACTTCTTCGGTAGTGGTGCCGACACTTTCATCGGCATAGGCGGTCGGAGGCAATAGCGCACAAAAGACGCCCGCAATAAGGAGGGTGGAAATGCGTGCGGAGAGCACCAGCTTTCCCATATGCCGGCAGAATACCACAGAATGTGCAGAGAAAAAGGAGACTGTACACTGTAAGAATGCAGCAAGGGTATGAGATACGGGAATCAAAGCGCGCGCGAAGCGCGCGCATAACGGTGTATCCCGATGGGCGAGTGGTGGTATGCAAGCCCGCGCGCGTAAGCGCGCGGGCGCTTGAGAAGTTTGTAGAGGAGCGAAACGAATGGATAGAGCTGATGCTCGCCAAGGCGCGCAGGCGTCGTGGCGGACTTCCGCTTATAGAACTGCCAAAGCCTCGCCGGGGCTCGAGGGCGTACAAGGAGGCGGTGGCTGCTGCGCGGGCATTGGTGCAGGAGCGCCTTGCGCATTTCAATACTCTGTATCGCTCGAACTACGGAACAATTTCTATTCGCAATCAAAAGACTCGGTGGGGTAGCTGTTCGCACCAGAACAACTTGAGCTTTAATTACAAAATTGCCTTTCTTCCGTCACATCTGGCAGACTACATCATTGTGCACGAGCTCTGCCACACGATTGAGCATAACCACTCGAGCAAATTTTGGGCGCAGGTGGCGAGAACTATTCCTAACCACCTAGCACTGCGCAAAGAAATTCGAACACGGTACGAGGTGTAACTTAGACAGACTCAAAAACAGGAGTATAGTACAGACTTCGTTCTTTCGGCTCGGGGAGAGTCGCAGCTATGGGGAAAGTGCATGCCACAGTTGGCGCAAACTACTACACCTGAACTGGTTCCACCAGAAGGAGGAACCATCTTTCGATTGAATACGGAGCTAACCAGGTACCGCACTTGGAAAGCGGCAATCAACGCCGGCGCGCCCGAGACGAGTAGTTCGAACACTGCTCGGCGCGTGGAGCGCTTCTTTGAAGCTCCTGTGGTGTGGCCACAACCCGCGCGCTTAGTGCTGTTGTGGATGGGACACGAGTCAGTCATCTCTACTAGGCGTGCAAACGTGTGGGCGCTCGGCAGTGGCTTGCTGCTTACGAGTCCGTACGAAGTGTTCGCGCTCTCGGCCAAGTTTCCGTGCCTGTACGAGGAATACGGCCTCGCCGGTGGCGGGTTTGTGGCTACGCAAACCTGCGAATTGCCCAAGCCGCACATCTGCGGTGTGTGGCAATCACAGAAGCGAGAACGTCGAGCAAGCCTGGAAGAGATTGGCTTAAAGTTCTACGACCGTACAATGTTCGTCTACCGGGAGCAGTAGCTCCCACAACAAAAGGGCCCGCGCGCAGAATGCGCCGGGTCCCTTACGTTATGCTTTCTTTACGAATTCAGTGAGTAGTACGAGTCCGCGGATACCCTCGACACTGCCCTCTATCTGTTCGGGGTTGTCTGTGAGGCGGATGTTCTTTACCTTTGTGCCTTTCTTGAGTGTGGTGCCGGCGCCCTTCACTTTCAGATCTTTAATAACAGTGACCGAGTCGCCGTTTTCCAGTTCGTTGCCGAATGCGTCGCGGGTGGGCTCTTCAATTTCGATGTCTTCCATAGTTTCTGCAGTATACCCCTGAATCGGGTAAACTATAGGCATGAAAGACTCCGTGGCATTTCAGGAGGGGTACAAAAAGCTCAACAAGGCTCAGAAGCTTGCGGTAGATACGGTGGAGGGTCCGGTGCTGGTGATTGCGGGCCCCGGTACTGGCAAGACGCACATACTCACGCTGCGTATCGCAAACATTCTGAGACAGACGCAGGCAAACCCTACCAACATCTTGGTGCTGACCTTTACCGAGTCGGCTGCGCGCACGGTGCGCACGCGCCTGGCGTTACTCGTTGGAGAAGCAGTTGCGCGCGAGGTGGGCATCTACACGTTCCATAGTTTTTGTGATTACGTACTTAAGAATTGGGCAGACTATTTTCCCGCGTGGGAGGGGAAGCGTTTGTCGGGAGATGTAGAGTCGATGCTACTTTGGCGGGAGGTGCTCGAGCACGCAGACGTCGTGCATTTGCGCCCACCTAAGAGTCCGTTTCTGTACCTGGGGGATTTGTCGCGACTATACGGAGACCTGACACGTGAGCGCGTGACGCTCGAGCAGTACCGTGCGTGGGCCAGCGACGAGGAAGCTGCTATCAAGGCAGACGAGAGTAACTACTACACGCGCGATAGTAAGTACGGCAAGAAGGGAGACTTCAAACCAGACGGACAAAAGAAACTAGAGCGCCTTGAGAAAGTGTACGAGGCCATCACGCTGTTCACTGCATACGAAGAGCGCAAGGAACGTGCGGTGGTATACGACTTCAACGACGTGCTGCGCGGTGTGGTGGACGCACTTCAGAATGACGAGGCACTTTGCGCAGCGCTCCAGGAGCAGTACCAGTACATACTGGCGGACGAGCACCAGGACGCAAACGCCTACCAGCACGCCATACTCGACGGCTTTGCCTTTGACGACCACCCAAACCTGTTTGTGGTGGGGGACGAGAAGCAGGCCATCTACCGTTTCCAGGGGGCGGACTCGTCACAATTCCGGGCCTTTTTGGACAAGTACCCACGCACCACCTTGGTGGCACTTACCGAGAGTTTCCGGTCCTTGGAGGGGATTCTAAACGAGGCCCACAATGCCGCTCTAGGCCATATTCCTGCCTCCTACGGCGAGCATACGCCGCTTACGGCTACCAGAGCGGGTACGGCGAAATTGGGCATTCTGGCCGCCCCAGACCCTCTCGCTGAGCGAGACCAGGTTGCGAGCTTGGTGGAGGCTGCTATTGCAGAAGGGGTGGCTCCGCACGAGATAGCGGTGATAGCGGCGCGCAATAGTACGGTGAGCAGATTTGCCGAAGCACTCTCGGGGCGGGGGGTGCCCACGCTTCGTGCTGGAGATATTTCTCTGTCTTCGCGGCCACTGGTGCGCGCACTCTTAGCACTCATGCGAGCAGTAGCAAGCCCTCTGGATACGGCGTCACTTCGCGAGTGCGTGCTAGCTCCCTGGTGGGAGGCAGGCCTTTCTGAGCGCGCTGTATTCTTGGTGCGTACCCGCGACCGAGACTTGCTCGCAGAACTTTCGCTGCAGTTTCCAAAGATTGGAGAGGTGGTGACGCAACTGCAACTGCACGCACAAACTGAAGCGCCACTCGTAGTGTTCTCACGACTGTTGGTGGAATCGGGTGCACGCGCGTTTGCGCTCTCGCACGCAGATCATTTGGAGGACGTGATGCTCGTGCGGCAGCTGTACGGCTACTTGGAAGAAATAGTGGCTCGAAATCCCAATGTGTCTTTTGCTGAAGCTGTCGAGGCGCTTACTCGCGCACACGAGCACGGCCTGCAATGGGTGAAGTCGTCGCAGACAAGTAAGGAGGGACACGTCACGGTGATTACCGCGCACAAGGCAAAGGGAATGGAATTTGAACGTGTGTTTATTGTGGGACTTACGGAGAACGAATGGGAAAAGGGCAAGATGCCGGCAAAGATTCCGTCGCCCGTGGATATGAGCAAGAGCGTGGAGGATGTGGCAAAGCAGTTCTATGTGGCGCTCACGCGTGCAAAAGATGCGGTGTTGTTTTCGTATTCGGTGGAAACGCTCGAGGGACGCGAGCGCAAGCCGTCGCTCTTTATACCTGCGGGCTTGGACATCGTAGCGGTGGCGACTGATCCTCTTCCTGTATTGCATACGGATGTGGACGCGCCAGCGCTTGTCGTGGAGCTAACACGCAACTACTTGCTTGGCGAGGGGCTCTCACCGTCCGCACTCGCTGACTATCTAGAGTCTCCAGCCACATTCTTTGCCCGGCGCGTGCTGCACCTGAAAGAGCCCGAGCAAGCGCGCATGCTTATCGGTACGAGTGTGCACGCCGGTATCGCGGCGCTTATGGCAGAGAATGGTACACGCGAGGATGCCTATGCGGCGCTTGCAGCTACTTTGCATCGCTCACTTATGCCGCGCACCAGCGCGTTTGATCAGGCAGGCGACGATGCACGTGCGCGCCTTGAGGCGTTCATCGCAGTGCGAGCAAAGTTTGGCACGGCCACTGCCATAGAGAAAAGCTACCGCACGACGCGTCAGGTTGCAGGTGAGACAGTGAATCTGTCCGGAAAGGTAGACGCAGTGCTAGAGCGCGATGGACGTGCCACTATTGTGGATTTCAAGACTTCTTCTACGGTGAAGGAGGACGACCCTAAGTTTGCACTACAGTTGGCGTTCTATGAGTACTTACTGCGGGAGAATGGTGAGAACCCAGCCGGGGTGTCTATCATCCAGGTGCGACCAGATGGCGTAGACGAAGTAGCAATTGCGCTTGGGACCGAAGTGCACGAGCAGTTTATCCAAGACCTGGACGCAGCGCTCGGTGAAATGTTATCGGGGAAGTGGCGGGCGCCCAAAGAACCGGGCGAGTACGACGATTTGTTGGCGTTGTTTGCGTAACTTAAACGCAAAAGCCCGGGCACTACGTGCCCGGGCTTTTGCGTTGTCGTCGTTAATTACACTCCTCTAAGAGTGCGTGGCTTTTGAACAGCATAGAGTGCCAGCAATAAACCGCTTGCGGTAAGCACAAAGCTAAAGGCTAGAGGCACAAACTTGGAATCAAACAGTGACCCAGCACCGTCGAGAGCAGATGCGGTCTGGGTAGTTTCTGTCGTGGCTCTCGCTACCATAGCGGAAGGTCTCGGGGCTAGTGGTTCTGATTGCGCTACTGCTACTGGTGGCACTTTCAGACTTAGAGGAATAGGAGTCTCTACAACAACTGGTGCAGTCTGTACTTGTACCGTAGAGGGAATAGGAATGACAGCAACGGGTGCGGCAACTGGGACTGCAGGAATGGTTGTGGCTATGAAACTGCTCGAGTGACTGCGACCTCCTGAGGCTGTGGTAGCGACAACTGGGGTGGTGGTTGCCTCTGTCTGGGTGTCTTCATCCTCTGTGGGTGGGGTTTGCTCTGGTGTAGACGTTGCGGAATTGTCCGGGGTATCAGGCACTACTTCGGGTGTCGTGGTCGCGGAGTCGTCATCACTTGGGGGAGAAGTTGGAGGAGTGCTGGTGGCAACAGGGTCTGTGCTGGTGCCAATGTCTGGTGTGCTTGTTGCCGCTGTGGGCGGCGTCGCAATAGAAATGTTAGTAGATGTCGCGAATGCGTAGTTGTCGGCATCGTCTGAGAGCGTGAGCACAAAGCGCAAGAAGTAGGCATCGCTTCTAAAGGTGCTGGCGCCGTTAGAGGTATACACGCGCAGCGGCACGTCGATAAATGCACCGTCCGAAAGCGCAAAGAGTTCTGGAGACGATGGGTGTGTCGGGTTGTATACCGATTGATAGAGAACGGTCTCTCCATCGGCTGCCAGCTCCTGTTCCTTTATTTGATACAGGATGTGATTGCTTCCGGTACCGTCAAAGGAGCCACTCACGGAGAGCGTGTCGAGCTGCGCGAGTGGACTGGAACTCGCAGCGGTGATGTTAGAAAGTGATGCCGTCGGTAGTGTGTTGTCTACGGCGACAGACACGGTGTGTGTAGTGACCAAACCGTTTTCGTCTGTTGCAGTGAGCACGATATCGGCAGTGCCAGAAAATCCTCCCGAAGCGACAGTAAACTCTCCCTGGAACTGACGCAGCAAATTGTTGCTGGTGGGAAAATCGTAATCATCAAACACATCGTCCATAGGCACAGCAGAGCCAAGTCCAAGCGGTGTTAAATCCATAGTCACTGATGTGGTGACGACAGGGCTATCCATCATTGTGCTGATGTACAAATGATCGCCGTCTTTTGCTGCAGTTTGACGCAGGTTGGTATTGGCTAGGTGGCGCGGGTAAAAGACGTCAGCAGTCAAAAACGCCGGCCCGTCTGCGCTTGCAGGTACTGCGCACGACGCAATCGCCCCGAGCAGTAGGAGTAGTGCGGCGCACGTGTGGAGGGCAGTTCGCTTCATAGTGGGAGCGTTAGTGCGCCTTTTTGAGAGCCTCTTCGAGGACCTTTTTCATACTGGCGTAGGGGAGTGCGCCGGATATAGGAATAGACTTTTCGCCGTGGACCATCAGCACAATATAGGGAGAACCGGTCGCGCCCGCAAGCACTGCATTGGTGTAGTCGTCCTGTACCTTTGATTCAAAAGTACCCTTCGATAAACAGGTGGCAAATGCGTCGCTCGGCACGCCAAGTCCTGGAAGTATTGCGCCGTAGTCTTTTGGATCAAATTGATTGATTCCAGGAGCACGCGCGGCAAGGGCGTCGATGAATCCCCAGAAACTCTGAGGGCCGGCGATAGATGCTACACACTCTGCCGCTGATGCGTGCGCTGCTGCATTGGGGTGAAGCGCAATAATAGGGAAGTGGCGGAATACCCAGGCCACCTGTCCGCCTGGCGTGTAGTCGAGCATTATCTGCTCCATAATGGTGTTGAACTGCTTGGTGTACTCGGAATCAATATCGCCGTATTCAACGACAATGACCGGCGCCGTCGGGTTTCCTATAAGGTGGTCACTTGGGGTGACAGGGCGCACGACGGACGCGTCTCCCGCTTCTTTCGTGACGTGGTGATTTATACGTACAAAGTACAGAGCAGTGGCAATAATGATGCCAGCCAACACAATAGCTACGGGAAGTATCCAGGGTGGAGTAGCGCGTAGTGGTTCCATATGCAAAAAATGATAGCACGGTGCCAGGGTATGAAATAAAAAGAACGCGGTCCCTGCGAAATGCAGGAACCGCGCGTCTGTGGCTTTGGTCAAGCAAAGTGTCTGCGAGCGATCGAGGACTCCAGTCTTTGGATATACCCGTTAGTATCCTCGATGCGAACTTCAGGGTACCCCGTCTCACAGAAAATCATATCCAGAATATCCTGGATCCACTCCTTGTGTCGACGAACGGCATCCGCGTTTTCTCGTCGTGCCTCGTCCGTCAATTGGTAAACGATGCAGATGAGCACGTTTTGTGCGGGCCCGTCCCGTTCGTTCCTAACCCACGGGTATTTGCCCCCAAAGGCGTCCTCCGCCAAAACGTCACTAATAGCGGGAGGAATCAGGATCTTACTAATCATCCGATAGCTCCGTTGAAAGAATTAGCGCCAAAGCGCACGAAGTGAGCCTACTCTTCTGAGTAGCTCTCCGCAAGCTATAACTGCAGGGTGTGGGTAAAAGCTTCTTTTTCCTGATCCTGCTGCCAGGTAGCGGTGTCTATCTTGATGGTCTTGGTATCCTTCAAGTCTTTGTATTTAAGTGCGCCGTGCTCGAGCGCGTAGTCGTAGAGTCTGCGAGTGAGTCGAACGTCCTGTATGCAGTACTCGCGGACCTTGTCATAGAGGCCTTCCTGCCACCATCTTACCGACTGCAGACCGTCTCCTGATTTGCCCACTTTGAGTGTGCCTTCTGCAAGCGATTGCAAACGCAAGCGTCTGCCCAGTGCGTTTTGTACCTCTACGAGCAAATCAAGCGAGCGGATTTTGGTAAGGTCGCCCGGGTAATAGTTATTCAGTAAGGGAATATCAAACGAGTTTGAATTGTAGCCAATGAGCACATCGGCGGTCTCGATGATTGGCCAGAGCTTTGTCAGTTCTTCTTTTGAATATGAGGTGTATTCATCGGTCTCGCTGTCGTGAATAGCGACAATAGCGAGCTCCATACGGGAGAGGTCGTTTCGCGACAAGGTAGGAAACGCATTTGCGGTTTCGATGTCGAACGTAATCTCACGCATAGGCTAGCGTGTCGCTGTTAGAAAGTTAGCAAGGGTTTCGCTCTCTAGTTCTTCCTCGGAGTTCGCGGCAAGCGTCTTCACTTTTACACGCCCAGTATCCTTTTCATTTTGGCCAAACGCTACAAAGTAGGGAATGCCACGCTTAAGTGCCTCTTTGATTTGATCACCCAAAGACTTCTCCGATGTATTCACAATCACGCAGGTACCCTGTGCACGAAGCGAATCTGCATACGTCTGTGCGACGGCATGATCAGCTGGTGTAGGGGTGCCGATGAAGAGCGTAGGCGCGCTCCAGCTTTGCGGAAGCAAATCGTGTGTCTCGAGGAAGTCGGTGAGTGTCTCTATACCGATAGCAAATCCTACGGCAGGAATTGGGTCTACACCAAAGAGCTCAACCAAACGGTCGTAGCGGCCACCACCTAAGAGTGCGCGGGGGTTTTCTGGGTTGGTATCAAACACCTCAAAGATAAGTCCGGTGTAGTACATAAAGCCGCGAGCGATGGTGGGATCAAAGACAACGTTATCAATACCACGTGCTTTCCAAGCCTCGATGAGTTCAAGGATCTTTGCATACTCTGCGTCCGTAGCAGGGTCGGTTCGCTTTTCTATGAGCTCTAGCGGATCAACACCCTCACGACGAAACGCCGCACGCTCTGTCTCAAACACTTCAGCGGTGATTTTATCTTTGCGGTCTATGAGTGAGAGGTAGGAGGTCACTTCGTCTGCTGAAAGTCCGAGACTTTCACCCGCAGCATTTATGAGTGCGCGTGAATTTACGCGAATGCGGAAGTCCGCGCTTGTTGCACCAAAGGCGCGCAACACACTCGACGCCACCACGACTACCTCGCCCTCGGCACGAGCGTCCCCAAGACCCACCATATCAACGTCGGCCTGGTAGAACTCACGCGAGCGGCCCTTTTGTGGGCGCTCGTAGCGGAAGCGGTTTCCGATAGAGAACCAGCGAGCAGGGAATACAAGTTCACGTCGCTTGCCCGCAATCATACGTGCAAGGGTAGGAGTCATCTCGGGGCGAAGCGTCACTCTGCGATCGCCGCGGTCCGTAAAGGTATAGGTCTGTTGGTTTACTATTTCTTCAGAGGTCTTGCTCTCGTAGAGCTCGGCACGCTCCAGGGTGGACGCCTGGTACTCCTCAAACCCATAGGTTTTGAGAACACCACGGATAGTATCGAAAATGGCAGAGGTTTTGGCCCACTGCTCGGGGTAATAATCGTGTACCCCCTTGTAAGGCTCAGTTGAAAGCGGTTCGCGACTTGTCATAGGTATGAGTGTATCAGAGAGACAGGCGTGAGGAAATTTTCACTACAGACCGAAATAGTCATGAAGTATCTGAGCATTTTGAGCCACCGTATAGTGGTATGCACGCAGAATATCGAACTTAAATAGCGCGAGATAGCAAAACAGAACAAGAACAATAAGTAGAATCAATTTTGAGCCCGATTTGTCTTTACGGAACCTCATATTTGCGGATTCTGAGCTGGTTGTAGCAGGGCGATTTCGCGCATTATGAGGTCGCGCATACCCACGGGGTCTGCTACACCGTCCATAATGAATTGACTAGAAGCGGTGCCGGCAGTCTCCACCTGTACGCAGCCGTACCCAAAAAGGTCTGAGAGAATACCGTCTATTTTGGTGGTTACGTCCTGTACGCGCACAAGAAGGAAGCTCGACACTTTGCGGTCAAAAAAACCAGCCTGGCGAATTTCTACAATGCGGTGCGAGGTAATAATCCAGACGTTGAGGAAATAACTAGTGAACGCATTGAATGCACCTACCCATAGAATGAACCACCAGATACCAAGCACGACGCGTATGGTGTCGGCCCCAAAGGGATACTTCTCAAAAAGCGCATTAAAGACGGGGTAGTAGCTGGCAATGAACGCAAACATACCAGGCAAAAGCAAGGGAATGAGCGCAAGAAAAATATAGGGAAGGAGCATTCCCACAAACACGAGCCAATGCTTTCGCACGGTTCTCATTACTTGCTCTCCAGGCTCTAGTTCGAATTCTTCCATACTAGTTATGTTAGTCCGCTCACGGCATACAGCGCGAGCAAGAGCGACACCACAATGTGCACAATAATTGCGGGAATACTTACCGCGGAACGATGCCCATAGCGCAGCAAGTGATAGGCCGCTATGACGGTATAGATAAGCCACCCAATAAACAAAAGCGCCGCTACGATACTAATGAGTCCCGGTACATCTACGAGGCGCAGTAGTGGCGCAAATGCTTCTGCGGGAGAAGAAATCCCGTGAAGGGGAGTCGAAGCGTCCATTACGAAAAGTATCCCACAGCGACTCGCGGCCTGCCATAGAGGTCGGTGCGCATCTGGGTATCGTGCGCGCCGTGCGCGCGCAGTAACTCTGCTGTCTCCTCAACGTTAGCGATGTCGCACTCTATCCATACTTCTCCGTTCGTATGCATATGTGCAGGCACTTCGCTCGCGATGCGCTGTATGATGTCTAGTCCGTCACGACCTGCAAATAGTGCCTCACGGGGTTCAAATGCAGTGACGGTGACCTCGAGTTCCCGGGTAGTGGGTACATAGGGTGGGTTGGTGGCGACAATATCAAACTGCGTCTGCGCAAATGGCGCAAACAAGTCGCCACTGCGTATGTCTGATCTGCTGCTGTCGAGGTTGTTTTCATCGATATTCATATGTATGAGTGCGCTGTGCAGAGGGGACAGTTCCGCAAATGACACGCGTGCGTGTGGAAAGCGCGATAGCACCGCAAGGCCTATGGCTCCCGAGCCAGCGCACAGATCAAGAAACGAAAACGGCTCATCACAAAACTTTTCCTGAAGGTGGTCGCATAGCGTTTCAGTCCACCATTCTGTTTCGGGGCGGGGAATAAGCGGGCGAGAATCAAGGCGAATGGATAGTCCCAAGAATGGCACCCAGCCAATGACATAGGCGAGTGGTTCGCCACTCTCGAGCCGCACAACATCGTCAGTTATATCCGCGTCCCGGTTGCCGGCGTATTTGTCGCGGATGAGAAGCTCGAGATCCTTGGGTGAAACGGTCATAGGGATACTGTAGCGGGTTCGTGTGGTTTGGTATAGAGATACATAGACAACAGTCTAGAAGCATAGTAAAACTCTCACAGGTTGTTCACAGGGAGAGCGCTATGCACGCATCAGGAATTAACTTTCTTGACTCTGAGCGTGCGGTTGCTTGGCGCGCTCTAGAGTTTGTACGAAGTCTCGCTCGTGAGACTGAAGGGTATCACCGAGCTCTGGGACTTTTTCCGACGTGGTGGTTCGAAGAAATGAACTGGTCGTCTAGGAACGTGCGCGGTACCGAACGAGAGCCGCCAAAACTCACGAGTTTGTTTTGGGTGTACGGCAAGCATCCTCTTGGGTTTCGATGGCAGAGGATATTTTCGATTCAGTTCATGCCGTCCGACATAGAAGCACGACACGAGTGTGTGTGCGTACTCTACAAGCCACAGTTGACCTATCCTCGAATGAGGGAAGACATCTATCGGTTTGCGCACGAGGCACTTCGAGGCATTCCTGTCCGCTTCCATGAGTTTCACCCAGAGAGCGAGTTTCTGAGGCAGGGTCACGCCTTAGAGCCGTACCACCCGACACGCAGGTGAAAAAAGACCGGACGAGCACAACGCTTTGTCCGGTCATTTTTTATACGCAAAACCGCCCGGGGCAATTGCCCCGGGCGGTTTTGGTTCGTGCGAGATTAGTAGCCTCCGCGGTCTCCGCCGCCAAAGCCACCTCCGTAGCCACCTCCGCGATTTCCACCGCGGTCGCCACCACCGTAGCCACCGCCACGGTTACCACCACCAAATCCACCACGGTCTCCACCCTCGCGAGGAGGACGGTCACCCTGTGGGCGAGCCATAGACACAGAAAGCATACGACCATCGTATTCCTTTCCGTCCCATCGATCGATAGCAGCCTGAGCTTCTGCTTCAGACGCCATTTCAACGAAGCCGAATCCGCGTGAGCGGCCGGTCATACGGTCACTGATAATGCTAACCGAAGTGACGGTACCAGCTTCTTCGAAAATGGTACGCATCTCGTCCTCGGTGGTGCGGTATGGGATACCGCCTACATAAAGCTTACTTGTTGCCATAAGGGCTGTGAGATACTGGATAACCTCGCCGCTCGAACACTTAGATGTAGCACGTATGCCACGCGAAGCTTCACTAACCTGCGAGTTATTTTTACTATGCTACACCCTCGGCTAATTCGCAAGACACAGGCGTGCGTGCGGGGGATAAGTATTAGCAAGAGCGAGATTCAAACTCTCGAATGGACCGATTGCGATGAATGAGTTCATCATTGCGCACTGACTCGAAGAATTCGTACTCGCTCCTGCACTCACGCCCATAGAACGAAAGAAACTCAGACACAATAGGTTTGTTCTTGAGTGTTGCTTCGTGCAGGTGCAGAAACTTTGAGTACTGGTCGTATGCGTGGCTCTCAAAGAGGTAGTTTAGTTCGAGAGCAGCACGGCGGGAGAACATATACAGGACGTAAATGGTCCAGAAGTAGAAGAACGCAAACAAAAGAGGAATAAGAGTGTGGCGGAAAAAACCAACATTGCGTAGGCGCTTGCATAGCTGGGTGATTACTACCACGTGCATTGTTTCGTTGTCCTGCGCTTGGCGACTAAAACTACTAGTCTTTGCCAATTTAATAGCGCGCTCTTCGTCTCCATAAAAACCGGTGAGAAGTGTGTAGGCTGCAACTTCCCACGACTGATAGGGAATGCGCGCAATAACTTCTACTGCCTTGAACTTTCCATAGCTTGGTCGCTTGCCGTATACCGTGTTTCCGGCAGTGACCAAGAGCCATCCCAGCATTCGGGGAATAAGCATTGGTTTGTAATCATCGTATTTTCTTGCATAGTCTGCGCGCGCAGTGTCGTCGTTTAATTCGCGGACGAGTGATTCGTGCGCGGTATGACTCTCGCGCATTCCTGTGGGGGGAATATGTATATGCGGTGTGTTGGTAGAGGATGACATATAAAAGGTACGTGCTACGTGTGATAAACGCACACTCGTATGCTAGCACGCACTCCTATACGTGCTTGCATGCGGACAAATAAGGGAAACTAGAGTTCGAAGACTCACAAAGTTTCCCTAAACATATCCCGCTCAATATCCGCGAATGTGCCGTGTACTTTCTTACCAGGATTAAAGACATCGGTAGGATCAAAGATGCGCTTGGTTTCCTCGAATAGCGCCACCATCTTTTCTCCAAATAGTTGCGGTAGGTAGGGTGTGCGAATGATGCCGTCGTTGTGCTCGCCGGTGGTCGTGCCGCCATACTCTATTACTAGGTCGTAAACCCTTGGAGCAAGCTCAAGTATGACCGCGCGAGTTTCCTCCTTACCTAGATCCATTAAGGGAATGATATGGAAGTTACCGTTACCGATGTGCCCGGCAATGGTGTAGATAAATTTGTCCTTATATTCTGCAAGGAGCGCGTCCAACTTCGGCAAAAACTGTGTGTAGCAATCTGGTGGAACCACAAAGTCATCAATAAATGGAGCCGCATACAAGCCGTGCACGTTTTTGCGAAGCAAGGCAAAACTTTCGCGGCGCACTTTCCAATACTTCTCCGCCTCGCGTTCGTTACGCATGATGTTTGTGGTAAGTCCGAGAGGCATGAGTGCTGACTGTGCTTTGTTTGCGGCGAACAGAGCCTGCTCCGCGGTGTCTTCCGAGAACTCAGCCATCAGCACCAACTTGGGCACGCCTCCGCGAAGCACCATCAAGACTTCAGGAATAAAGGAAAGCCCCAGACGAATGGCAGAAATAAGACCCATCTGTGAGAGCATCTGTGGCAGGAAGCGTATGGCGAGGGAAAACGTATGGTCGTCATAGGACTCAAACGATTCTGGGTTGAAGGGAAGTACCAGTCGCACAATCTCGGGGAGTTTTGATAGATCGTTTAGGAACACGACAAGCATTGCGCGGTGTTCCTGCTGACGCACAAGGCGCAATTTCATTTTCGTCGTGAGGGCGAGCGTGCCCTGCGCGCCACAGATAAGTTTTGCCAGATTCATTCGTCCTGTCCTTTCATCTACCACGTCCCAAAGCGCATAGCCTGCTGAGTTCTTGGATACTTTTGGTTTCGCTGCGCGGATAATGTCTTTGTTGGTGTCGAGCAGACTAGAGATGTTTTGGTAAATCGCTCCCTCGCGTGTAGGAAGTAATTTCTTTGCCTCAACTTCTTCAACGGACAGACTCTTGAACACCGTTACGCTGCCGTCGTCGAGTACCACCTCTACTTCTTCTATATAGTCTGCGGTTTTTCCATATTCGAGTGTGCGTTCGCCCCCAGAGTTGTTGTTTACGATGCCACCAAGCGCAGCAATTTCCCTTGAGGCTGGATACGAGGGAAGAATCTGATTTCCGTGCGCAAGAGTTTCCTTTTCAAAATCACGGTAGTAACAGCCGGGCTCTACTACCGCGTACTCGTGGCCCACATCGAGTATCTTGTTCATATATTTGGTAAACACCGCCACTACCGATGTGGTAAGAGGGCCGCCCGACATATCGGTACCGGCGGAACGTCCCGTGACAGATGCAGCAATGCCCTCGCTTCTAGCGGCACGCACCGCGCGTACCAAATTTTCGACGTCTTCGCTGTCGCGTGGGTATACGACCAGCTCAGGAGTACGAGTAAAGATACTGGTGTCGCGGCTGTATTTCTTGATTTCCGCGTCAGTGTTTACTACATCACCGCGAACTACTTTTTCTATCTGTTCCTTCAGGGTGCGAGTGCTCATTCTGTTTACAATAGCACCCGCGCGCGCTTAGCGATGAAGACCCACCACTTTGAAATTGTGAAAAAGATTGAACAGATAATTTCCTATTCCTACTACGCATGCAGTGACTATGCGAGCGTAGAGAAAATAGATTCCGGCATAGGTGACCAGGAGGGAAACGCCCAGAGTAGTGACGAGAGCGCCAATGAGGGCCATACCAATAAAGTATGAATACCCAAGCGCGTGACCACGCTCTGTTCCTCGAAATACAAATCGGCGACTTATGAGGTAGTTGATGCTCACCGCCACGAGGAAGGCGAGCGGAGTAGCTATGTAATAGGGGACCGTTCCGTACGTCGTTATGAAGTACAGCAGAGCAAGGTCAAAAAGAAAGGTGGAGCCGCCCACAAGTGTGTAACGTAGAAAGCGAAATACAGCCGGTTGCCAGAGCATATCCCCATTTTAGCCTTAAAAGCCTGCAATGTTATACTGCAATTATCTATGACGAATGACACTCCCGCACTAAAGATTACTGAGCTAAAGAAGGTGTACGAGGGTGAAAAGGGTAAACCAGGCACAGAGGCGTTGAAGGGTGTGTCGCTTACCATTCCTCAGGGAGAGTTTATGGCGCTGCTTGGTCCAAATGGCGCAGGCAAGACGAGCCTTATCGGGATAACAGCAGGGCTCACGACAAAAACCAGCGGAACAGTGGAAATTTGTGGAGTATCCATTGATGCAGATCCAGACAAGGCGAAGACCTATATAGGTCTTGTTCCGCAGGAGCTAAACTTCAACATCTTTGAGAAGGTGATTGATACGGTGGTGGATCAGGCTGGTTACTACGGTATTCCTCGCAAGGAAGCCATTGAGCGCGCCGATCAACTCCTTAAGGATTTGGGTATTTTTGATAAGCGCGACCAAAAGATTCAGGCACTGTCGGGAGGAATGAAGCGCAGACTTCTTATTGCGCGCGCGCTCATACATAATCCAAAAGTATTGCTGCTTGATGAGCCAACCGCTGGAGTGGACGTGGAACTTCGCCGTGGTATGTGGGACTTCCTACGCACACTGAATGAAAAAGGCACTACTATTGTGCTCACTACGCACTATTTGGAAGAAGCGGAACTTCTCTGTCGCCAGGTGGCTATTGTAAACAAGGGAGAAATTATCCAGGAGGGAAGCGTGAAGGAACTTTTGACCAAGCTTAACTTCGTCACGCTTATCTTTGACACGCAGGAGCCAGTGACGACCGCGCAGTTTGAACTTTTGCGCCCGCTCACCATTAAGCGTCTCGACGAGTCAACGCTCGAGCTCACCTTGAAACCAGGGGACTCAGTGAATGATGCCGTGCGCCTATTCTCAAAAGTTGGCGTGCAAATCGCCAATATTCGCAACAATGGTTCACGCCTCGAGGAAGTATTTATGAATCTTATCCAGAAATAGTATGCGTTCACCTGCACTTATCGGTTACTACACAATGGTGCGCAAGGAGCTGGTGCGCATCGTGCGTATCTGGTCGCAGACATTGCTTCCGCCGGTTATTACCACATCGCTCTACTTCGCTATCTTTGGAGCGTTCATTGGTTCACAGGTGGCTGCTATCAATGGCCACACCTATATACAGTTCATTGTGCCGGGACTCGTGATGATGGCCGTGATTACGAGCGCGTATATGAACGTAGTGTCTACATTTTATTTTTCCAAGTTCTTGCGCACCATTGATTCACTGTTGGTGTCGCCAATGCCGACGTGGGTGGTGATTGCAGGGTTTGTGTCGGGCGGACTGATTCGCTCGTTCTTGGTGGGTATCTTGGTGGTATTGGTGTCCCTTTTCTTTACCCACCTGGCCATCTTCAATATCTTTATTATCTTTGCGGCAGCATTCCTTACTGCGCTTCTCTTTGCGTTTGCGGGACTAGTGAATGGTGTGTTTGCAAAGTCGTTTGATGCCATAAACATCGTGCCGACGTTTGTGCTTACGCCGCTTACGTACCTCGGTGGCGTGTTCTATTCAATAGATCAGCTCCCACCATTTTTCCGCACGCTGTCACTAGGGAACCCTATCCTATATATGGTGAACGCGTTCCGCTATGGCTTCTTAGGAGTGTCTGACGTATCTATGACGCTTGCTTTTAGTGTGATGGGTGGGCTTACGGTGTTTTTCTTTGGATTGACTCTGTTCCTGTTTATCCGTGGCGTCGGAGTAAAGTCGTAGTATCTGGTGACTATGACAGCTGAGAACTGGAGCAGTCAAGAAAAGAAACAGCAGTTCCCAGAAGTAGTCGCCGCTATTGAACGGATGGTGTCGCAAGATCAAGATATGCGCACCAAAGTTTTGGATGACCCTTCGGCATGGATAGATGGGTTAGATGAACGAAACACGGAGGAGGTGAAAAGGATAGTAGGAACCATTGGGTGGCCGACTGTCTCAAAAGTAGGTGTGGTCACTTCAGAAGCGGCGTGGCTATTGGTGCAGCACGCCGACCACGATACTGCGTTTCAGTCGCATTGTTTGGAACTTATGAAGCTGGAGCCAGTTGGAGAGGTGAACCCAAGGAATATTGCATATCTGGAAGACAGGATACGCGTGAACACAAATCGCGGGCAGATATATGGTACTCAATTTGACGAAGTGCGAGACGAACAGGGTGAGCTGGTACGCTACGAACCTCAACCCATAGAGGACCCTGAACACGTTGATGAACGACGAGCACGCATGGGATTAGGATCGCTAGAACTCTACACCGCTTCAATCACACAAACGTATTATCCGCACATGCTTACTGACAAACAAATAGCTTTACTAGAGGAGCACAAAAAAGAAGAATAGAGCAGCGATGACGATGCGGTAGACACCAAACGGTATGAATGTAGATGTCTTCACAAACTTCAGGAGGAAGCGCACCGCAACGAGGGCCACGAAGAAGGCAGTAATGAATCCAATCGCGATGTACCCCAAGCCATCAGTCGTGAATGATTGATAACTTTTAAGCACATCGAGAGCCACTGCTGCACCCATGGTAGGTACCGCAAGGAGGAACGAGAACTCCACAATGGTGGTGCGACGAATACCGAGCATAAGCCCGCCGAGTATTGTGGCGGCAGAGCGCGAGACTCCGGGAATCATGGCAAGAGATTGCGCGAGCCCAACCAAGAAGGCCTGCGAGTAGGTGATAGTGGTAAGTCCTTCAGGAGCATCTGCTCGCTCTTTGTGAAAAAGTTCAAACGCAATGAGCAGCACACCCCCGATGGCGAGTGCCAGCACGACCACCAACTCATTGCCCAGCAGATGATGTTTAATAAATGAGTAGAGAAGTAGCCCAATGACGGCCGTTGGAATAAATCCAGCAATAAGGCGCTTCAAGATTTCAATATTCAAGAAACTCTTCCAGTACAGCAACACTACCGCGCAAATAGCACCTAGCTGGATAGCTATCTCAAAACTCGTAAGAAAGCTTGAATCAGGAATCCCAAGCAGGTGACT
>CAZNVT010000010.1:0-9180 GCA_964577025.1 uncultured Candidatus Saccharibacteria bacterium
CCGGTAATATAGGAATCGGCATTTGTGGTGATACGAGTAGCCAGGACGTTGCTCCCATCGCGCAACTCAATCTGTCCACCGTTGCTTGAGTTTTCAAAGATGAGCACAGGATAGTTGCTACTTCCTGATGCCGTGAGCATAAATCCGCCCAAGTTGTTTGCTGCTGCTGACTTCACATTCAATCGCGCACTTGGGCTGGTGAGTCCAATACCGACGTTGCTCGCCGTAGATACAAACAGTGTAGAGGTAGCGAGAAGTGTGTTGGTGCCGTTGTAGTACGGGAACTGCCCTGCGGTACCGGTCACCGCGGTGATGGCGCTGGTGCCGTTGCCCTGGAGAAGTCCTGTGAGGGTCGTAGCTCCGGTACCGCCGTTTGCAACAGTGAGTGTGCCGGTGACGTCAGAACCGCCGAGTGCGACCGCACTTGAAGACAGAACACCGGTAGATGAGAGGTGTGCGATGCCGGTAGAGAGACCAGAGAATGTAACCGTGCCTGTTGCGGTGAGTCCTGCCACAGCAAGATTGCCCGAGAAGAGGCCGTTACCTTGCACGCCAAGCGTGCTAGCTGGAGAGGTTGTGCCCACACCAACATTTCCACCATTAGGGTTCAAGACGAGACTGTAATTCGTGGCGTAGTTCGTACGGGCGCGAGACTGAAGCCAGCTGTATGCAGGGCTATTATTTACGCCCATATCCATAGATACGGCAGTGCTGCCTGACAACAACCGCAGAATGTTGTTTGTCTCAGACGTACCGGTAGTGTCCGGTGCACCCGCGGTTGTTATAGATGCGCGCAAGCCTGCGTTAACATCCAAACCTGTCGCAAACGTCCACTTAACCAAAGGATCATAAGAGGAGAACGAGAGATGGTTTGAGATCTGACCCAGATCAGTAAGCGTGTTGGGGTCGGTAAGTCCGTACCCTGCAAAATCCAAGAACGATCCCGTACCCTTCGTTCCTGACGACGTAAGTGGATTTGCAGAATTGCGAAGCAAGAGAAGCGGTGTGCTGCGCGTCTGATCAATGATCATTGCAGGCGCAGCATCCGTATAATTATGTATAACCAGACCAGACTGTGCCCCAGCACCAGGAGTCGGTGCCGCGCCGTTATCTGCATAGGTATGAATCTCAAGTCCATACGCTCCTACTGCAGTTGCGTACTGCTCTACTCGTAGGAGACTCTTAAGAGACGCTGTTGTTCCGACGATGTCGAGAAGCGCGTCTGGCACGGTACTGCCAATACCCACATTCCCTGTTGAGCTAATAAAGATGCTGGACGTAGCCTGGGCTACCCCTGCGTCATTACCTACGAGGAAATTTCCCTTTGTGAGAGAGATATCACCAGGGACAAGAGTAGAGACTGCTGAAAGAGCACCGCTTGTTGCCTTCAAGATGCCAGTGAGCCCAGTTGAAACGGTGGTGAGGTTTGCGAGTGTGGTGAGGTTTGGAAGGGTTGTGGTTGCAGAGAGGCGGTTATCGAAACGGGTAGTGGTGTAGTACAAGTTTGAACCTTCTGCCACGTCTGTTGTTATCAGTCCAAGTGATGAGGTCGCAATTTGCGTAAATGTATTTCCTGCCCCTCCGATGAGAAGCTGGTTGTTGGTAATGGTAGATAGTCCGGTTCCGCCATTTACCGCTGCCAACACCCCGGTCACATCACTTGCAAGGTTGATGAGAGACGTGGCGATTACTCCAGCAGTTGCTTTAAGAAAGCCGGTTAGTGAACCAAGCGTAAAATTGTTCGCAATCAAATTGGTGGTGCTCGCCGTACCGCTGACCGTTATCGCGGTCGTAGATGCGTATGGGAGGGTGGAAGCAGTCGAAGAGGTCGCCGTAAAGTACGGAGCTTCGACCACGCCACCGGAAGACACGCTCGACACAGAGAGTGAACCTGCGGTGAGTGTCCCGGTGACATCCAAATTTCCTCCAACATTCGCATTTCCCGACACCTCTAGAACCGCAGTAATCACCGACTCGGCGATATCAGTTCGTACTGCCTGTATGTCGTCTCGCACTCCCCTGAGGGAATCAGCAACATTGTCGAACACCACATCCACTTGCCTGTGGAACGAGTCCGGCGAAACCACCTCCGAGTTAGCACGTCCAGAAGTCTCTCTCACTATGGTCGTAGGCTTCGTCACGTACGTGTTGTGCTGCTCAACTACGGTGGTGTGAACGGCTGACGGCTCAGGAGCAGGGGTTTGTACAGGTTGCGACTGCGGCACAACTACGACTAGCGAGGGAGCTTCGCCACAAAGTGAAAGGCCTAAGAAATCGGTTGCGGTGCACCACCAATGTCCCAAGGTCCCGGACACGGCACCAGACGCGAGTGGAGTGGAGGCGGAGAGTGAACCAGCGACCAGCGTTCCTGCACCGTTCACCGTTCCCGATACCGTACGGGCCACGGTAGTGACCTGCTCCTTGATGCCATCCTGCGCGGCCTGCATATCGCTTCCCACGCTTCGAGCGGATTTGGCAGCACTACCCAAAGCAGCATCCGCCTGCCTGCGGAAAGAATCGAGCGAAACAAAATTTGAAATACCGAGAACTAAACCTTCTGTAATGACACTCGCTGGCTCTATAACGTGGGTATTGAATTTTTCAACTACTGTGGTGTGAGCCACAACCGCCACCGGGTCAGAAATTTCCGCTGCTTGCGGCAGTGATGCTTCTACCGCTACCAAGGGAGCCTGCTCGCAAAGTGGAAGACCAAAAAAATCGGTAGTGCTGCACCACCAGTTTTCCAAAGTTCCGGACGCAGCATTGGACGTGAGTGGGGCAAAAGTAAAAACAACAAGCACCGCAAAAAATGCAATTGCTTGTGGTCCATCGCCCCCGCGATTTAGCCACTTCATTACAGTACATAGTACTGCATACTTACTGCGTAATATGCCGAAAATACACTCGCGTGTGGATAGTGTAATTAGCCGCTAGTACAACCTCATCGAGACACTCGAAGCAGTGAACGTGGAGGGGTGCGAGAGCACGTACGGAGGCCGTGATCGGGAGATACTTCGCGCGTGCAAAAGAGCCAAATGTCCAGACAGAAAAGACAGGTGTCAGGCGCAACTTCTAATCAAAGATTCTCGCAGCAACCGTACCTCAACCACAAAGAATCCAGTGACTCTCTGGGATTCTTCACTGGAATGTGCGTTTCGTACCGAAAGAAATCTCGCGTATAAGAGATTCTCGTCTATCCGAGATATGTTGTATATAAAGGCTGTATAGGCGAGATTGCATACGTCGGCTACTAGGTCACCGTGCGAATCAGCATATTTTCTCTTTGACTTCACGTTAACCATTTGAGAATCACCATTGTGCTGCGAGGCAGCTGAGTGTAGCCGCTTTGGATGCGGACCTACACACAGGAATCAGTAACAGCTAGCTGTCGGTGTGCAAAACTTCCTGTCCGTACTGCTTCCCTGTCTCCACCTATTTGCCATAATCGCCTCGTAGAAAACTTCGCCGAGCGGACACAGACTACAGCGACACCTGCTAAAAATAAAAAGCCTACTTGCGATTGCTCGCGTTCGGCCTTTTTGCACCTGGGGATAGTTCTAAGAAATCTGCATTTCTTTGAACCCGTACACCTCGCAGAATTCTTTCAGGACGCGCTTTGTGAATTGCGCGAGTTCCTCGCCGCTCCTCTCTCGATGCTTCTCCATACTGAATGCGAAGCCGTGTCGGTTCAACATAGTGTATGAACCGATGCGAGGTATGGTGCGCAGGCGACGGACAAATTCGAGTCCTTGTGTCCCGGCAGGAACAAGTCGCTTCGCAAGCTCATCCTGCGAAAGGACTTCATTGCTGAGCAGTTGAACTCGATCAAAATCACCGAGCTCGAAGTTTTTGATTCTCACTCCCCAGCAACCACCACCTGGGTAGGTGCAGACTGTCGCGTGACAGATTTCTTTTGACATCACGTACCTTTCTTTTCTGCGTCCTCGCACACACTACCCGAGTACCGCGAATGTAACAACTGCCGCTGGTTACTGTCTTCACGAGGAGCAGAGAACAGTTTGAGTAATATCTGGTCCGCATATAAAAACAACGAAAGCCACCGGAAGGTGACCTTCGCGGTGGCTTATGTGCGCCCAAAGCAAACTACCGTCGCTTCCACTCCTTGTCCTGACGCACCAAAAGCCGCGCGTCGCGCGGGTCCACCAAAAGCGCTTCTACCACTCGCTCCATACGCATACCCTGCGAACCCTTGATAAGGACCACGTCGCCTTCCTGGACCAGCTCTGTGAGCGCGTGCGCAGCTTCAGTCGAGGTACCAAACCCCTGCACGCTCTCAGGATTCATACCCGCATCTATTGCAGCCTGCTGGCTCGCCTGCGACCGACTACCTACCGTGACAAGCATATCCGCGTGCTCTTTGACCATTCTTCCAATTTTCTGATGCTCCTCTACCGAGTACCGGCCAAGTTCGAGCATATCGCCAAGCACCGCTATACGGCGCTTACCAGGCACAAGGGAAAGTCCGCGCAGAGCTTCACCTACAGCAGACGGTGACGAGTTGTACGAATCATCTATGAGTGTGGAATTTCTAGTCCCATTCAATACACGCGCGCGACCTGGTGGAGGTGCGTAGTGCGAAAGTCCTTCAAGCGCCTGGTCTGCAGTCGTATGAAGCGTGGTGGCGAGCGCAAGGGCCATAGCGGGCGCGTATAACTGCGCATTACCCAGAGCGTTTGGTGCTCGTAGCGTGTACGTGTTCCCACAGCTGTGCACACTCGCCTCCATACCTCCGTCTTTGAATACAGGAGTACCAATGTGCACGCTCGAGTGCTCCGAGTAGCCTACCGTCACCACGTTGGCATTTAACCTCTGCGCCATCTTTACTGCGTGCTCGTCGTCACTTGAAATAATGAGCGGGCACCCTGCACCCAGTGCGTATGCTGGCCTAAATTCTTCATCCCGCACCGCCTGCGGTGACGCATACGCCTCTACGTGCACGGGTACATCAGGAAGCTTGGTGACTACCACCGCATCCGGTGTCGCAACGCGCAGTATCTTTGCTAGATCGCCTGGTCGATCTGCTCCTACTTCTAGCACCAACAATCTAGGATAGTGATTTGGAAGGAGTATGAGCGCGAGTGCCTCCTGAAATACTTTGATCCACGCGGAAGCGTTCTCCCACGGATTCTTGGCGCCAAGAATTGTAAGCGGCACACCAAACTCGCTGTTATAACTTTTCTCGCTTGCGCGCAGGTAGTAGTGACTGCTGAGCGCTGCTGCTACCGCGTCCTTGGTAGAAGTTTTTCCCACACTTCCCGTCACCATCACAATAATTGGCTTGTACTTAGCAATAACGACGCGTGCGAGCATTGCAAGACTGGAAGCAACAATGGAGCGGAGGAAAGATTTCATAGTACGTGCGATTACGATGCGGGTGCCCTATCCGGCGGAATGGAGTAGTAGTTTATGAGGAAGTGAGTGAGGTCCATAAAGGGGTGGGTGAGGGTTTCTGACGCGTATTGCACTCCGTTTGGCTGCCTCGTGTAGAGGAGAATGATATACCTCGGTTCGTATGCTGGGAAGTACCCAAAAAATGAGTGGAAATAGAGGTTTGCAGAGTACTTCCCTCCCGCTGCGGCAATTTGGGCGGTTCCCGTCTTTGCCGCCACAGTCATTTCGGGAATTTTCAAGGTACCGTTTGCAAGTTTTGTGTCCACCACCTTTACTAACATACGCGTAGTAGCTTCAGTTGCTTCAGGACTAAACACCTGCTCGGGCGTACCCCACGCAAGTTCCTTCTTGATTCCCGACTCAAACCGCTTTGCGGTCACCAGATGGGGTGTGACAACCGCACCGTGGTTTGCTAGTGCCCCCAGAGCCTTAATCATTTCTACGGGAGTCTGCGCTATTCCCTGCCCGAACGCTGCCGTACTGTATTCCACGTCACGCGGGCTGGTTTCAATATTGTGGAGATCGCCAGAAATTTCGCTTGGCAAATCTATACCGGTCTCTTCGCCCATTCCCAGCTTTTTGAAATACGCACGGAACCGCTCGTGCCCTACCTGCATTGAAATGAACGCAGAACCTACGTTGAGTGATTGCGAGAGTACCTCTTGCATTGGCACGACGCCACGGGCTTTCTTATCGAAGTTACAAATTGGTTTGGTATTTACCGTGATGCAGCCAGTGTCGTTGTACGTGGTAGAAGGAGTTACTGCCCCCGAATCAAGCCCCGACGCCATAGTGAGGGCTTTCACAATAGAGCCAAACTCGTAGCGGTGCTCCACGAGCGGATTACCGAAGTGCTCTGGGTTGCCATTTTTTATGTCGCTCGCATCAAAGGACGGATAGGTATCGAGTGCCACAATTTCGCCGGTCTTTGGATCCATTATGATTCCGCCTGTCTCGATAGAGCCATACTGATCGTTTACCTGCTTCAAGACCTGGTCGAGCTTTTCTTGCACCACAGGATCTATAGACGTAATAATGTCCGCCTCACGTGCGGTTTGTGCATCTACCACCACACTATCCAAATTCGCAAAAAGTTCTGCGAAGAAGTTCCCAAACAGTCCCGCAGAACTTCTATTCAACACTTCCTCGTAGTACCGCTCCATTCCGGTGCGACCTTTGAGTGCCGTATCTTCGCCAGCACCATACGCAACAAACCCAACGCTTTGCGCTGCAGAGGATCCTGCAGGATACGAGCGCCATCGCTCACGCTCCACACTTATGCCAGGAATGCTCGCAGCCTCTATTGCTCTTCCTACATCTTCTGGAACGCGCTTGGCGAGTACCTCATACGGGTCCGTAGTCTTTGCAGCAGACGCCATAAACGCCTCCCGATCGATGGTCGTAAATTGCGAAAGCTTTGCATATGTAGCTTCTGGATCACGCACCAGACCTGGATTCATAGAAAGCGTGAACCCTGTGGCAAGTCCTGCAGCAGAAAGATACGTGCCGTCCTTGCGAGTAAAGAAAATGGAACCGCGGTCGTAGAGTTGCTGACTAGACGAAACATACTGACGTTCAGCGCGCAGGGTGTAGTCCTGTCCGTGAACGATTTGCACAAAATACAACCGCACCACCAGTAGGAATGCGATCGCAAAAAGCCCTAAAGAAATGATACGGAGTTTTGTGCGAATCGCCCGGCGCATAGACTAGTAGCGAACGGAAAGACTTGGCGCAGGAGCAAGTGCTGCATAGGTGACCTTTGCGGGCTTGCTCAAATTGAGTGTGAGCGGGTCCGTAGAGGAAATCATTCCCACCTGAGCGTAGTAGTGCGACTCAAGTGCTCCTATACGCGACTCGGTGTCGCGCACGGAAAGTGCGAGCTCCGTCTGCATCGTGGCAAAAGATACGGTTGCAATAACCAGAACAACATATGCACTGAGCAAACCAGCGAGCGCATATCCCAAAAACGTGATGGTTCGATCAGGCATACAAAGAAGTAAAAGTTGAATTAGTAAGGGTTGCGGCAACACCACTGCCGCGCTCGAACACGCGCAGCTTTGCGCTACGGGCGCGTGGGTTGCGTACGAGTTCAAGTGCAGATGGAACGATGGGTTTCTTAGACACCAACGTACCCTGTCCGGCATAGGCAGCATCACGGAACATAGTTTTAACAATTCTGTCCTCGATACTATGGAAGGTAATGACTGCCACACGCCCGCCTGGTGCGAGCGCAGTGAGTGCGGCTGAGATGCCACTACGAAGGGCTCCAAGCTCGTCGTTTACGGCAATACGAAGTGCCTGGAAGGTCTTGGTAGCCGGATGTAGGCGGCGATGGCGATACCAGCCCGGCACACCAGCTTCGATAGCGGCGACCAAGTCAAAAGTGGTGACTATAGGAGCGAGTTCGCGAGCCGCCACGATGCTGCGAGCGATACCACGAGCAAAGCGTTCTTCTCCAAGAGAGAAAATCATATCGGCGAGCGATGTTTCAGAGAGGTGGTTTACCAAATCCCCTGCGGTAGTTTCCGCCTTTTCAGGGTCTCCGTAGGTCATTAGGAGTGGCTCATTTGCTTTGAATGAAAACCCACGACCGCGCGAAAGCTGGAAACCGCTCCACCCAAGATCAAAGAGCACTTTGTCTGGGTTCTCCGTGCCCGCACTCGCAATGATGCTGGTGAAGTTACTGAAGTTGTCTTCGATCAGAATGATTTTTGGGCGTGTAGCTTCTGGGAGCGAGTCAATGACTGCCTGTGCGCGCTCTATAGCTTCGTGGTCTGCATCAATTCCCACCAGGGTGCCCATCTTTCCCAACTTCTCGAGAAAGAGTGCGAAGTGCCCTGCCCCACCAAGGGTCGCGTCTACCACCGTGTCGCCAGGGAGCACTTTTAAATATTCAATAGCCTCGGAGAGGAGAACGGTGTCGTGCTTGGCTTCGGCAGTGTATTCCATAACCGTTATAGGCTTCCGCGCTCACCAAGCTTCTCTGCAAATGCTTCCGCATCACGCTCGATACCGAGTGTGTACTCGCTCCACACACTCTCATCCCACACTTCGATGCGGTCTGCTACTCCCGCTACTACACTCTTCTCCTTCAGACCTGCAAAACTCTTCAAGTAATCCGGTACCAAAATGCGTCCGCTACCGTCTACATCTGACTCAGCTGCGCCCGAAAGCATCAAACGAGCAAGACCACGCCCTGCAGCGCTTCCCGTAGACTGCACTGCAAACAACGCTGCCTGCTTCTTCCAGGCAGCCTTTGGATAGATAAACAAACAATGATCAAGACCGCGCGTCACCACCACCGACGTACCGAGTTCCTTCCGGAACTTTGCCGGAAGTGAGATGCGGTTCTTCGCATCAAACGTGTGTCGGTATTCGCCAATAAACATTGTAAAAGAGGGTGGATTGTTGCGCGGAAGGAGTGAAATGAGACTGTCCCACTTCTTCCCACACTCTTGCTAGTATATGCCACACTGCCCCACTACCTGCCCTGTTATCCCCACATATCGCGCGATTCGTTGTTGTTTGACAGAGTCTTGAAACGCCTCTATTCTAGAAATGTATGTCTCAAGCGATGCACACAATGTATATCCGCATTTTTATCTGGCTCGGTCTTATACGACCGGTCAGGGTTTCGCTTGAGATTTCTTCCCCACAATAAGTACGGAAAGAGGTTTGAATCGAGGCTCGGGACCGAAAGGTCCCCCGCCGCGATTAGGGAATGTTTTCGTCGCGTGGCGCGTTTAATTCCATTATTTAGCCTCGATT
>CAZNVT010000010.1:9190-20259 GCA_964577025.1 uncultured Candidatus Saccharibacteria bacterium
GTTGTTGTGCGCGGGGCCGCCCCCCACCCCCCCCCCGAGCCTCGATTAGGGAATGTTAGCGTCTCTTGGCGCGTTACATTCCATTATTTCGCATCGATTCGTTTCGAAGGAAACACAAGCACTGATCTTTGACTTAGGGGAACACTGATGAAAAAAGTTGAGCGTATATACGTCGACCCGTCGTCCACTTTCGTGACGCACGAATGCCACGAACTGGGCATCCAGGCTCTCGAAATCCTGAAACAGTACGGAACGAAGACCAGGATCATCAACGGCGGGGATCCTGTCATTACCGCTGATGACGTGGTCTTCATTAAACTAACGGCGGGCGAATGTAAGAGTTCTTTCTTCCGCATTCATCCCACCACACCTGTCTACGCAGACGACCTGGTTCGGCAAAGGTTTCTGGAGATCTATATGCCCTGGGCACTCAAGGGCCGCGTGATCTTCATTAATCCTCTGTACGCGAAGTGTGGCGGGCACTTTGGAGGGCCGCCACTTAGGGGCTTCACGATGGCTCTCTCCCAGCTTGCCGGGTACAAGGACCTTGCCGCGCGCGAACAGCGCAAGGAACGCTGGAGGACTTGGAGACAAGTCCGTTCGGGAAGGGTGCGTGAGGGTATGCGTGCGTAATTGCACACTGTAAGCACTTACGCCAAACGGGCGGTCCGCAAGGACCGCCCGTTTTCTGAATCACTTTCTCTTTGAAGCGTCAGAAGCGCTCAGTCGCAAGGCGTGGGCAGATGAGAAACGGAAACGTACTAGCTAGTACGGTGAAGTGACGAATCGGGACCCACAACGCAGCGAATGAGATGCTTGTGGCGCTTCGTCCGTTAGGACACCTTTTCTACGGTATAGGTCTGCTTGCCACCCGGCGTCTCAAACGTAAACACATCTCCCTTCTTGCGACCCATAAGCGCAGCTCCTAGTGGAGAAACGTGAGAGAGCTTGCGCTCGCGCATATCTGCCTCTTCAGAACCCACGATGGTGTACTCGTGCGCCTCTGTTCCTCCCTCTTTCTTAATGGTGATCTTTGAACCAAAACTCACCACGTCTTTCTTCTTTCCGTCAGTCACGATGTGTGCGCGCTTTACCAAATCCTCAAGACGGCGAATGCGCTCTTCAGTAGCTGCCTGCAAATCGCGTGCCTCCTGGTACTCCGCATTTTCAGACAAATCTCCCAGAGAACGGGCATACTCAAGATTCTTTGCAATCTCGGTACGGCGCACGGTCTTTAGAGTGTCTAACTCGGCGAGCATCTCATCGAACTTCTCCTGGCTCACCATGGTTTCCTGTTCGGTCATCTGAATTAAAAGCTAGCGGACTAATTACTTGTATTGTACGTGGCGCCTGTGGGGCGTCAATGATTCCCGATAAACCTAGTTTATTGCCTACACATAAAAGCCCATTAGCGAAGGTGTGTTGCGAGAAAAGGCTTGCGCAGGCTGACGAGCTGAGCGGGAAGAAATTTTCTAGCAAGAAAATATTCTGTACTTTTCGCAGCAACAACCTGAGCGCAGCTACGAGTCTACTGAAAATATTCGGGTGCGGTGCGGTGCAACTCCTGCAAGAACTGATGCATCACATAAATACCTCCCGTTGCATTCCCCGCCGGCCCCTTCTCCATCACCACTACGTACACATACTTTGGGTGCTCGTACGGAAAGAATCCCACTGCCCACGAGTTGTACCATTCATTATGAAATCCAAGCTGCGCCGTACCGGTCTTTCCGGCAACTTTTACGTATGACAAATCATTGAGCCCTACGGAGGTTCCCTCTGTTGCGCCCAAACGCATTCCCTCACGCGCTACCTGGAGTGCGTACGGAGAAATTGCGATGGTTTGTCCCACCGGTTCCTTCCCCTTCAAAATAGTTGGCGTCACCAGCTTGCCACCATTTGCCACTGCTGCAATAGACCGAGCAGCTTCAAGCGGCGTGATTTGCATTGCGTACTGACCAATCGCCGTGTGATAGGTGTCTCCGAGGCGCCACGGTTCTTTGAGTGTAGATTCCTTCCACGCAGGAGTTGGCACAAATCCCTTAGCCTCGCCATCAAGCTCTATACCTGTCTTACTCGTGAGTCCAAACGCCCCAAACCAATACGCGAGACGCTCAATACCGAGTCCCTTTACGTGTTCAAACCCACCACCCACTGAGTAAAAGAATACGTCAGAGGACCACGCGATTGCGTGACGTGTGTCCATAGACCCAAGCGCTTTCCAGTCACGGAAGATAGACGGATGGGATGGGTCGTAGGGGTTTGGAATGCTAATTTGTCCGCTTGAATACACCGTGGTCTCGGGCACTATAGTGCCGTCTGAGAGCGCTCCTGCAGCCTCCAGAGGCTTAATAATAGAACCTGGCGTATAGAGTCCAGACACCGCCCTATCAAGGTATACGCGGCGACTGTCGCGCTGATAGGCAGCAATGGTGTCGGAGGGTCCACCAGAAGACAGCACGTTAGGGTCGTACTCCGGATAGGATACGAGTGCGAGCACTTCTCCTGTCTCGACGTCCATAAGAATCCCCGAACCACCTTGGAACGGAATCTTTTCTGCGAGCCCCGCAATGGCATTGTGGAGCGCACGTTGCGCACGTGCATCAATTGATAGTTCCAGATTAGTGCCGTTCTTTGGGGGCACTACCGTACCCTGCGACTGCACCGCTCCTCGCGCGTCCTCTTCTACTAGCAGTGTGCCATTCACACCTGAAAGAGATTCGTTCATTGCCGACTCCACACCCCCGAGTCCTTTAATCACCGTATCGTAATAGTTTCCGGACTTATCTTTCTTTGGATAGGAGACATACCCAAGCAGGTGTGAGAATCCAGGGTATTCATATTTGCGCTGCACGAGTCCGCTCTCGGTGAGTTCGTTAGACACGAGCGGCACGCCATTGCGGTCCACTATCGCGCCTCGCGCGGCAAAGATAACTTCGGGACGCACACGGTTACGCTCGCTCTGCGCAGCAAATGTTGCTCCCTGCATAAGTTCCAAATACACCGCGCGTCCCACCAACACCAACAGCATTAATCCAATCACCACGTACGCACCCGTATACGTACTCTTTGCTATTGGTTTCTCGAGCTTTCCCTCCATTCGATTATGATCGAAATCAGGAAGATTCTGTGCATCAAGCAAAATATCCTCTGGAGCGAGTTCGCGGTTGCGCTGAAAGCGTCGTCGTCTACCAAATCTCATACACTCATAATACGCGCTCGAATGAATCGCTCAATCCCGTAGCCAATCAGCGTTGCAACAACACCCCACACAATGCCAAGCGGTATACCCACAAACCCCACCGGGGCGTACATCACGTCGAACAAGACCCCAAACACCACTCCCGCAAGCGGAAAGAAGACACTCGACACAATCATAAGGAGCACCGTGAGTTGCCACGGCAACCAAAAGAAACTAAGGAGGGTGAGGAGAAGTACGCTGTAACGCATCATAGTGCGAGTGTGCGTGAAATACTTACCCACGTAATGGAAAACGGATTGGTGATAGGCGTGACGCGTACTCTGGCGGTCGGAGCGGACGGGTCGTTCTCAACCGAGAGAACTGTGGCAATAGGAAGACTCCCTGGTCCTGCCGCGTAAATGCCGTCTCCCGACACCACCCCTGCCTCACGAGCAACCGTTGTCGTGAAGGCACCACTTCCCTGTCCCACCAAAGTCACTGCAGTGCGTTTCTCTCCTATCCACGCGGCAGTCTCGCGCCCTGGTGCTGAATACAGCAGTACGCGCGCATTGTGAGGACTCATACTTGCGACCGTACCCACAGGAATACCACCGTTGCCAAATACCTGGGCGCCTGACTTCACACCCTCAAGCTCGCCCGCGTCCACGATAAGTACGTCGTAGGGCGAAACCGGTGGACGCGCAAGTACACCCGCAACTATTCCGGCCTCGGCGCTTGAGCGCGTACCCAGTAGTCGAGTAAGATCTGCCACCTGTGCGGAAAGTAGTGCGTTGTTGTTAGCTAGTCCTTCATTTTCTGTACGCAAACGATCAACCTCGTTCGCTAAGTGCGCTTTGTCTGTAAAGAAATTTCCCACTGTTCCCACACTTGCGGTAGTTTGTTCTCCGGCCTTCCATATAGGAGCGGCAAGATGAGTGAGAGTACCCGGAAACACAAACCGGATAATCACCACGGCAACAATAACCACAAGCGCAATTACGACACTACGAAGATTGCCCGGGGTAAGTACTCGGACACTGCGACCCAAACTACTACCCTTTTGGAATGATGACTTCTTCATGCATAAATGTGTCTACCCACGGCTTTGGATCTTCCGTCACAATACCCGTACCACGAACAACCGCAGTGAGCGGATCGCTTGCCACGTGCACCGGCACTCCAAGCATCTTAGACAAAAGCTCGGGCAAGCCCCGAAGCAGTGCGCCGCCACCAAATACGGTCACGCCACGCTCGAGTACATCAGAAAGTAGTTCTGGTGGAGTCTGCTCAATCACTTCTTTCATCGCTTCCATAAGCGCGTCCAGTGACGGCCCAAGCGCCTCGCGCACGTGCGAGTCTGTTAGGGTGATTTCGCGCGGCAGTCCGGTAGCAAGGTCGCGCCCGCGCACTGCACGCGAGAGCGGCTCAGGAAGTGGGAGCACCGCGCCGATAGCTACTTTGGTGTCCTCGGCGGTCTTTTCTCCGATAGAGAGCTGGAACTCGCTACGCACATAGTCAATGATATTTTCATTAAACCGGTCTCCTGCGACTTGCGAGCTCTTACCCGCAACCGACCCTCCAAGCGCAATCACGGCGATGTCCGTAGTACCCCCTCCGATATCAAGCACCATTGTGCCCACCGCCTCCGTCACCGGAAGCTTTGCACCAATCGCGCCTGCCATAGGCTCTTCGAGAATGTACACCTCTCGTGCGCCAGCATTCATTGCAGCGTCGCGCACGGCGCGGCTTTCTACGTTTGTTACTCCTGTCGGTACGCCAATCACAACACGAGGCCCCAACATACGAGAGCGACCACCCTGCGCTTTGTGAATAAGGTACGCAAGCAACTCTTCAGTCACTTCAAAATCAGAAATCACGCCGTGCGAGAGCGGGCGCACTGCACGTATGTGTGGCGGTGTCTTGCCAAGCATTGCCTTTGCTTCTTTCCCTACTGCCACCACCTGACCAGTCTTGTCGTTTACCGTTACCACTGATGGTTCGTTGATTACCAGTCCACGACCACGTACATACACGAGTGTGTTTGCCGTTCCTAGGTCAATCCCAATATCGCTTGAGAAAAAAGAGTTCTTTGAAAATGACTTTGCCATATCTATCGAACCAAGAGCTCCTCCCGCGTAATCTTCGTCACCTCGCCTGTCGCACGATTCACGAGTTCAATTTCTCCTGTTGCAATAGTGTTCTTTCCCACCACTAGGCGGTGAGGCATACCAAGCAAGTCTGAATCTGCAAATTTTTCTCCCGCGCGTGCATCGCGATCGTCGTACAGTGTTTCCTTTCCAGCTGAAGTGAGGTCTGCATACAGCGAATCTGCATACGCTACAACTTCGGCATCGGTGCCCGCAGACACCAGGTGATACTTGAACGGCGCCACTGACTCTGGCCACACCAGTCCCTTGTCGTCGGAGAGAAGCTCGACGATGGTTCCCATAACGCGCCCTGGCCCAATGCCATAACTACCCATAAACACATTCTGTGGCTTCCCTTCTGCGTTCATATAGGTCAGGTCGAGCGCTGCAGAGTACTTCTCCCCAAGCGTAAAGATGTTTCCTACTTCAGCAGCTTTTGCCTCTACGAGCGTTGCCTTATCGAGTCCATTTGCCGTAAAGACCTCTTCGTCGTTGTAGACTTCTTCGTTTACCGCGACACCCTTGGCTTCGTCGACATAGATGATGTCCTCACCAGCGTCACACACCGTCTGGAACTCGTGCGAATACTTACTAAATGACCCTCCGCTCGCATACGTGAAGTATGTTTTGTCCCCAATACCCAAACGAGCAAAGACAGTTTTGTACGCTTCTGCGACACGTGCATAGAACACGTCGTGCTCTTCTTTATCTTTTGCAAATGAGTACAGGTCCTTCATTACAAACTCACGCCCGCGCATAATGCCTGACTTCGCGCGCAGTTCGTTGCGAAACTTTGTTTGGAACTGGTACGCAGAACACGGCAAGTCTTTGTACGACTTAATGTGGTCGCGCATTACATTGGTGAGTGGTTCCTCGTGCGTCGTGGCAAGTCCAATCTCAGTATCGTTCTTGAGTTTTGTCTTAAACCACACGTCGACTACTTCGTCGTCCCAGCGTCCGCTCTTCTCCCACACGAAGGGGTCCTGAAGCGCAGTGAGGAACAGCTCGTTAGCACCCAGTTTATTCATCTCTTCGCGAATAACGGAAATGATGTTCTGGAGTGTTTTGTAGCCCAGTGGCAGGTAGTCGTACACGCCCGCCATCTCTTTGTGCACAAATCCCGCACGAACCAACAACTGCGCGTTCTTAGAAACTTCGTCTGACGGAGCCTCGCGGCGGGTCTTGGTAAATAGCTGGCTTTGCCTCATATGGTCCTAGTATACGCCATTGTTTTGTAGAGTGCGAAGCATCACAAAACAGCAGTACTCTTGGGGTGCGTCTCCTCTATCCTGAGGGCAAAAGAAGAATGGCCGCCCCGGAAACCGGGACGGCCAAGAAGTAGCGAAACTAGATAGCCAGGATGTGCTCCACGTTCCGCTCGTTGTTTTGGTGAGCAAACGCCCCGAAACGTTCTACGAGACGCTCGAGACCGGGAACCTGGTACTTTTCGCGTCGTGAAGTAGCCTCCACAGTTCGAGCTCCGATAGTGGCCTGAAGTGCACCTAGCACGATTCCTGTGTAGAACTGAAATATGGGTGAAGTGGCTGGAAGCTGAAGAGTGGTAGTTGGAGCGGTCAGATCGAAGTGCTCCTTCACCAGCACACCAGCAAATGTCTTTGCCGATAGAAAGGTCATGCGGGACGCCTTGTCGTACTCATCCGCGCGAGCGAACCAGCTCTCAGAAATTGCATCGACCTGCGAGTACGCGCGAGCGCCCTCGTAGTGGTTAATGGCTGGACCATTCACACACAGCTGATTGCCCACTGCCTCTGCAGTGAGCGTTGCGTGCACCAGACAGTCTGGGGCCCGCCCGGGAAGGCCAGGTGCAGTGATGCACTCAGCCACGAACACTCTCCTGCCGAAACGGTCAGTAGTCAGTTCGTACCGCACCACGACGTGCGTGCGTGCGGTCTCCATAAACGCCTCAAGGAGTGTTTTGGGCGCAGCAGCATCTACTTCCTCAACCATCGTATCCTCCAATCGTCTATCCTCTGTGGGAATCGACTATGGTTATGGCAGCCTCACAGTAAGACCACCCGACGCAACTATGCAATAAATTAAGACGATTTACAAGCTACCCGAACAACTTAAATACATCGTGCGCAGTGACAACCAGCATAAGGAGAATAAGGAACCCAAACCCAACCATATTCATCGTGTTTGCCACCACTGGCTTCAAGGGCCTGCGCGTAATCGCTTCAATTATCACAAACAGAAGTCGTCCACCATCAAGCGCAGGAATTGGCAGAATATTTATGAGCGCCAAGTTAATCGAGATGAGCGCGGTGATAGTAAGAAGCGCAGCGAGTCCCTGAGACGATGCGCTCCCCACTGCTCCTGCTATACCGATTGGTCCCGATACTTGTGCGAGATCCGCAGTGAACGTAAAGATGCTGCCAAAGAATTTGGCCAGAGCAATTGCGGTTTCTTTGGTCACCTCCCAGGTAAGCACGGCGCCCTCAATAGGTGCCTTCCACAAAGACACCGGAACCGTGCCCACCACCGCAAGCTGCACACCAAGTCCCGGCCGTGTAGGGTCTGACGGGATACCACCAGCTTCCGGCGTTGCAAAGACTATGCGCGTATCACTTCCGCGCACCACGGAAATAGCCATCAGTTCCTTTTGTGTGTCACTTCCCACAAACTTGGTGAACTCATCAATACTAGTGCCGCGCCATTCGTTAGCACCCACGCGAGCACTCTCAAGTGAGTCTCCTGTCTTGAGTCCTGCCTTTTCAGCTGGAGACCCTGGAAGTACACCAGCGACAACTATGGATGCATTTGTTGCGGTCGCAAGCTCTTCGGGATTCAGTGCGCGCGGTGTTCCCATCACCAGGGTCGCCGTAATAAGCACATACGCAAACAAAAGATTCATAGCAATACCTGCTAGTAGCACCAGTGCCTGCAGTATGCGCGGACGGCTAGAGAATGCGCGAGAGTCAGGGTGACTTGCTGCACCTGGCAGCTTCTCCTCCATATCCTCGCCATAGATTTTTACAAATCCGCCAAACGGCAACCAATTGAGTGTGTACTCGGTCTCTCCTCTTTTAAATCCCCAGGCGCGCGGCGGATACCCGATACCAAACTCGTCCACGCGCATACCCGAAAGCTTGGCCACCACAAAATGCCCAAACTCGTGTACGACGATGAGTGCTACCAATACTGCTACAAAAATGAGGATACTCATTGTACTAAGCAGCTATTTCGGTTTCCTTTCGCTTTGCTTGTGTTTCGAGAGCTTCACCTGCCTTATCAATTTTCTTTTGCACTTCCTCCTTGAGACGCTTTAGCTCATCCTCTCCCATTCCTCCTTCTTTTTCAGCTGCTTCGAGGTCCTTGATGGCGTCAGTGCGGTGTCCGCGCAGTGTCACCTTTGCGGTCTCCAGTTTCTCTCGAGAAAGCTTGGTAAGCATCACGCGACGCTCGCTGGTGAGCTCCGGGAATGTGACGCGAAGTCCCATCTCGTCAGACGACACACCAAGTCCCAAGTTGGCTTCCGTTATGGCCTTCTCGATACTCTTCATAAGTGACTTGTCCCACGGAGTAATGCGCAGGGTGCGAGCATCTTCAGTACTTACGTTTGCCAGCTGTGTCATTGGTGTGCGCGTACCGTATGCGTCTGGCTTCACAATATCCAAAATAGTAGGTGTCGCGCGGCCGGTGCGAATACCCGTAAACTCGCGAGCGAGCCACTCCTCGGTCTCCTTTATTGCGTTGTCCAGTTTAGAAAAGTCGTATGCCATATATATGTACAGTGTACCAGAGATTACTCGGCGAGGCTTTTCGGCAGAACAAGGAGCATATGCTCACAAATGAGTTTTAGCGGTGCGGACCGCTCGTGAAGAATTGGCAGAAAGGTACTCAAGTCCGACAGAAATGCTTGCAACTCTGCACTTTCATTTTTTGTATTCTGTGCGTGGGCGACTCGAATCAATCCTTCCACCAGACTCAGAAGTTCTCCGCGGGCAGCTTGCTTCTCTTCGTCCTTATCTGACTTGGTGCGGTCGAGAAGCTTCCCCATGAATTTCTCACGCGCGCTCGCATCGAGAGCTAGAAAATCTCTTCCAATGATGGACTTACGAGGTCCATCATTGGAAGGCAGGATGAGTACACGCGAGCGCAGTGTGGGTAGGAGTTGCCCTAAAGAAGGAACTGAGAGCACCAGCACCACACCCTGTGGCGGCTCCTCAAATAATTTAAGCAATGCGTTCTGTGCCTCGTGAAAAATACGCGTCGCAGCAATTATCACCATTTTTGTATTGCCTGCCACAGGACTGCTACTGGCAAATTGCCCCACCGCTCGTGCGTCGTCTACCGAGAATAGTCCGTACTGAAACACCGTCACGTCTGGGTTGTTTTCTCCCTCGAGCCCTAGCGACTGCGCGGCGTAGCGACGCGCCGCCAGAATCCCCTGTTCTCGGTCTCCCTCTACGACATATGCGTGTGCCATTGCCTACAGAATACCGCATCGTGCAGGTTTTACCTTTCTCTGTATACTGCAACCGGACTGAACAAGCGCACATAAGGAGGAAACGATGCGCATCACTATCGTTGCTATCGCCTTGCTGCTGGCAGGACCTGCCTACGCGGAAGAATTCAAGCCGCCACCCATCCAGGTGAGCGGCAAGTGGGGCCCGAACGTCACAAAGGAGTCCGTCACGGACGCCTATGTGGCATCCAAGCCTGGCTGTGTGAAGCGGGCCGTCGACGTTGCGCGGACTGATTCGGAGTCAGACGCGCAGTACCTGCGACGCCAGAACACTGCCTATGTGTTCTGTATGGCGGAAGAAATGGCCGCCAATGGCCTCTCAGTGAAAGAACTTGTCGACAAAATCACCGAAAAGAATAGTTGACGAAATGAGCCCCGGTCTCGATGCTCACGCGTCGGGACCCGCTTTCGTATATATATGAGCAAGCATTCGAGTGCCAATCAGAATCATGCAGATTCGAGGCGCAAGAAGAGCGAACGAGGAGCCGTACATATAGTACGGTGACGAGCAAGCGATATCTCGCAACAAAGCAGTTGCGAATTTTCGCGCTGCTTATCGCTTGGAGATGATGCTTTTCTTGTACGTCCCGAGATGCTTCAACGCCACTCCCGTCCCCCGCGCCACACAGTAGTACGCATCTGGCGCAAGCTTTGCCTCTACACCAGTGCGACGGAATACCAACTCTGGCAAATGACGCAACTGACTTGATCCTCCGGTCAGAATAATCCCGTTGTCGATAATATCGCTTGCGAGCTCTGGCGGCGTCTCCTGCAGCACTTTGCGAATGGCGTTCATCATATCGCGCAGTTCACGAGACAGCGCCTGCACAACTTCGTTGGTCTTGAGCTCCACAGTACGCGGCAGTCCTGATACTAAATCGCGCCCCTTCACGCTCATAGAAAGTTCCTCAGTCACAGGCACCGCAGACCCGACATTGATTTTTATTTCCTCTGCCATTTTGTCTCCAATCGCCAAGTTGTACTGCTTCTTCATATAGTCGATGATTGCGCGGTCCAGCTTGTTCCCTGCCACCTTTACCGAGGTAGAGGCCACAATACCGCCAAGTGAAATCACGGCCACGTCGATAGTTCCCCCACCTATATCCACCACCATTCGCCCCATAGCTTCGTGAATAGGAATACCGGCACCAATCGCAGCGAGAATCGGTTCCTTTACGACGTACGCGTCCGCGGCCCCAGCCTTTACCGCAGCCTCCACCACGGCGCGCTTCTCCGTACTCGTGACGCCTGC
>CAZNVT010000011.1:0-10668 GCA_964577025.1 uncultured Candidatus Saccharibacteria bacterium
ACGGGCAGTTGAGTTCCTGCGCAAACTGCCAGAGAAACATTCCGCCATTGATTGATCCTGCATAGCGCCCGGCTGGGCCCGCCACACAGTTAGCGACATCGGCCACGTTGCTTTTGACTGATTCCCCGTACTCGTCCCACATCGGGAGCTGCCACAGGTAGTCACCGCTTGTTTCTGACATCGTTAGCAGTGCTTCTGCAAGTTTCTCGTCGCGCGTAAGGAGTGCGGACGCGTAGAGCCCGAGTGCTGACATTGCACTTCCCGTGAGTGTGGCTACATCTATCACTGCTGACGGTTTGAAGCGCTTTGCGTAGGTGAGTGCGTCGGCAAGCACGAGCCTGCCCTCTGCATCGGTGTTAATGACTTCGATAGTTTTACCCGAGAGCGACTTCAAAATGTCGTGCGGACGCAGTGCTCCACCTCCTGGCATATTTTCTGCAGCAGGAATGAGACCGATGACGTGCTTCTTTGACTTCATTCTTGCAGCCAGCGCAACCGCGTGAATAACCGCGGCCGCTCCCGACATATCCATATGCATTTCGTGCCCGTCTCCGCTCTTTAAGTTGATGCCTCCAGAATCAAAGGTGATGCCCTTGCCGGCCAGCACAATAGGTTTTCCAGTCCCTCCCTTGTATTCCATAATGGTGAACGTTGGCGGCGTCTGTGACCCCTTTCCTACGCCCAAAATTGCCCCCATACCGAGCTTTTCCATCTCTGGTACTCCCAGAGTGCGAACTATCACTGGAAGCCCTTTTACGGCCAGTTTCGCTGCTTTTGCGAGCGTTTGAGGCGTCATATCGCCTCCTGGAGTATTGGCTAGTTCGCGACAAGCGTTTACCTCCTGCCCTATTACGATGCCCTGCTGTACTCCTGTCTGAAATGCCTTTGAGGCACCATAAATCTGTACGCTCTGTACGAGCGGAGTGTCCTTGGGGTTAGGCGTCTTGTAGGTGCGGAACTCGTAGTTCGCCATCACCAGATTCTGCGCAACAAGCGAGCCGAGCTCCTGGTCGGTAAGATGTTTTAGTTGCGGAAATGCGAGTGTCGCAGCATCGAGTGAAATCTCTTCTATCCGCTCTAGTTTTGCGGTCTGAACAATACTGCGCACCAGCGTAATAAACGTGCGCTGAGTCACCTCGCTTCTATCCCCTGTGCCAATTTCAAGTATCGTGCTTCCGTTCTCGCGAACCACGCGCTTGGTGCCCCTGGCTTCAGTGGTGAGTGCTACTTTCACAAATCCCCTTGATGTGCCAGTGCATTTGATGTCCATACGAGAAGCTATGGCTGTTCCTTCTTCTTTTCAACAACAAGACCCAGTTCCTTTAACTGTTTATCCTCTAGAAACTTTGGAGCTTTCATGACGGCCGTTTGTCCACCGCGGGTCATAGGGAACGCTTGCACTTCGCGCAGGTACGTTTCGTCCATGAGATTCATAAGACTGCGCTCAACACCTAGTGCAATGCCTCCATGGGGCGGAGTACCGTATTTGAACGCGTCAATCATGTGCCCGACACTCTCTTCCGTTTCCTCATCGGAATAACCCATCGCTTTGTATGTTGCCTGCAGAATTTCTGGGCGGTGCGCGCGAATGGAACCTCCTCCCGATTCGTACCCGTTACATACCAAGTCGTACTGGGTAGTTAGAATGTCACCGATGTTTTCTCCTTTCATAAGCCACTCGAGATGCTCGGGGATAGGCATGGAGAATGGGTTATGGGTAAAGGTCCACCCGCCTTCGTCTGTTTTCTCAAAGAAAGGAAAATTCACTACCCATGCATATGCAAGAATGCCCCTTTCCTTTTCCTCGTCTGTGCGCAGATCAAACTTATCGGCGCCGTATTTCTCCATTGCCTCCTTGTAGGAGATACGGGGAAATGGTTTTTCTTTGATAGTGAATCCCATGCCTTCCACTGTCTTGGTTACCATTTCCTCCACAGTTCTCATTACGTCTTCCATCGACACATACGACATTTCAATATCAATTTGGGTGTGCTCAAATCCACGGTCTGCTCGCAGGTCTTCGTCTCGAAGTGCCCGTGCTGTTTGGAAGTAGCGCTCAAAGCCTGCCGTCATAAGCAGCTGTTTGTATTGCTGCGGGGACTGTGGAAGCGCATAGAACTTTCCGGGATTTAGACGACTTGGCACGACAAAGTCGCGTGATCCCTCTGGTGTCGACTCGGTGAGAAGCGGCGTTTCAATTTCAGTGAAATCCTTCTCGAATAGAAATTCACGACAACGACGCACGTACTCGCTGCGCATTTTTATATTTCGCTGCATGCGTGCTGAGCGCAAATCGAGATATCGATACTTCAAGCGAACGCTCTCATCAATCACGCTTGTGTCAGAGCTAATATCAAATGGCAAAGGCTCTGCTTCCGAGAGTACTTCAATGCCAGTAACTTCTAGCTCGATGTTGCCGTTCACCTTGTCTGCCTGCACATTCTTCTCGGGGCGTGCGTTCACGATACCGGTGACGGTCACGACGTATTCGTTTCGCACCTCTTTTGCGGCATCTAGCGCGGGCGAATTTGGCAATGTAACACCTTGCACCATTCCGGAGCGGTCGCGGAAATCAAAAAACACCATTTTGCCCTGGTCGCGACGTACGTCCACAAAGCCCGAAATAGATACGGTCTCTCCAATATGCGTCCCCAGGTCCCCAATAAGCGTGCGTTTCTCCACCCCGTTAGAGGCTGCTTCGCTTTCGTTGTGTGGTGTGTGGTCCATATCGTAGTGCTAAATAGAGAATCAATATCCTGCCTCTAACGGGGCCAGTATGTGTATAAAATAGCACGCCCCGCCGAATATCTCATCAGCGAGGCGCTTTGCTAGGTCGTGTAGATGACCGTGAGGACGAATTCCGGGCCAATATTTTCGTAAGCTGCCAGGGAAGTTCCGCCGATCTTGAAGGCCGAGTGATGCTTTTTCAGCATCTTGTCGGTCCACCGGTTGACCTTTTTCTGGAGCTTCTTGGAGTCGTCACCTGAGAAAATCTTAATCCTGTTCATCTTCCGTATCTCCTGCCGATTGAATTGCGATATTGCCATACGCCCACACGCGGTGGTCGCTCACGAGAAAGACCAGTAGATCAGAAATACCACGTACCCGCTCCCCCTCGTCCGGGTATGGAGCGAAGTGCGCCACGATCTGATCGAATTTCTCCTCCCCAGCAAGCTCGCTGGAAATTCCCTGAGTGACTGGTCCAAGGTAGTTCAGAAGGCGCATAGCAAGCGCCTGCCGTTCTTCCGCGGACAAGTCCCAGAGCAACATAAACAGCTCGTCAAAGACCATTTCTCACCCCTTCTGTCTCTCGGACAGCCGCTCGCACAATACTACGTTTCTAGGGAAAAGGAAGACTTACCGTACTCCCACAGCTTTCCGGGCTTGTGTCATTTTTACCTCTGCTTTTTTGCGAGCTTGCGCTCCTCCCTTTTCCAGAATCTTTGCTACTTTGGCTGGGTTCTTTGCGAACTCTGTGTACCGGGCGCGCATTGGAGCGATGAATGCGTCTAGGTCGTCCACGAGCGCGTCTTTGAGTGCCTTATAGCGTCCACGGTGCTCCTCATAGAGCGGTGCGAGCTCCTCGGGAGTCTTTACCAGCTTGTGAATGGCGTACACGTTTGTGGGTACGTCGCCGTCTGAGTCGGTCACAATACCCATAACTTTCTGGACTATTTCCTCGCGTGTAGCAAAGAGCGGAATAGTGTTTCCGTAGCTTTTGCTCATCTTTTGGCCGTCGGTGCCGGGGACCACAGCGACTTCTGGAACGATGCGCTCTGTAGGCATACGAAAAGTCTCGCCATAGATGCGATTAAATTTTTCTGCGGCGTCGCGGGCATACTCCACGTGCTGCTTCTGGTCTTGGCCCACCGGCACCGTGCTGGTGTCATACAGGAGAATGTCTGCTGCCATTAGCATCGGGTAGTTAAACGTACCTACGTTCAACTCTTTATTCTTGGCCTCGGCGTCCTTGTATGCGTGCGCGCGCATCAGGTACGGCATTGTGGTGAATGTATCAAATATCCAGGCAAGTTCGGTGTGTGCGGATACATTAGACTGCTTGAATAGCACCGACTTTTTGGGGTCTATGCCAATTGCTAGAAATGTGAGCGCAAGCTCGTGGGTAAGTCTGCGCATCTCGTCTGCGTTCTGGACGCTGTTGAGCGCGTGGTAGTCGGCAATCATAAAGTAGCACTCGTGCGCGCCACTGTTTTGCATGTCTACAAACTGCTTAAGCGCCCCGAAATAGTTGCCGATGTGCGCGTCGCCCGTGGGCTTTATCCCGGAGAGTAGAATGGGCTTCTTGGTCATGAAAATACTGTATCACACGCTCTGGCGCACAAATGAAAAGACCCCTTACGGGGTTTTCATTTGTGCGCCGGGAAGGATTCGAACCTTCGTAGGCCGAAGCCGCGGGATTTACAGTCCCGTTCAATTGACCGCTCTGACACCGACGCTTTCAAAATGATTGTACCTCCGAAGATGTTTCGCGTTGGCGGGCTGTATCTCAGCAAAGAACCTCGCAATGTCTGGCCTTCTTGTTAGATATACCCTCCACGAACCAACCTCGGATGGTCTGTATTGTAACGCAAGTAGCATCCTCCGTAAAGAATGAAGAATAGGTAGTGATTTATTGGTTAAGGAAATCTGGATACCGTGTCGAAGTTTATATATTGACCCATCTGTGTCAAAGAAGCCGCGCAGGAACGCTACCATGTATTCCGGTTTATCAAATATCCAGGAAGGTACGTCCACTTGCTGAGCAACTTTATTATGTACCAATCCTTCGCTCCTGAGCCACGTAGTTAATGTTACGGAGCCAATATATACATCTCTATAACCGTCCGACCTTACGATAATAGTGGCAGGCACGTTGAACAGTGACTCCATAAGTGAGGCAACATATGCAACATACTCAAGCTCCTTCGTGCCAAGCGTTACGACTGTTTGAAAGCGTGATATGTGGCCGTCTCCAAGCATAATGCCAAAAAATTCTGCTAAGTTCGCTGAGTATTCACTCGGTATCCTTACGTCTCCTCTAATGTTCCTGTACCCTTTCTTTAGTTCGGGAGTACTTTGGATGCCTAGTCTGTTTAGCCTAATAAATATGGAACTCTGCCCCAACCCTAATAGTGCGGCAATCTCCGCTATAGATTTATTTTCGAGCACATACAAACGCTCAAGTTCAGCTCTGTATTTTCCCTCTTCCTCCAAATTCCATCTCCTCGCCATCTACTAATTCTACAGTAATTCTAGAGTAACCACTCTAGTACCTGTGTATAAAATACTGCAAAGTATTTTATACTAAGCTAGCGAGAGTAGCGCCGTCTGCTTGCCCTTGCGCAGTAGCGCAATACCACCGGCAAATGCCGTTCCTTCGAGTGTTGCATCGGTTGATTCCACAGCGACTCCAGCCACAGATACCCCGCCACCTTCTATGAGTCTGCGCGCGTCTGCTTTTGATTTGGACAGCTCGGTAGTCAGGAGTACGTCCACGACGGTCATTCCTGCAGATACCTTTACGCTTGGCACTTCTGTGCGAATCACCGCCAAGTCTGCGGCAGACACTTCGGAAAGTGGCACTGAGCCATACACAGCTTCGGATGCGGTCTGTACACGCACCGCAGTCTCGGTGCCGTGGACGATTTCGGTGACAAGGCGGGCGAGCATTTTCTGAGCTTCTCGGCTTCCTGGATTTCGCTTGTGCAGTTCCATCATTGCATCAATCTCAAACACCGACATAAACGTGTAGAACTTCAGATACTTCCCCACCATTTCGTCCGGCTGATTAAGCCAGAACTGGTAGAACTGAAATGGCGAGGTCTTCTTTGCGTCTAGCCACACTGCGTTCCCTTCTGACTTCCCAAACTTCTTGCCGGTAGCGTCGGTTACGAGTGGGCAGCACAGTGCGTATGCCTGCTTGCCCTCCTTGCGGCGAATAAGTTCGACGCCTGAGAGTATGTTGGTCCATTGGTCACTCGCGCCTAGCTGCAAATCTACGCCAAACTTCTTATTGAGTACCAAGTAGTCGTATCCCTGCAAGAGTGAGTACGCAAACTCTGTGTAAGAGATGCTGTCATCTGGATCTTCGATACGACGCTTTATGATGTCGCGCTTGATGAGCTCGTTAATAGTGAAGTGCTTGCCAATGTCGCGCAGGAAGTCCACCAACTTAATTTTTAAGAGCCAGTCAGCATTGTCCACCACGGTAATCTTTGCCCCCAGAATGCGCTGCATCTGTGCCTTGAGTAGTTTCTTGTTGCGGTCTACTATTTTTTTGTCCGAGAGCGCTCTCTCGCCGCTCTCGCGTGGGTCGCCAATCATTCCGGTACCCCCACCCACAAGCAATATAATGCGGTGCCCAGCGTCTGATAGGCGTTTCATCAGAAGCACCACCACCAAGTTCCCCGCCTGCATAGAGTCAGCGGATGGGTCCACGCCCAAGTACACGGTGCGCTTTGTCTCGAGGATTTTCTCAAGATCTGCAGATGTGTGCTCAATAAGTCCGCGCGCCTTTAGTTCCTCAGCAAGATTCATACATATGACTATACCAGATGACGCTGCAGCACTATCCCAAGTGCGCGTGGTCATTCCAAGACAAGAGCCACCACGGCGTCGTTCGGGTTTTGTCGTAGGTGAGAACTGTGATTCCGGTATTGCTCGCTACAAAGTGCTCCAGAACCGCAGTGCATTCAGGTCCGGTAAGCTTCTCACCAAATAGCATACGAGCGACAAGATTCCGCAAGAATGTGCCGTGAGTAACCACTAGAATAGAATCACTCGGGTGATTCTCAAGAAATGCGAGTGCTTCGCCTGCGCGAGTCTTCAAGTCGTCAAAATTTTCCTCGTCTGAATACCACTCCCCAGGGGTGCCTGAACTTACGATGATACCTGCTTCTGCTGCAATGGATTCCGGACTGTCTTTCCGATTGCGCAACTGTACAGACGGGCGTCTGCGTTCGGTAAATAATGACGACGACTCAATGGCAATGCCCGTTTCCTTCGCTACTTCTTCGGCCGTTTGTTGTGCTCGCACCATAGTACTTGCAACTACTGCGTCCAGGGAGAGTTTTGCTGCTCGTTTTGCTACTATCTGAGCCTGTTCCCTACCTTTCTCGGTGAGCGGCGAAAACTCGTCTTGGTAATATGCGCCCACATTTCCCTCACTCTCTCCGTGTCGCACTAGGTAGATGGTCTTCATACCAGCACTATACCAAACATTGACAAGTGTGGTCTAATGTTACCCATTAAGGCAACCACGCGTCGAAGCAGCACCAACGATACGGCTGAAATTTTGTGGGCTGCAACACCGCGTCATTTTTTAGCAATTATATGAAAAAGGTGCCAGTGATGTGGGTCGCCCAAGGCAGTCAGGTCGTCCTTTTCCTCCTCGTTAAACTTTAGAACCTTCAGTCCCTCCAGTATCAGTGAAAATTCTTCTTTCGTCCTAAAGTTCATCGTTGTTTTTCCAAACCAGGAGTCATTCGGCCCAAAGAACTGACCCACAAAGAGGCCGTCTGGCTGCAGAGACTCTTTAATCGACCGGAAGACATCATCGACACTGTCTGGACTGCAGAATGGAAGCGCAAATTGAGCATTAACCAAGTCATACTTCTCTCTGGCGTAGTTGAACTTCTCAAATGTAGAAATTACTGCGGTAGGAATATACTCCAGGACCTTTTCCGACGAGTCTATAGAGGTCACCTCGTATCCTTTTTCTCGAAGATAAAACGTGTCCCCACCTGCACCGCAACCTAAATCCAATGCTTTCCCAGACGTTTGTTGGTACTGCAAAGCCTCAACGAGAAGTGCTCGAGGTTTGGTGTTTACTTTTTTGTAATATTCTTTCCAATTCCCGTCGGTCATAGATTAATATAGGAAATAAATCCCAGCGTACTTCTGGTAGTTTACTCTATAACTCACGCAAGCGGCCGCTGTGGCCGTTCCTCAATTCAGAAAGTTTGGCAAATGTGTTTTGCCTGGTACTCACCAGCATTGACGTGCCGCCAAGCTTTTCAAATACCTCACATACCTTTTTTGAATCGTCTATTAAAACAGACTCCTTGAGTGCCGTTGAGTATTTTTTGGCAATCCGTTTAAATTCGCTTCCCCTATACTCAGTTTTAAGTTTGCCAACGTCTGAAGAGTTCACTATTTCGTCAAAGTAGTCATCTAGCTTCAGTGACGGCCGAGTGAATCGGGTAAACGAATCCATGTTTCCTGTTATTAGCACAACGATACATTCAGTTCTCAAACTCTGTATCGCGTCCAGTGATTCTTGGAAAACGGGCATAGACAAACAGTCACTCTTAAAAACGGACCAAAGAAAATCATATTCGACTCTTAATTCAAGAGAAAGATGTTTATTGATGTGTTCAGACGTTACCTTTCCCTTCATCCATTTCTTTACCAATTTACCACCACTCTTACTTGAGAATAGATAGTCTTGAATTTTTTTTCCTATCTCGTATTGAGTCGAAGCTGTGTCTCGCAGACTACTCCAGAAGCGTCCGTCAGAAAGCGTGCCGTCCCAATCAACAAAGAGAAGCTTTTTATTATATTGCTGGCTTGTATTCTGTGTTGAGCATTTTTTCATACACAATCTCATTTTCCAAGATAATAGCGACAGTCACGCTGAATCTCAGGATACTGCGTTTTAATTTTTTAGGCAGCTCTGTACCTCGCTGGAAATAATCGTGACTGTCCCTATTGTCTGTTGTTTGATTAAGAATGTTAAGTATGTGTGAGGTTAATAGGGATAGTCACTATTAATCTATCCCGTTCTCTAAAGCTATTAACATCGCTTTAGTTTTTGGAAGAAAGTAATCTTGCGCCGCTTTGAACCAGGGCTTGTCTGACTCAAAAGTGTATTCAAGAAAAGAGACAGTTACAACATTTCGAACCATGATCTCGTCTGCTTCAAGAAGGTCTTCGATTAATCGTGCACATTTGTGAAGGATTACCTTGGAAGAAGGGTTTGTTTCGCTTAGGGACAGGTGCTCGAGAAAATAAGCTGCAAAATCTTCGAATAAAACATGAGGTAATATTTGCCCCCGCTGCTCAAGAACATGCTGCCTGACTCTTTCTTTGAATTCCGGAACACCCTTCTCTAGCTCTTCCCCAATGTCTTCGTAAGTAATCATATGATCGTCAGTTTATTTTCCAGAAAGCGCGTTTGAGAGATCCTGAATTAGTTTTTTTGCTAATTCCTTATCACTAGCAGCAGCATTAGGCATTTCTCTCAACCAGTTGTTCAGAGCGTTTATGCTTTGTTGGCCTTTGATACTGTGAAATATATCCTCTGTTGCCTTGCCAGTTATTAACTCATTTCGTATAGCGTCGGCCGTACTGCCAGAGCCGATTTGTCTTTGACTTCCAAACCCTTTGTACAGTGACTGAACAATGTTTGAAAGTCTTACATCATTAGTCACAAGCGTACTAAGTGCAGGACTCTTGAATAATCCTTTATACACTCCCCCTCCCCCACTCGCATCCATCCCAACCATTCCAATCGCCAGCACTTGAGTACCGGTGGTGACGGTATTACCCTTCTCGTCCTTCTTTCCAAGCGCCACGGCTACATTCTTCCCCGTATCTGTGACAAAAGAGCCCATGATACAAGAGGCGGAGCCAGCACCCCCAGAACACAGAGTTTTCTGTGTCCCCACGAATGATTTCATTGCGGTTGCAACCGCATTTGAGTACGAAGAAGTAAATATAGTGCCTGCCTGCTGAATAAGCGCAGAGGACGTGAGTTTGGACACTGCATCCTTCTTTGTGCTTGCTACCTGCGGTGCCACTACTATCTTAGCAGCTTGAACCTTAGTGGCCTGGGCTACCTTCGCTAGGGCTGGTAGAACAATTGGCTTTTGTATTGCGATAGTTTTGTTTAAACTCGCCACGGCTGCCGTGAGCTTCGCAACTGATTTGCTGAGACTCGCCAAGTCCTTTGAGGCCTTAGTTACTTTAGCTTGTTTGGTCACCTTTGATGGAGGCGGCGCTGCCTTTGCCTTGCTTTTCTTGGGTAGCGGTGGCGGTGACTTCTTCTTTGCTGGTTTTGCCTTGCTCTTCTTTGCGAACGCAAGTGGAGCAAAGTCTTTGAATGCGGAGAGGACTACCTGCCCCGTGGCTCCAATGAAGGTAACGGGCCTCGCAGGAGCCGTTACTGCTTCCGGTGTAGATGGCGCCACTGCTTGCTCAGGTGCAACAGGAGCAGCGACCTCTGGAGTGGGTGCTGGTGGTGTAGGAACAACAGGCTCAGGAACAGCAACCGTTGTGCTGGCCTCCGTGGCGGGTACCGCAATCGTTGGTGCCGTGCTTGTGGCCACATCAACGGGCAAGACCGTGAGAGTGGTCGTTGCTTCAGTCGTAGTTGCTAGCGCGGGAAGCACCGTTTGTTCTAATAGAAGCGCGGCACGAGCGACAGATTCTAATTCTTCTACCCTTGCTTCATTGTCGCGCGCGAGAGTGATCATATCTTTCTGCGCAGCCTTTGCTACCTCATATGCTTCCTCTGCTACTGCTATTTGCTCTAGAGGTGCGCCATTTGCAGTGAGTTCAGCCACGCGCGCACGCGCGGCGTCTACCACGGTGCCCATTTCCTCAGCTGCAGCCCGCGGTTGCGGAGCAAGGGCGCGCGGAGGCGAGCCCACCTTTGCCGCGACAGTC
>CAZNVT010000011.1:10678-19949 GCA_964577025.1 uncultured Candidatus Saccharibacteria bacterium
GGGGTTCCCCCCGGGCCCCATTTCCTTCCCGCCCCCCGGGGGTTGGCTACCCACGCCCGCGAGGAGACGAGCCCACATTTGCCTCTACACTCTGGTGCCCTGTTGGGTCGGTGCGGTTTATGGGGTCGTTCCCCGCATACAGGTATTCATTCTGACTGATGACGTCCATGAGGCTGCCTGCAAGAGGGTCCTTTTGGAGGAATCTGCCAATAGAGGGGTCGTAGGTGCGTGGCCCGAGCAAGTACACACCTACGAGTGGCTCATAGAAGCCAGAGGTGTAGTAGAAGTCGGTGAGGTCGGGACGGAGGCTACTGGTGGGTGTTCCCCAGGCGTCATAGCTAAAGCGCGCGGCAACTTTTGAATCTTTGTCTGTAAGCGCAACAACGCTTCCGTGCGAATCCAGTACAACCGAGTACGTAGCGCCGCCCGCGACAATAGCAATCAAATTATTCTTTGGGCCGTAGATGTACTGGCGGAGAGTTGATCCATCTGCTCCTACTACACGAGTAAGATTTGCGCCCTCGTAGCGGTAGATGAGGTCTTCGTTGCCACTAGGTCCCGCCACATTCTTCCCTACTCTGCGGTTTAGTGCGTCGTAGGTGTAGCGAATGTTGGTACCGTCTGGAAGCTCAATACGAGAAACTGCCCCACGAGCATCGTACGAGAAGCGAGTGGTGCCCTTGGCTGAATCAACAACGCTTGTCACATTTCCTGTTTCGTCATACGTGTACGAGCGACTGGAACCATCAGAGGAAGTTTCCTTATCAAGTCGATTACCTGAGTAGGAGTATGCTACCGTCCCATTCGCACCTGCCTTCTCAACTCGGTTGCCGTGTTCGTCGTAGCGATACGCAGCTGCCGCTCTCCCTTTGACCGTAGTGAGCTCGCCACTTTGGTCATACTCGTAAGACTCCGCAATCCCTCCCTCTGCGCGAGACGTCCATCGGTTAGTTGTTGAGTCAAACCCATACGACACGTCAATGAGCACGGCGCCCTGCGGGTCGTATACGGTGCGTCCTGTGGGTGCATCGGTGCGAGAGTCGTAACGATAGCTGGTGATTTCACCCTTCTCGTTCTGCGTTTCCACTAGGTTGCCCAGAACGTCGAGAGTATTCCAGACACCTATAGTCCTATTTGAAGAAGCCATAGGAGTTGGAGCTTCCTCTGCTGGGGCCACCACTTCATCAATCATGTCTGCAAACGCACGAGGCATGAATGGAACAAATGCGTATGCGAGATGTTGGAGTGAGCTCCTGAAGAATGACACAAGCGTTTCCGCTGTGGTTGTGGCTGCTGGCACAGAGACGGCTGGCACCTCAAGACCAGGAGCTGTGTCCGAAGGTGTGGCCGCAGGCAGCACTGTTTCTGTTGCCGGTTGCGTTTCCAATACTGGAGCAGAAATAGGAGTAACCGTGGGCACCGTCACTGTTTGGCCTACAACTTCTTCACCGAGAGAAACGGAAAATGCTGAAAGTTCGCCACTGGCGTCATACCCATATGCTTCTGACTGTGCCAGGGTCTCCGTGCCTGCGTACGCACGTGCGTAGGAGCGGGCTAGTCCAGTAAGTCCTACGCGAGCCAATATACGAGTGAAAGTGTTTTGCGCTACTACTGTGTCTAGGGTGCGCACTTCTTTGCCGGCGATGTTCCCCTCCTCGTCGTAAGCGTACACAATGCTTTCTCCAGAGTTAGATTCTTGAGCACTCAGATTCCCGCTCGCATCATATTCAAATGATACGGCGTTGTTTCCTCCCTTAACCTCGGTAATAGCTCCTCCTTCATAACTAAGTGCGGTACTGTTGGTAGGGGTCTCGCCAGCAAGGGCACGCATAGAGGAGGAAAGAGCGCGTGAAAGGAATGCAAGCGGATTCTCTCCAGCACGAGCTACCACCTTAGACTTCTCCGAGTACATATTCGTTAGGTTTCCTTCCTCGTCATACGAGTAGTATGTAACTCTGCCGTCGGGTGCAGTAATTTTTACTGGATCACCTGCTTCGTTATACTCGGCAAGTGTGCGGGCGCCATGGGAGTCTAGAGTCTCTGCAATATTAAGGCTTGCATCCAGACCAACCTCCACTACCTCGCTCGCAGACGTGCCTGCAGCTACTTGCTGTGCCGCAGCAACGTTTGCTTGCGCTGACGGTGATACTCGTGCTGAACGAGTGGTAGCAAGTTTCACCGGAGTCACAGTCTCAGGTGGAATTGCCTCTGCAATTATCGGTAGCGCGACGGTACTAGTTCCCATAACCAAAGACACCGCAGATACTGCGGTGTCTTTGGTAATAACTGGTTCTGAAACACCACGGGTATAGCGCGCCACTATAGTGGGCGCGGGACTATTGACACCGTACGTAGATTCGTAGGTCTCCTTTGCGTTTTGCTGTGAGTGCTTTGAAGGAAGCAGGAGAGGCGGAAACGGAGCAAATACGAGTGCTATTACCAGAAGTGAGGGAAGCACCTGTCGTGAGAGAAATGAAGCGCTTCGAAATATGAAACTACGCATAGTTAAGAGGGTGTAGAAGGTGATAAAGGCTACGAAAGCACGAATCACACTAAATCTGCACGCACAAAGAGCAGGAAGCTCGGTATATGCCCCACAACTGCCAGGAGTATAGTACGTGTCTGAGCGCTGTCAATGGGCTACGTAGTGCCCTGCTGCTGAAGCTCGACAATGAAGTGGGAGCCGTGGCCGGTACCTTCAGATTCGGCACGTACTGTACCCTTGTGAGCCTCTATGATGTTCTTCACGATGTAGAGGCCAAATCCCGTTGACTCCACATTAATTTTCTGTGAATTCTTGCCGCGACCACCTTCGGTGAAAAGGTTCTTCATATCGTCTGCGTCGATTCCTACGCCAGTGTCAACAATTTCGAAGCGCACTTTTCCGTCTGCCTGTGCTAGAGTCACGCCAACTGTCCCCTTCTGGGTGTATTTAATCGAGTTATCAATCAAGTTCTTGAGAGCATTTACCAACTGAGCCTTGTCGCCGGTATAGGTGACGGGCGCCAGGTTTGTGATAAGAGTCAGTCCCTTGGCATCTGCGAGCGGTTTGAGGTCGTTTACAATCGCCTCGACTGTCGCCTTCAAATCGAATGCTTCCATTGCATACGCTACCTTCCCACTCTTAATATTTGCTGCGTTAAGAATCTCTGCAATTGTCTGCGCTCCCTTGGTGTCTGATTCAAACCCCGTTTGGGCGGCAACCCTTGCTGGCTCCGGTAGAACCCCGTAATCGCCCTCGATCATCAGAGAGAAAATGTTACGAGACTTCGCTACAAACCCCTTAATCTGGTGAGTGATGAAATGGATGAGAATGACCTGCTGACTGTTCGCGGCATCAAGTTCTTTCGCTAGTTTCTCTACCTTCACTCTTACCTGTTCCTCTTTTTTTGCATTCTGCAACAGCAAAACTCCAAAGAAGATCGATATGGCAAGAGTAACAACACTAAGTGTTGTTTGTGTGGAGTCCTGAATGAAAAGCAATTGTGACCCTGTCATAATAATGAGGGCGTAAGAAAGTATTTGCGTACCGAGCAAGCGAAACTCAAACACCCCAAGATTGGTCATAGAAAATACGATGACGATAAGAAAAACAGGAAGAACAAAGAGGCCGTAGAGCCCGATCTCGTAAATACCTGTAATCGATGACAGATAATCTGTACCAGCAAACACAGCAAAGAACAAAAGTATTGCAAGGAATACACTTAGCATGCGAGCCTGCTTAACTCCCGTTTCGAGCTTCCAGTTCCGTACGAGAGCAATAAACATCAGAAGTACAACCGCAGCCTCAGCAAACAATTTGTACTCGGTGAGGAAGGCATTATTCATTACCTCACATACTGGCTGGTTGAAATCAGCAACGGACATTCCTAGTGCTGTAATAATGAAGGCCGGTACGCAAAGAGCAATATAAAATATTCGTTCGAAAAGAGAAATACGATCTTTAGCTATCAATGCAAAAAAATAAGCTCCGAATACAAAAAAGACGAGGTTTATGAAATCCAAGAGCGACCACGAGAAATAGATTAGTGAGTATGGCGCAGAGGTCCACAGTACTAAATCACCCAGAAGCCATAACGAGAAAGATACTGTAAAAAAGAGAAAAGCTATCGAGAGACGCGAGTGTTTTGTTTTTATAACCGCATACACTGCCAAAAACATCGCTAGCGCAACGGGTACTAGGTGGGGATACAGCGCGAGTCTGATATTTTCACAACTACTAATGATACCCATCATAATTAGTATATACGACTACGCCTATTTCTTTAACTTGTGAAGTACTGTTTCTTCAGTTTCGGGCGGGTGGGCAATCCAAAACTTTGAACCCTCCAACTCAGTGGGCTCCAGGGCGACCACGAGCGGCTTAAGTCCAGAGTCTTTGTAAACTTTTATGAAGGCAGGAAGAAAAATATCTCTAGTGAACGCTAGCTCACTTTCGTTCAAAAGAAAATTATCGAATAAGATTCCATGACGCAAGGCAATGCTTAAAAGTGCGTCGTAGTAGGCTCGAGCAGTACCACCTACTTCATGAAACCATTCTGAATTATCAAACAAGTGTGTCTTCGGATCTAAGCTAGGAAAAACGGAAAGCAGAAGTTCGTGATGAAACTCTTGTAGTGGCTGACCCCAAGTTGTCTGTATCTCGTCAATTTTTTTTCCAGGAGCCGTACTGAAATCAATAATATTTATTGAACTGAGAATCGCCTGGTTGTCAGCACGAGTACCCTTATTGAAATGCAACTTACCTAAAGAATGCTTAAACTCATTGTTCTGGGGAACGTATTTGTCCCCCTTTCTCTCGAAGATAAGTGGCTCCAGGTTCAAGGCATCAGCGATACTCATAAAACGCCTCACAACGTAGTTGGGCGTTGCCGTACATACGGAATAGATGGCTTTGTTGCCCCCGTGCGCAAGAGGCGGTAAATGGTTTACCGTATTATCAAGATCGGAATCCGCAGCACGCTTCCGTAACTCAATGACTGCTTCCTCTGCGGGTGTATACACGTAGTCCACGTAGGCCTGTGGGTCATTGATTAAGTGCTCTATCAGACCCTCGGGATCATTTTCTGGCATTGTTGTACTCATTGAGGCGGGTTGTTCTCAGCTACAGAGCTGCAGGTGACACCGTCAGTTTCTTGAGAAGCGTCACAGTACTTCACGTCGCACGAAATTAAGTTTGAAGCGCACTCAGTAGTACACGAGCTATCGGTACATTTCTTAAAGTCTGTGGCCTTTACTTTGACAATTTTATATTCAGCTAAGCCGTTGGACGGACAGCTATCTGGATTAGTGCAATCTCTGGTGAAGCAGCGCTCCTTGTCAGAGTTGCAACTTGCCTCAAGACTAAAAAAATAATTTTCGTTATATAGGTATCTCCATGCCGATCCTGCAATTGAAAGCAAGACCAAAGCGGACAATACTGATAGCACCACCCATCTATGCTTTTCCATAGGTATATTGTAGCAAACCGCCAGTAAGAAATTTTCGAGTTTTATAAAGAACCGGCGGTGTTTCCACCGCCGGTCAAGTAACAGTTCTCACGATTAGACGGAAGACTTCCACCATGGCCCCCCATTGCAGCGACCAGTACGCATTCGAGAATAAAACGCTTGCCCAGAATATTTCCCAGTCGCGTTTTGACAATCCGGCGTATTCACTTCCCCGTCGCATGTATGCGGTTACAGTAAAGGGACCACTATAGATGCTGAGAGCGATGAAAGCGGGGACATCGCCAAGTCGTGCCAGTTTGTGGAACCACTTGCCAATGCCTGTGAATGAGCCGTCGTCGCGCAGTTTTTTTGTGGCTTCAAGCCCAAACCAATCGGTCTTTGATAGGTCGTAGAGCTTGATGTACCAAAAGCAAACTAGCGCTGACAGCGGACACATTGCAGCAAAGGTGGCGAGTGAACCGTAAACGGCTCCGAATGAGTGCGTAAGGAAGGTACTAACCGTCCCATACAACAACCAATCGAAGAGAAATTCCTCAATCCGCAGACCGATGTGGCCAACGGCAAGGATAGCAACCCGCTCTTTGTGGCGGATGAGCCAGTCGGAAATCCTTCCGTACAAATGCTTATCGGCCACGTGGACCTCCCTCAGTTAGAAGAAATGTGCGAATGCGGAGCCAGAATGGCTACCACACGACTGTTCATATCATACCACACCTACTCTAAAATTGCAAGTGCTGGAAACGAGCCTAGACGGACTTGTCAGTAAAAAACGAGCCAGCTGTTTGTGGTAAAGATCACCCCCTTAGCAAGGGGAACTCACGGCTCTTATTTAAAGAGTTCGGCAGGCGTGTTTACAAGTTCTGATGCAGTTTTCGCAGTCTTTCGCATATAGCTTTCTACTAGCGTGAAGCCTAGTGAGTAGCCAGCCCATCGAGGAATACCTTGGTCTATTGACCCGAAAAACCATGCGGCGTGATCGTAGGTTTCGTTATCAAACTCGAATGAAGCTTTTTCAAGCAGCGCAGTAGTGTCCTCTTCACTAAGAGCGACGCTCCATGGGCGTGGCTTACTATCGTTAATCTCTATATCGAAATGGTCGGCCAAACCTTCTGAAACCAATGCCTCAAGCAATGTTTTCCCGTAACCGATAGTGTGCATCCTCGCGCAGTGATGAAGCTCGTGAGCCATTGTGCTTACAATCTCTTGATGTAGGTGGGACTGTACATGAGGAGATTCCGGATTGATGTTTATGTAAAGCAGGTTTGCATTGATTGCGAAGCCCCCTACGCCAGTTTCTGGGATAACGTTATCGGGGTTATCTGCCATCATTACATCGATATCAGGTAATGAAAGTTTCCCGTCAATCTTTTCGACAATCTCATTAAAAGCAGCGGTGAGCTCGGGCTCAACCTTGCCCAAGCGCCCGCTCGCTTTCATTATGTGGAGATTCATTACACTGAGAATACGGTATTTCGCGAAAATAGTAAGTCCCGCAGTTCACTGTGTTACTTGTTGAGCTTACAAAATTGAAACAGCGCTTATGAGAAGATATGATTACTCATATGAAAAATGCCTTCTTCAGAGCAAATGCAGGGGCCGTTATTATAAAAGAAGGAAAAGTGCTTGCATTTGAGCGCAGTGATCGATTTGGTGTGTGGCAGATGCCGCAGGGAGGTATTGACCTCAATGAAGACCCATATGAGGCAGTATTGCGCGAAACACACGAAGAAACTGCGATAACGGAAAATAGTCTCAAGCAAATAGCACAGTATCCTGAATGGGTGGCTTATGAGCTTCCTGAGCCTACCGAAAAGCACGGTATGGGCCAGATACAAAAATGGTATTTCTTTGAATTCGTGGGCGACGAAGCAAGTATCATCCCTCAACAGCCCGAATTTACGCAGAAGCAATGGATGTTGTTAGAAGATTTAATCAGCGTCACATCTCCCTTTAAGGTTGAGACTTACAAAAAGCTTCTCAAATGGGCCAAAGAACAGAATATTCTGTAAGACAGATCATATAAAAAGGGCCGGCGAGATTTCGCGCCGGCCCTCTACATAAATTACTTAAGTAATCGGGCTCTATTCTGCGGTAAACGAGCCGGCTTGGATGCTCCAGAGCTTGTGGTAGAGGCCGCCCTCTTTGAGAAGCTCGTCGTGCGTTCCGTCAGCAGCTATTTTGCCGTCTTCAATCACCAAGATGCGGTCCATCTTCATAATGGTTGAGAGTCGGTGCGCAATGACGATAACCGTCTTCCCTTCCATAAGTACGCGCAGTGCATCTTGGATAAGTGACTCACTCTCAGAGTCGAGGGCTGAAGTAGCTTCGTCGAGTACGAGTATCGGAGCATTTTTAAGAATGGCTCGAGCAATAGCGACGCGCTGACGCTCGCCACCGGAAAGCTTTACCCCGCGCTCACCTACGTGTGTTTCGTATTTCTCTGGCAGAGCATCGATGAACTCGTGGCAGTGCGCCTTTTTGGCTGCAGCAATCACCTCCTCGTCTGTGGCGCTCTGTCTGCCGTAGCGGATATTGTCCATAAGGGAGCGGTGGAAGAGTGACGGTTCCTGTGGGACGAACGAAATAGCTTCGCGCAGACTTTCCTGGGTGACTTTACCAATGTTCTGTCCATCTATGTGTATCTCACCACCGGACACGTCGTACAAGCGTAGTAGCAGCTTTGTAATGGTGGTTTTACCAGCGCCCGAGGGGCCCACGAGCGCGACTTTTTGGTGTGGCGTAATTGAAAGCGAGAGATTGTCGAGTACGGTGCGAGTTTCATTGAAATTAAATACGACGTCCTTAAATTCAACCCCGCCCTCGGTGACCACGAGTGGAATAGCACCCGGCACATCACTCACACCATGCGGGGTCTCGAATATCTCAATCATCTCGTAGGCATCAGCGAACGAGTCATACAGATGGCGCATAGTGTTGCCAATGCCCCACACACGATCAATAAGACCAATCATATATACCTGTATAAGAACGAAGTCCCCCACCGTTATGGTGCCCTGTGCCCAGAGGTATACCCCGCCAATAAAGAGCCCGAGCTCCATAGCTATGACGAAGAGTCCCTGAACCGCGTAGTTCCAGTTATCGCGCGACCACGAGCGCGTGGTGGCGTCGCGCCACGCACCCACTACCCCACCAAACAGTTTCTGCTCGTGCTTCTTTGCGGCAAAGAGGGTGATGGCAGAGTGGTTGGAGACGGCGTCTGAGAGGGTGCCGCTCAATTTACTGTCTTGCTCTGACTTCTCGATGCGTAGTGGCTGCCACTTACGCGTCATATGTATCTGCACAAAGGTGAAAACAATGGTCCATAGTAGAAGCCCCAAACCGAGCCAGGTATTGCGAAGCGACAGAATGACAATAACGCCCACCGCAAAAAGGAATGTGGAGTAGAAATTGAATACGAGCTGATCTACAATCTTTTCAAATGATTGCGAATAACGGTTTACCCGGCGTGTAAGCGTTCCGGTGAAGTTTGACGTGAAATAGTCGTAGGAATGTCCGAGCAGATACGAGAACGCCTGGTGAGAAAGGTCTACCATCGCCTTTATTTCTAGACGCGTAAGCGCAAAGAGTCGCACACGTTGTCCTGTCCATCCAAACAAAAGTACTGCCCCAAAGGAACCGAGAATGAGGAGCAAAGACTGCACGACCTCTGGAGAGGGTTGGTGTGTAGAGAGTGTATTGATGAACTCACGCATCACGAGAGGGCCGCCCACACTGGTGAGCTCGATGGCGAGTCCACCAATAAGGAGCATCGTCAAAAGCGCCGGATACTTACTCGCGGCTTTGCTGTATGCCTGTATGAC
>CAZNVT010000012.1:0-18682 GCA_964577025.1 uncultured Candidatus Saccharibacteria bacterium
GAACCAAGATCGACGGCTTAGAAGTCCGCAGCTTTATCCATTAAGCTATGAGGGCTCTATTACAGTACCCCCGGCTACCGACTTGGGTCAACGAAGTGGTAGGTACCTTGGTACTTCTCCGCTTCTACCTTTCGCTCGGCAAAAGCTTGTTCCATATCATTTACGACACTGCGGTCAAATCCGTGAACCGGAGCTGCTGTTGCTGCCTGCTCTAGCACCGCTTGCGTCGAAACATAATTCCACACATTCCAGCCGATACTTATGCCCACACACACGGCGCACACAGCAAGAATAAGAAACCAGTCACGAACCGGATGAGTATGCGAGGAAATAGAAAAGATGGCTCTTATTCTTCCTAGAAGTGTACGTAGGTATTCCATAGTTAATTTTTTGTAGCCACTGGCTCCCCGGTAGTTCCGACCGACACCGTAACTGAAGCAGTCCACCCGCCCGCAGCTTCTTCGGCGCCAGCGGTAGTCACCGCCACATTCGTGAGGGACAAATCGTATGGTCCGTACTCAATAGCGCCCAGTGTACGGAGCACCGAATCAAATGAGCCCGTTATGGTAAGAGAGATGGAGATGCGTGACTGCGACTCAACCTGTACCGGATTAACCGAAAGCACCTTAACCGAAGCTCCCTGCGCCTTCCCCTGCTTCTCTAGTCGTTCAAGAAAAGACACAATGTCGCGGGCAGGAACCAAACGCTGTGCCACCACTCCTTCAGCTTCTTCGAGCACCGGCAGTGCTTCGCGAGCACGTGCAATTCGCACTGCTTCTGATTGTTTTTGCGCAACCTCTTGCCCCAACTGTACTGCTCTCTGTTTCTGAGACTCAAGATAGACTCCTGCACCCACCGAAAGAGCCACCAGTATCACCAGGACACTGAGCGCTATACCGAGTTGAATGAATTGTGCGCGGTTCATAAGATAAAGCTGCCAGTAAGGGTGATAGTAAATTCTATGTTTGCCTCCTTTGCATAGGCACTTATTGGCAAATCCACGTTCGAAACATACGGAAGCGTGCCGAGCGTAGCGGTGTAGGAACGCAGTGACTCGCGAGTAGTTGCCACACCCACCAGTACCATTTTGGCACTTGACCCGGGCGCAAATGACAAACCGGTGATTCGCACACCTGGATGCGGTACGGCTAGAATTCCTCGAAACACACTACTTGCGGTGTGTGTTCGTGCGCTTTGTGCCAGCTGAGAGACCCGCGCAGTAAGCACCGAGACACGCTCGCTCACTTGCTTGTCGTCAGACACCGCGAGGCGCTCACCAAGTCCCGCTACCTCGCGCTCGCGCGCACTCACAGCCAGGTGTGTCTCGACAAAAGCAGGCACCATTAGTGTCAGGTGAATGAAAAGAGTGAGCGAGAGCATTCCCGCAGCCACTACTGCCACTCGAGTGAAGTAGAGCTTGGTGAGTATCTTTTTTCGTGCAGTGGGTAGCAAATTCATAGCTTACGAGTGGTGGAAATCGCGAAGTGCCAGACCGATTGCTGTGGCGTAGGCCAGCGACTCAAGATGGTTAATCGGCGGAAGCCACTGGTCTCTTGAGGCAAGATTGGTGAACACATCACCCAAACTCACCGGCAATTTTATAGCTGTTTCCAGAAACTCTGGGAGGCCGCGCACCGTAGCATTTCCTCCCGCAAGGAGCACGCGGGTGACGGGCTCATGCACGGAACCCGCAACCGCCCTTCCCTGCCAGTACTCGAGTCTGCGGATAATTTCTTCGCGGATAGCGGAGACGGTGATGAGCATAGTCGCCATATACTCTTCTTTATCGTTTTGACTCACCAATCCCTTTTCGGCTTTTATTTTTTTTGCTTCTTCTTCCGATACATTGAAGTGCTTCATTACCGCTTGTGTGAGCGCATCCCCTCCGATGTCGAGTGTGGTCGCAAATCGTGGAATCTGTCCGGTGACAATAACGAGTTTGGTGGCTGTCTTTCCAATATCAATGATGAGTACTGTTTCGAGACTGTCTTTTGGCATAAGGGCGCGCGCCATAGAGAACGTCTCGCTTTCAATCGCACGCGTGGTGATCCCTGACTCATCGAGTGTGGCGAGTGATTCTTCAATAACGCGCCTGGCGTACCCCACCCCAGACACTACCGTGCTTGTGTCCGTACTCTTCACAGGAATGACGTCAAACACTACGTCTGCTGGGGGCAGGGGCACATATTCATCGAGATGCTGCTCTGCAAGCGTGCGCAATGTGGCAGAAGTGTCTTTTTGGTGATTGCCTTCAAACTCGGCCTCGAACAAATAGCTTCGGGATTCTGAAAGGGCGATATTAGCGAAGTGCACTTTGTGTTCGCGCGCAATATCCTTAAGAGCACCCGCCACAACAACAGGGTCGGTCATCTCTCCCCCGTTCACGGCGTCTGCTGGCAAGAGGTGTTCACCGAAACGCACAAGTTCAAGTCCACCAAGACGCTCGGCAAGTACGGCCGTTTTAATCCCACTGGTTGAAATATCAATTCCCGCAGACGGCATCGACAAATACCTTGGTGGCGCAAGTTCTACGCGCAGGAGTCGTGTTAAAAAACTGTCAGACATATCTCTGTCAGTATACCGCCCACACACTCACCTGCGCGGGTGGTATCTCGCGCGACTGGTGAAATCTAGTGAGCGCTAGTGCCAGGGGGAACTAGGCGGTCGGGAGAAAGAAACGCAAACGTGTCTTCATTTCCAACTGCAAACAACATACCGTTACTTTCAAGACCCTTAATCGTGCGCGGTTTCAGGTTTGTGATGAATGCAAGCTGTCTCCCAATAAGTTCCTCGGGAGTCTCCACGTAACCTGCAATACCAGAAACAATTTGTCTTGGTCCAGCTGGTTCACCAAAATCTATTGAGAGTTTTAGAAGTTTGTCTGTCTCGGGCACAGGCTCACTTGCAAGTACCGTGCCAATTTTTACATCGACCTTCAGAACATCGTCGATGCTAATACGAGGCGCGTCGAGCACTTCTGGCTCTACCGCAGCTGTTTCCGCTTCCCCATTATGTATTTCCTCCATAGTGTCGTTGTCTATCTAAATAACTAGTAAGTATGAGTGCGGCAGCTGACGCGTCCACGAGCGCGCTTCCGCTCCCTGGTTGGCGCACACCCTCAAAATCTCTGCGCGCTTCTTGTGTGGTGAGTGTTTCGGGCTCAAACACAACCGGTATGTGCGCGCGATTCTCTACACTTGCACCAAATACTTTGGCCTCTTTTGCTATGGGGTTTGGTGTGCCGTCGAACGCACGTGACTCACCCATCACCACCGTACCAACATTTTTTTGGGTAATGAGTGTGAGCACCTCATCAATAAGGCGTCCGGTGTTGGGAAGTGTTGAGTGAGGAAAGCCCATTGCCCCACTCTCGTCAGAGAAGGCTATACCCACCCGCTTGGAACCGTAATCAATTGCCATATAGCGCATATACCAAATCCTACACGTCGGGGCTCCTCCGTGCTATAGTCTGCCGGTATGATGAATACGTGGTACGCACACACTGGTTTTCTTGATACTCTCTTTCCGTTTATGTTTCCCTTTGCGCTTCCATTCTTTGTGGTGCTTGCATTGTGGAGTGTGGGAATTAAAGGCTACGCGCTTTGGCACGCAGCACGGGGTGGTCAAAAGTGGTGGTTCGTATTTCTACTCATCGTAAACGGGCTCGGTATTCCTGAGCTCGTATATCTGGTATGGTTCCGTGCTGACCGAAGCCGCGCAACAACCGTTGCTCCTGCACCGGCACCAGCACCTACTACACCAGACGCTTCGAAAGAAGCATAAACACTCTTGGAGGAGTCGCATAGTGGTTTAGTGCACCTGTCTTGAAAACAGGAGTGTCGCAAGGCACCGCGAGTTCGAATCTCGCCTCCTCCGCTTTTTCCGTGTATTAGATACGTGTGACAGTGCGCAAGTGCTATCATCTACACATATGGCCCGCACGGTCTTCTACCAGTGGGAAGGACAGGAATACGCATTCGAAGAAAAAGGCGCCGATTGGTACTGGTCTCTTGGCCTTATAGCGCTTGCGGGCGTAGTGGCGTGTATTCTTTTCAACAACATCATTCTGGGTCTCGTAATTGTGGCCGCGAGTGGTTCGGTGGCTCTCACCGCAGCAAAGTCACTACGCACGCACCAATTTGCTATTACGGACGCCGGCGTAATGGTGGACCAGACGCTCTATACGTACGACGAGATGCTGCACTTTTGTGTGCTCGAATACGTTGATCCGTCGTGGCCCCCTTCCCTCTCTATTAAAACTAAACGCATTCTTGCCCCCCACCTGCTTATCCCTATTGTGGGTCATGACCCTGTGGAGATTTACGAATTCTTTAGTCACCACGTAGAAGAGGGCAAGCACGATGAGTCGATTATGGACTGGATGGTTGCATTGTTCCGACTATAAAAAGTTGCGTATAGTGCCAGGAAAGGATAGAGTCAAAAACGTTCGGGGCCCTCACTCCTTGCTCCTGTACCCTACTACTCGGGGACTCGCGAGGGTACACAAGCCTCGTTCAGTTGAACAGAATATGTGCGCGGCGCACTTTCTGTTCACATCTCTCGGCTTCTGTCGTTCAATGGATAGGACGCGAGTTTGCGGAATTCGTAATGATGGTTCGATTCCATCCAGAAGCACACTAGACAAGCGCCCCATTAGGGGCGTTTTGTCGTGTGCTTCTGGAGCGAGCCAAGAGTTTGGCTCGCGTATGGAATCGATCGCCGGAGTATGTTTAGAGATGCAAGGAGCGCAGCGACTATGCAGCTTTTATTTGTCTGCATTTGGGAGTGCAGACCAAAACAACGAGGCGGTGCCCAGAGCAAACCGAGTGACGACGAGGTGCAGACTCGCGGGCGAAAAGCGTAATCGCTGGTTCCATTCCAGAAGCACACACAAAGAAGAAACCCCCGGACAGATGTCCGGGGGTTTCTTCTTTTCCTTCCCTACTTCGCTGCTCGTGCAATAGCGAGTGCGAGGCGAGACTTCTTGCGATCTGCGGTGTTCTTCTTGATAACACCGGTCTTTGCTGCCTTATCAATAGCCTTGTATGCCTCAGCGAGAGACAGGTTAGCAGCCTTGGTGTCAGTCACCATAAGCTTCTTAACGGTCTTTACTGAGTCGGTGAGCACGCGCTTGCGGCGTACGTTAAATACGTGCTTCTTGAGGGAAGCTCGGTGCGCTTTCTTTGCGGATGAAGTGATTGCCATGTAGGACGGATAGTACGATAGATTCGATTGATATGCAACAAATGCTAGGATATACGTATGATTCGAGAGCTTCGAGGGGTGGTTAGCACCGTGGACTTGTCCGGGGTGGTGGTGGACGTCTCTGGCTGGGGTGTCTACGTGCAGCTTGCCTCTACCGAGCACCTCTCCGCCGGGACCGATCTATCCCTCAAGACTTACCTCTCCATAAAGCAGGACGGGGTTGATTTATATGGCTTTCTAACCGAAGAGGACCGTTCGTTTTTTGAGCTACTTATTACGGTGCCGAGTGTGGGACCCAAGACTGCCCTTTCCATAATGCGACGAGGACCGCGCAAGGCACTGGAGAGCGCCATCGCTAGCCGCGACATCGACTACCTCACCCGTGTGGCAGGGCTTGGCAAGAAAGCTGCAGACAAACTCACTGTCCTACTGTCCGAAAAGCTCGGAGGGCGCGAAGAGGGCCACGACGAGAGCGATGCGGATGTGTTCGACACGCTGGTGGCACTTGGCTATACCGACCGCGAAGCGCGCGGTGCGCTCTCTAGTATCCCGAAGTCTGCTGTTGGGAAAGATGCTCGACTAAAAGCAGCCCTGTCTTCTGCTTCTCGCTAATATGGACACTCTTCGAAATCTTCTTGAGTCTCTCCTTCCACGCCGCACGTATGTGGCATTGCTTCGACCCTATCACTTGGCGTGGGTAGCGGTGTCTGCGTTTATGTGTGGTTTCCCTGCACGAAAGCTCACGGTGATTGGCATTACTGGGACCAAGGGCAAGTCGTCCGTGTCAGAAATGCTCTTTGCTATTTTGCGCCACGCTGACTACCCCACCGCGATGGCGGGAACCATACGATTTGCGGTAAACGAAGACTCCCGACCAAACCTATTCAAAATGACGATGCCGGGGCGCGGGTTTCTCCAAAAGTTTTTGCGAAACGCAGTAGAGAAAGGTGCGAAATATGCGGTCATTGAAGTGACCAGTGAGGGCGCAGTTCAACACCGCCACCAATTCCTTGATATGGACGCGCTTATTTTTACCAATCTCCAAAAGGAACACATCGAGTCACACGGCTCTATGGAAGCCTATGCAAAAGCGAAGTTTCGCCTGGGACAAGCACTCGCCCATTCTCCAAAACGTCCGCGCGCAATTATTGCGAATAGCGATAGCGAGTATGCAAAGCCGTATCTGGCGCTTCCTGTAGAAACCAAACTTCCGTTTGGGATTGGAGATGCGCAAGACGTGCACCTTCTCGATGGTGCCGTAACATTTCGATACGAAGGAGTACTATTTGAAATTCCGCAGCCTGGAGAGTTTTCAGTATTGAACGCGCTTGCTGCTATAAAAACCGCCGCGTGGCTTGGGGTGAGCGCTGAAAAGAGCGCGGAGGCACTCCATCTACTCACCCGCATTCCTGGTCGAGCAGAAAAAATAGAAGCCGGCCAGGACTTTGTGGCCATTGTGGATTATGCGCACACCCCAGATTCGTTGCGCGCGCTCTATGGCGCATATGGAAAGCGTCGCAAAATTTGTGTACTGGGAAACACCGGTGGTGGTCGCGACACGTGGAAGCGTCCATTAATGGGACAGATTGCAGACGAAGAGTGCGACGAGGTAATCCTCACCAACGAAGATCCGTACGAAGAAGACCCAAGAGCAATACTCGACGCAATGGCTGCAGGTATGAAGCGTACTCCACACATCATTATGGATAGACGTGAAGCTATACACACCGCACTCACACTAGCGCACCCCAATGACGTTGTGCTCGTGACCGGCAAAGGAACGGATCCGTACATTATGGAAGCAAATGGAAAGCGCACACTGTGGAGTGATGCGAATGTAGTACGTGAAGAACTCGAGAAATTGAAAACGGGCACGGTATCATAATCGTATGCAAAGCGAGTTCCTCTTTTTTCTTGCGATGATGGTGTTTTTCTTTGTGCTTTGGCTTGCCGGTGGTGGCCCTGCGCAGCCTATTTCATTTGCGGGTCCCTACATCACCCCCATTACAGGCGTGAATCAAGAACAACAAGGGTACGGCAACAACTGGGTACCAAACATAAAGATGAACGTTACCGGTTCGCTTCCTGGCGTGAAGTATCAGGAATACCGCAGCAACCTTACCAGTATCCAAAACCAGCTTTCGGATTTGCAGGTTGAGTCCCGCAAGCAGGCACTCTGGAGCACCCCCTCCCCACTTCGTGGAGTAGTGCGCATTACGGGTGGCAATTTTTCTTCTACTAATCCCGACCAGGAGTACGTAACTATTCAGGTGTCGCAAAGCGCGAGCGCTCCTGTGACTATTACCGGTTGGCGCTTGCAGTCTATTGCAAGCGACAAAGGCGCGACTATCGGACGTGGTACCAAGACTCCGTCCACTGGGCGTGTAAACGGAAACGCACCCATCGTACTTTCTCCGGGTGAGCGCGCGTACATTGTCACAGGTGAATCCCCTATCGGCACATCCTTTGCAGAAAATATGTGCACCGGCTACCTCGAAAATACTCAGGACTTCTACCCACCACTAGCAAAACGTTGCCCCGCGCCCGCTGATGAATTTGACCGACACTTTGCCGGTAACTCATACAAGGACAGCACCTGCTACAACCTGATTAGAAATACCAGTTCCTGTATGGTGCCCGACGACCGCCGCAGCCTCTCTGGAAACTGTCTTTCCCTTATTGATACGTACCTCACCTACAATGGCTGTGTAGCAAGTCATCAGTTTGATGCTCAGTTTTCTTCGGACAGTTGGCGCATTTACCTTGGCCGCACAGAACTCACGCGCAAAAATGACTCCACGCGCACCTACGGTGATCTGTGGAAAGAAACTCGCGACGGTATTAAATTGCTTGATGAAAATGGCCTGACCGTAGACCTGTACACGTATTAGCGGTATAACAGTGACATTGCGCCCATAGCTCAGTTGGTAGAGCAGCTCCCTTTTAAGGAGACGGTCCCTGGTTCAAATCCAGGTGGGCGCACAAAATGTGGGACATTTTGTGCGAGCCGGAAGCACGAAGGTGCTGAGGCGGGGTCGCGGAAATTTTCAGCAGAAAATTATCTGTGACCACAAGCGAGCCCAGTAGTGGTCATTTTATTTTGCGCAACCTAAATGTAAACAATGTCTGGGTTCCAATCCTCTAGCGCCATTTCTTTCCCTAGTTTTTCTAGTGCAGACACAAAGTCTTGCAGATAGGGTTCGATTACAAATACTCTAGATTTTCCATCTGGTGAGAATGCGATGCCTTTTGTTATATCAACTCCTTGGTTAAATGATGACTCTTTGTCCTCATCTGAATAATAGTGAGAGACGCCCCCCTGCCCACCCTTCTCTACTTTTATAAAATATTCGTGACACAATCCATTCCTAAAAATCCCGTAAATATCTTTGTAGTTATTCAGTACCTCTCCGTAACCAAGATAGTCGCGAGCGAAAGTATTAAAACAGTTCCTGGGACTATATTTAGCATTAGGGTCTTTTGCTCTGAATTGTAAAAGTTGTAAACCGAGTGCCTCTGTGTAACAAAACAAACCTAGAGCAACAAGGAAATTTGCGTCCGCAGCTTGAATTGACCGGGTTAGATCTTCAGCCATCCATTCGTGCGATTTAATACCTTTAATGCCCGTGATATCGGGAATTCGTATGGCGCGACTGTGTTCTGGTTTTTCAGTGAGAATCATATACTCAGTGCAAACCTCTCCAACCCCTCCTTCAACCCCACATCCCCACTTCTCGATGTGGACACCAACTCAATCAGTTCTACAGAAAGCTTTCTTGCGCCCTCCCTGCCCCATTTCGGGTTTCCTTTTTGCATCATGTCTCGTGCCTTCCAGTGCAGTAGTCCGTGCACAAGCTCCGGCGCGTCGCCTTCTCGGTAGGCTTTTTGCAGTTCCTTCCAGAGCCCCGCACCATCTTTTGCCGAGAGCGCATTCACGAGTCCACTATTAAATCCGCGCGCAGTTTTTTCAATCGCATCTATCTTAAATACTTTTTCTGCTTTGGCTTCAATCTTCTTTGCACGAGCTGCGAGCAATTTTGGCGCAACAATAGCCACCGGATTTGCCGACTCTGCTAGCTCGCCAAGGAGCTCAAGCACCGTCTCTCCAGACTCGCTCAGTGCAAACGGGTCATCGAGAAGTATGAGTGACTTCGAGAAAAACAGTCCCTGCGTACTGAGCGCTCCGCGCAGCACACTCTCGCTCATATCCTCGCTGTTTATGCGTATGTAGACCGCGTCTGGTGCTTTTGCGCGCGCTGCCCCTACCCACTGAAAGGCCTTTGCTCGCACCTTGTTGGCATCCGAGCCGTGAAAGAGATAGATCATACGCTCTGCATACTGCCCCAATCCTTTCCTGATTTCCATTCAGCAAGAATTGGCACACCACTTCTTTGCTCAGTGGTGAGCACGCCTTCCATGATGTCTTCGATACCGCGAGCTATTTCTTCGACTCGCTCCGTTTTTACTTCGTACACAAGTTCGTCATGCACCTGCAGAAGTAGGTGTGCGTCGTTGCGTGCATCAATTTCTGTAAGCCACGCATCTATACGCACCATCGCAAGCTTAATCACATCTGCCTGCGTACCCTGAATAGGTGCATTGATGGCCATGCGCTCGGCCTGTGCACGCACGTAGGCCATTGGAGATTTCATCTCTGGGAACTGGCGGCGGCGACCAAACAGTGTCTCGGTGTATCCATTTTTACGCGCGAATCCTTTGGTCTCTTCCAAGTATTCCTTGAGACGCGAGAACGTAGTGAAGTAGTCCTCGAGGTACTGCTGCGCCTCACCAATACTGGTGCCCAGCTGCGTCTTCAATGCATTCACACCCATTCCATACAAAATTCCAAAGTTGATTATCTTTGCACGCCTGCGCATTTCTCGGTCCACTGCACTGGCCTCTACACCCATAACTTGGCTTGCGACTTCTGTGTGTACATCGCGGCCGCTACGGAAAATCTCGCAGAGTTTTTCGTCCCCCGACAGAATTGCTGCGATGCGCAGTTCTATCTGCGAGTAATCGAGCCCCACGAGCGTGAAGCCGTCGCTCGGTATAAAGGCGCTACGAATTGCCCTCCCCTGTTCTGTGCGTATAGGAATATTTTGGAGCCCTGGGTTTTGGCTCGCCATACGGCCAGTGACCGCGCCTGTCTGTAGGAACTGCGCGTGCAAGCGGTCGTCGCTATCAAGTAGTGGCGGGATAGCTTCTATGTAGGTGCCGAGCAGTTTGCGCAGCCCACGGTATTTAAGCACCTCTTCCACAATCGGGTGCAGCTCACGGATTTTTTCTAGTTCTGTTTCTTTGGTAGACCGTTGCCCTCCGGCTGTTTTCTTTTGTCCCTTCACGACAAGCTCCAATTCATCGAAGAGAACCTCGCCCAACTGCTTGGGTGAGCTCACATTAAATTCGTGCCCAGCAAGATTGAATATGGTTTTCTCAATGCCGTCCAACTCAGCCTGATACGTACTTCGAAGGGACTCCATAAGTGCGCGATCTATGCGCACGCCATAGTGGCCCATTTCCTCCACGATAGGAATGAGTGGCTTCTCTATGCTGTCGTAGAGTGTTTGCAGTGTAGGAATTTCACCAAGTCTGCGCGTAAGCTCCGCGTACGCGTCGTCGAACGTGTTGGTTTTGGTAAACCCAAGTATGTCGTCGTAGTCGGGATTGGTGAACTCCGAATACAAAAGCCACAACATTACCTTGGCTTCACGTAGTTTTCCTTGGTCCACGCTCTCTGCGGTCTCCTCTGCTTCCATTTCTTCCATTGCTTGTTCTCCCTCTTCGTCTGTTTGATCGGTCAGCAAGCGAACACGCTGGCGCAGCGTCCGGAATCCAAACTCATCAAAGAGTGCAAAGATGCGCTCTTGTTTCATTTCATCCTTCCATTCTTTCTTTGGAAGTTTGAAGGCTATGGGCGCATCGGTGCGAATGGTCGCGAGCATTTTAGAAAAGAGCGCGTCCTCTTCGTGATCCTTAAGGAGCTGAATCATTCGCGGCTTTATGCCGGCCTCGAGAAAGGCTCCTTCATTTTTCTTGAGAGTCTTGTATATGTTTTCGATACTCCCAAACTTTTGGATAAGCTCGGTAGCGGTCTTTTCTCCCACACCCGGCACACCCTTTATGTTGTCGGAAGGGTCGCCGCGAAGTCCTTTGTAGTCAGCGATTGCCTCAGGTGCAAATCCGTAGCGCTCAATGACTGCCTTTTCGTCGTACAAAATGGTGTCATTGAGTCCCTTCTTCAGGGTGTACACCGATACCCTTCCCTGGTCGATAAGTTGCATCGTATCCATATCCCCTGATGCAATGATGATTTCAATACTGCGATCACTCTCAAGCTCCTTGCAGATTGTCCCGAGCACGTCGTCTGCTTCAAAGCCTGCGCGTTCGTAAATAGGAATTGAGAATCCTGCAAACACGTCGCGCGAGCTGTTCAACTGAGTGATGAGTGCGTCGTCTGATTTTCCGCGCGTAGACTTATAGTCTTCGTATGCTTCGTGACGCACGGTGGGGCCGGCCAAGTCGTAGCACGCAACGATGTAATCTGGTCGCAAATCAGTTGCGATTTTGAGAAGCATGCTCGAGAGCCCGTAGAGTGCGCCAGTTGGTTGTCCTGCGGGACCGGTGAAGTCTGGAAGTGCGTGGTACGCGCGATGAATAATCGCGTGCGCATCGAGCAATACCAAGCGCTTTTGTTTTTGTGCGGCTGCCTTAGGCATACGAAATATTCCTGCCGTCAGTGGCTTCTGGCACCGTAAGAGTTATCCGGTGCGCGGGCGCAGGCAACAGGTCCACTACTTTCTCCGGCCACTCAAGCAAGATGAGGTTTTGTGCCTCTCCCATCAGCTCATCAAATCCAAGTGCGCGCAGCTCATCTCCACTCGTGAGACGGTACGCGTCTATGTGTATAAGTTTGGAGAATGATGCATTGTGAAGCGGATATATTTTCTCCAGAACAAATGTAGGGCTGGTGACGGCGCCGGGCACACCAAGCGCGCCAGCGATGCCCTGCACAAACGAGGTCTTCCCTGCTCCGAGCTCGCCAGAAAGAGTAACAAGAGTGGCTCCGCGCTCTCGACGAGAGAGTCCTTTGGCAAACGCACGTGCCTCGCTCGTGAGGGCGTCTAAATTCGGGAGAAACCGTTCCATTGCTCTAATTGTACACTCGTATCTGCCGGGTACATACGAAATCGCGCCCCCCCTTTGGGGGCTGGGCGCGAGAACGACGAAGGGTCAGCGGCACCAAACCCAGAAGGGAGAGCTGAGAGTGGGGTGGCACTGCCGGGATTGAGGAAACACTGGTCTTGGCATATAGCCGCAACGCGGGTCTCCGGTGTACTCACACCGATATGGCTGCCCGTCTGATCCATTGTAGAAGCCAGGGTGGCTGATGCACTGCTGGTAGGTCATCTCTGTCTGACCCAAACAGCGCGTGATCAGGTACTGGGGGGTTGGCGGAGCCTTCCCCAAGACCTGCATTGTGCAGTTGGTGTAGTTGCCGTTCTTCCGTGAGCAGACGCAAGACTTGCCGTCCTGCTTCTCTCCCGGCACGCATGTGCCGCTTTCGACGACCGACACCGATTGCCCCGTTGCGGGATCAAAGTGACCGGTCGAAGCACACGCAGTCACGGTCATGGCAGCAGACACGACCAGCAGAAGTTTCGAAATGGACACGGTGTCCCTCCTTGTGTTGATTGGTTGGGCTCTTTGCTGACTTATTCGTCGTGGAAAGAGCAAGAATCGTACCTATATTATATACATAAATGCACTGTTTTGTCAAGTACCTAGCGGCCCGGGTGCTATTATTCCCTTTATATGACGGTTCATTTTGATACAGAAAACGAAGATGCCCAGCTAGATCGCGTGCGCGAGGCCGAGGAGGAGGATTTGGCGAAAATGCTTGCTGAAAAGTACCGCTTTACGTATACCGACCTCACCATTGTGCCTATAAACGCTGACGCGCTACGCCTACTGCCCGAGGCAGAAAGTAGATCCAGCGAGAGTGTGGTATTTGATAAAAATGGCCACCACATCTCGCTCGCTATTCACAGCCCACAGAACACTGCCCTGCCGGCAGTAGAACAGGCACTCGAGGCGCGCGGGTTTATGATTGAGCGCTTCATTATTTCTCGAAAAAGTTTGGAGTTTGCGTGGGGCCGCTACGACGACCTGTCTCTTGCGCACACAACCCGTGCTGGCGTGTTTGATTTGTCTACTGACGAGTTGGTGGCCTTGAGCGGCGAGCTCTCGTCGGTGTCTAAGCTTCGAGCGCACCTGGACGAAGCGTTTCGGGACGGTTCGCAGGCGCGAGTGTCGCGCGTACTCGAGGATATTATGGCGGCCGCGTTCTCGCTTCGCGCCTCTGACATACACCTCGAGCCCGAAGAAACAGGAGTTCGTTTGCGTCTACGTCTCGACGGAGTGCTCACTGACGCATTTACGTTCGATGCGCGTGCGTATCGCCTGCTCGCCAACCGCATAAAGCTTATTTCGGGACTTAAGTTAAATGTTGCGAACCGTGCACAGGACGGCCGATTCTCTGTGCCGAGCGGGACCGGGGAAATTGAAATTCGCACATCGGTGATTCCGGGCGCGTATGGCGAGTCATTTGTGCTGCGCCTCCTTGATCCATCTATTCTCGGCGTTGATTTTGAGAATTTGGGCATTCATTCAAAACTCCTTGAACGATTAAAGCTCGAAATTGTGCGCCCCAACGGGATGCTTCTCACTACTGGTCCTACCGGCTCAGGGAAGACCACTTCCCTCTATGCGTTCCTGCGCCACATTCACACCCCAGAAATTAAAGTGGTAACCATTGAAGACCCTATTGAGTACCACCTTCCTGGTATCGTGCAGACGCAAACAAACGGCACCGACTACACGTTTGCCTCGGGACTCCGTTCCGTGCTTCGTCAGGACCCAGACGTAATTATGGTGGGAGAAATCCGTGACAGCGAAGTTGCCGAGGTGGCACTGCAGGCCGCGCTCACCGGTCACTTTGTGTTCTCCACACTCCACACCAACAACGCGGCGGGTACATTCCCGCGCCTTGTGGACTTGGGAGTAGATCCCAAAACATTCGCCTCTGCGGTGACGGTTGCGATGGCGCAGCGCCTGGTGCGAACCCTTGATCCAAATGCACGCAAACAGGTGGCGGCAACAGATGAAGAAAAAAAGATTATGGAGCGTATACTCTCGACCGTAGAGGACAAGAGTCTCCTCCCCGCTTCACTCGACACGGTATGGGTTCCGGATCCACAAAGTGCAGACGAAACGGGATACAAAGGACGCGTCGGTGTGCATGAGGCAATATTTATGGACGAAGAATTAGGAAATTTCCTGCGAGACAACCCGAGCGAGGGCGAGATTGCGAAACACGTGCGTCGCCAAGGGTTTCTCACTATGGCGCAAGAAGGCGTACTGAAAGCAATTAACGGCGAGACGTCTCTCGCTGAAGTATTTAAGGTGGTTGATTTGCCGCGGGACTAAGGCGCAGCTTTGTCTGTGCGGTGGCTATTTTAGAAGCGTTCCTGGAGATTGACTTCAAACTTCTTTGCCAGTTCCGTTCTGTGCTCGCTCATTGTTTTGATGCTTTCTTCAAGTTGAACCTTTTCGTTGCTCAACTGTTCTTTCTCAGTTAAAAGAGTTACTTTCTCTTGGTACCTAGCGGCTTTGGCTTGTTCTAGTTCGTTAATTTTTCGTTCAGCCTCAGTTTTTTTACTCTCCGCTGTTTCTTTTATCTTCTGAATTACCTCGTCCAGTGTTCCTGGAACTGGTTCTTTTAAGATTTTTGCAAACTCGAGGAGGGGCTTTAGCTGTGCAATTTCCCGATCATTTTCATTCATTAAGTCCTCCAGCTTTTTGTTGGCATCTGCGAGCAATACCTCTGTTGCAGATATGGCGCTGTTTAGGCGAAGGAGGGCTGCTTTTTTCTCTGCGCCTTGCCCAAATATACCGTCTTTTTTGTTATCCCAATCTCTCTTTTCGTTTTTTTGTTCCTGGAGGTTTTTCTCTTGCCGATCTCGTTCGTCACGCAACGACTGACTATCCTCGTAAAAGGTATTTCCTGTGCGCTCCCACCGCGAACCTTGGCGGTCTACGGTAATCGTAATTTTTGTTGCCCTCGCTTCGGGAGAACTGGTTGCCTCGGCTCCTTTTATTCCCTCAAGAGCTGATCTAGCTTCCTCTGCTTGTGCTTCATAGCTGCTTGCACCTTGTTCGTCTCTTGATTCCGTACGCTCCAACTCCCAGAGCGCAACCTTTATATTCCCTTCTTGCTGTATGTTCGGGTCTTCTCCTAAACGTCCATCAATCTCTTTGATTCTGTCAGTGTGTGTCCGTATGGTTTCCGGTATCTTATGCTTGAGCTCAGCGTATTCTCCATACTCTTCTACAATACTTTTTGCACCTTCTCTGAGGGCAGGACTGTTTTTAATCTCCGCTAGAACTTGCTCACGAATTTCTTCATATTCTTCATCGGTGATCCTGTACGGAGCACCGGTTTCTTCGTATTTCTGTTTGCGCAAGGTAGCTTGCTTTTCGTCAATGAGCACACCGATACCGTCACTGAACTGCGTGTCTCTGTTCATGCGCGCCACGATAGCCTCGACGAGCGCATCCGTGTCGAGTTCTAAATCGGAACTTTCCCCGTTGTGAATATCGTCGATTCGTCTTAAGTACTCATTTCTTTCTTTTCTCGTGACACTGTTTATACTTGTTTGAATCGCAGTTTCGAGCGGAACATTGGTACGCACAAATCGTGCCTCCTCGCCGTGTCTTTTTTCCAAAACCGCAAGCTCGTTTGAAAATATCCGCCCTCTTTCTGAATATATCTGTCCGAGTCCTAGTTTCCTTGCTCTTTCCGCGACAACACCTTCTTTTATTTGCTTTGTAAGTTCTGGGTCTGCCTCTGGGTTTTCTAGTGCTAGTGTTTCAATTTCTTTTTGCAATTCTTGATCCCGGGAACGCAATAAATCATCAAGTTGACCTGGAAGTAGGGTTTCTGGGTTATCTACACCAAGCTCAGCCTTTACAAATTCGCGAAGGTTCTCTGCTTCCTGGAGAGTACCCTTAAGTTCACTGCGCTTACTTTGATACTTCTGAACATCTTCATCTTTCGCATCGTTTTCTTTTACAATTCCTCGCACGGTGATTGATTCGTCTCCTACTTCTTTTACCAAATCACGTAGATTTTTTCTTTCTTCTTTGAGCGCACCTTTTTGTTGTTTAGCGGTGTCCGTGAGTTTCAAATCAGCACCCTTTAGAGAAGCCATGCGTGCTCGCATTTCTTGCATCTCATCGAGCTTCTCTTTTACTTGCTTCAGGCTGTCTTTTTTGACTGCCTCCTGAGCGACCGCTTGCTGCTCTTGTTCTGCAGCTGTTTCTTGCTGCTTTTGAGCTGCTCGTTCTCGAAGTGATGCCATGGGTCGGATGCTAGGAAGTATGAAATAAGTGTACTACACCACAACAGTACAAATAAAAAGCCTCACCGTGCCCAAATAGAGCAATATGTAAATAGTAATGGCCCTCGATGAGGGTAAACATTCATCGAGGGCCACCGGTGTGGAACTCGCGTTACAGTTTTCCTCTCACCAAGAGAAGTCCACTGCCCAAAATGATTAAGGAGGAGATGAAAGAAAACGTAAGTGGCACTACGAAGCGTACAATCAGGTCGTCCTGAAAAAACAGCGTAGTGATACCCACGAAACAGATAAGTGCGAGCAGCAGCTCCACGAATCCGATGATCACCCAGAGCATTCTGGTGGTCACGTCTTTCGTCCTCACGTAGCCAATGATGGCGAGCGCGAGCGCGATAATGAAAACAACAAGCGGTACGGGGACCGCGACCGTGAGACTAAGCATTACTGCTCTCCCTTGGTTTGGTGTGTACCCCAATGGCACGCACCTGTAAGCGTACAAGAAACAAAAACATCCCGCACACAACCCTCCAGGCACTCCTTTCGTAAACGAAAGGTGAACGAGACACCTGGGGATACTCTCAGCGCACCAGCTACAAGGCTGGTACCAAAAGGTCCTTGGGGAAACGCTCTTAAGCCGTCAAGCCTTGCCTAGAGGGTTGTGTGTAGGATGTCAAAGGAAAAACGCCTAAGATTCTGCTCACAAAGCCGAAGCTTCGCGTTCAAAATCTGTATTAGCGTTTTTCAACAAGAAAGGCCTTTCGAGACGAATCTCTTGGGGCCCTTCCCACGTATGATAGAATACTAGCACAGCCATTTTTTATGTCAACCCCCTCTAGTGATTCCCCGCTTCGCGACCAGTCCCTCGACTCAGCACTGCGCCCCTCCCTATGGGACGACTATGTGGGCCAGGGCCACGTAAAAGCCAATGTGCAGATAGTGCTCGAAGCTGCAAAGAAGCGTGGAGGAATGCCAGAGCACCTTTTATTTTATGGTCCACCGGGTGTGGGTAAAACCACCCTCGCCCACTTGGTAGCGGCGTCACTGGACGCACCGCTTAAAACCACGTCTGGGGTGGCTATAGAGCGAGCTGGTGACTTGGCCGCTATTCTCACGAACCTTGAGCCCGGCACCGTACTCTTTATTGATGAGATTCACCAGCTTTCACACAAGATTGAGGAACTTCTCTACCCTGCCCTAGAATCGGGTTCTCTTGATTTGGTACTTGGAAAGGGCCCGAGCGCGCGCACCGTAGAGCTTGCCCTTCCCCCATTCACTCTTGTGGGAGCTACCACTCGTATGGCGCAGCTTTCAGCGCCGCTTCGTTCTCGATTTGGTGGGGGCGTGTACCAGCTGGATTTTTATTCGGAGGAGGATTTGAAAAACATCATTCGCCGGTCTGCCGAGGTACTGTCGCTTCAAGCTCCAGACGAAGTTGTAGATCGAGTAGCAACGCGCAGTCGCGCCACGCCACGTGTAGCAAACGCGCTACTGAAGCGTGTGCGCGACTACAGCGAAGTGCACGAGCTGGCGCTTTCGGGCGCGGTTGCAGACGCCGCCTGCGACTTGTTTGGTATTGATGAGCTGGGACTCACGAAAGACGACCGCAGATACCTCACCACCCTGCGCGATTCATTCAAGGGCGGACCTGCTGGTGTGCGCGCACTTGCGAGCGCGCTGCACGAGGACCCCGACACCGTAGAGACGGTGTACGAGCCATTCCTTATGCGTCTTGGGTTTGTGGAGCGAAGTCAGCGTGGTCGCGTCCTCACCCAAAAAGGCCGTGAATATTTATCTCTGTGATGTTGAAATACAAACCGAGTTCTTTCCGCAAAAAACAATAGATATAGAGACTTATTAAGAATATACCTGGTGTTGTTTTCTATATTAAAAACAGCTCCTTTACATTGTAAAAATTCGCCAGATAAGCAAGGCAGTTATTACGACGAACACCACCAGACCTACCATTTCAATAGTTCGCACACCTGGAGACTTTGCGCCTAATGGTTGAAACTTTGGTTTATCTATTATTGAACCAATAATAAGTATTACAATTGCTG
>CAZNVT010000013.1:0-17175 GCA_964577025.1 uncultured Candidatus Saccharibacteria bacterium
GCAACCTATCGATGATTTCCGGGCACAGCTGGGAGACTAGGGATCGAACCTAGATTCACGGCTTCAAAGGCCGCTGTCCTACCATTAGACGATCTCCCAGCTTCACCCACAAATAACATCGATTACTTGCACCAGACTAAATATGAAACTGTTCATATTTAGTTGTCCTACCATTAGACCTTTCTCCCAAATAATCGAACCTTCTAATCCTGCCTGGAAACCTCCATCACTGCAAGCTCAAGCGGAAGCGCAGGGATGGGAGAGAAACGAATGCGACTCGCAGCGTCTAGGAATGCACGGAGTGTGTCGTGTGTGAGCTTGGAACCTTTTGTGCTCGCAAGTACTTCTACTTCCCCGTATACATCGGCTCCCAGTTCCTCCTGCAACTCCTTGCGGAGCTCTGGCGCGTGGCGCGCCAGAAGCACCGTGCGCATCATTTCAAGCACGAGTGAAAGAAATAGGTTCATATCCACATCCTGCTCACCTGCCTTGCGCACCGCCACAAGTGCAGCTTCTGTGTCTCCGCCCGAAAGCGCAGACACAAGCGCGTGCACCAGCGCATGCTTGGGCGCTCCCGTTGCTTGCTCTACTTCCTCCAGGGACAGTTTCTTATCAGTACTTGAGGCAAGCACGCGCTCAAGCACCGAGAGTGCGTCGCGGTAGGAGCCGTCAGCAAGCATTGAAATGAGGTCTGCCGCAGCAACTTCAAGTACGTACCCCTCTTTCTTTGCGACAGTTGCTACCATTTTTCCTAGACCTTCTCGGCTCGGTTTTTTGAACTCAAACACCTGACAGCGGGATCGCACAGTCTCTGGCACTTTCTCAAGTTCGGTAGTGGCAAGGATAAAAATGGCGTGCGCTGGTGGTTCTTCAAGTGTTTTGAGGAATGCATTCCAGGCACCCTTGGACAACATATGTGCCTCGTCCAAAATGTAGACCTTGTACGGAGAGTTGAATGGTAGGGTGTATACCTGCTCACTAAGCGCGCGGATATCGTCCACACTATTATTTGAGGCTGCATCTATCTCATACAAATCGCGGTCACTTGTTTTGAGCTCTTGCGCAAAGATGCGCGCCACGGAGGTCTTCCCTAATCCTCTACTTCCAGCAAATAAATACGCGTGGCCGACTTTCTCACTTGAAAGCTGCTCGGTGAGAGGCTTGACGATGTGGTCCTGCCCAATCAAATCAGCAAATCTGTGTGGGCGGTATGCGCGATAAAGCGACTGGTGAGCCATGTCTCGATTATATCAGCTACCTCGCATTCTGCAGGACCGTAATAAAGGAGACGTAATCGGGCGCGTCCATAAGCTCGTGGCGCAATGGCGCAGACCCTTCAAATCCCACTATGAATGCCTTCACGTGTTTCTTGAGCAAGTGGAACGATTTTTGCGGGGCAAGCTTTTCATATCCCTGCGCCAGCTCGAGCAGCGCCTGTATCTTGTCTCCCTGCCCAATATCAGTTGCAGTGGCTCCCGTGAACAGCCACGGGTTTCCAAAGATTGCGCGACCAAGCATTATCCCGTCTGCGCCAGTTGACTCTGCTTTCTCGCGAGCATCAGCCAAATCTCGTACATCACCATTTCCAATGATGAGTGTGTCGGGACTTATTTGATTGCGCAGTTCTACCGCGCGCGGCATTAGCTCCCAGTGCGCGGGCACCTTGCTCATTTCTTTGCGTGTACGCAGATGTACGGTGAGTGCGGCCGGATGTTCTGACAGAATTGCCGGAAGCCATTCATCCATAGTCTCGCTGTTATAACCGATGCGTGTCTTTACGGACACCGGCAGACCGCTTTCTTTTGCAGCACGGATAATTTCCTTTGCGCGCTCGGGGTTCTTGATCATCGCAGAGCCACATCCCTGCTTTTCAATAGCTTTGTCTGGGCAACCCATATTGATATCCACCCCATCAAACCCGAGCTCGGCACAGAGCTTCGCTGCGTATGCCATATTCTCGGGACTACTCGAAAACAGCTGCGCAACGATTGGGCGTTCTGCTTCGGTGTATTGCAAGTCACGAAGCAGCGGATTCTCACTGTCCTTTATCCCCTTCTTTTCGCGGGTGTGATATATGCCGTCAGCAGAAACAAACTCTGTCCAGGTGACATCAGCAACGCCGTATTTCGCAATAACCGCACGATAGGCAGGGTCAGTCACGTCCGCCATTGGCGCGAGTACAAAAAACGGCTTTTGCAGACTGTTCCAAAACGATTCCATACCGTATGCGTACCGTATCTAGGCGCTACTGTCTACTGTGCCTCGCCCTTTTTACGAAGGTACACCTTGCTCTCGAAACGCAGGTCCAAGTACTCAACTGAGCCATCGTTTAGTGAAAGTGTTGGGAACACACTCGCCGCAAGCGTGGCCGCTTCTTTTTCCTTACCCACAATATAGGTGATACGTGTACCGCCTGCGGTATACAGGTCAGCTTCGTCTCCGCGGAATGCCACTTCCGCAATGTTTGCGTTCAATGTCTTTAGCGCTCGCGCTAACTGCAGTGTATTTGGAATACTTTTGGTGTTCTTGATGTGAGAGCGAACCGGCGACGCTCTGTCGCCATCAATAGGCGCGTACATACGTAACTGCAACGTGGACGACGCCACAGGGACGTCGCTGGTGTACGCTGCAAAAATAAGTCCGTCTGGATCCGCAGCGTAGCAGTCGCCCGTTGCAAGCGCACGGTCAGCACCGCACCACACAAACGAGCTGGTGCGAGCTACCGGCACAATGTGAAGCCCGGTGAGTCCTTCTGACTTAAATGACACCGCAACAATGTCCGGGAACTCAGCAAGGATGCGCTTTCTCATATCCGACTCTGGAATAAAGAACAGCGAGTTGCGAGGAATGATAAATAGATGCGTACCAGCGAGAGTTGCCTGTGCGATAGTCACCGTACCATCACTGTGCAGACCCTCTGCAGTGACCGTCTGCACGCGAAGTGCTGGAAGCCACGCAAGGTAGAACATCGCAGCAACACACAAAAGCGCGAGTACGGAAACACCAATCAAAAAAATACGCTTTGCACGTGCGCGGCGAACTTTCAGCGGCTCGCTAGAAATACTAGGGCGCGGACTTTTCTTGGCAACGACTACGGGTCTTGGCGCTGCTTTAGGAGCGGTTGCTTTGCGCGCCCTAACCGGCTCTACTGCCGCACGGCGCGACTCTGGGCGAGCGCTACGCTCGACGTCCCAAGATTTGGAAGACTTCATTATGCAAATAATACCAGCTCCGTTACGTAAAAGATGGCTGCAGCCTGTAACGGCTCGCGCTCAATGTATTTCTGTATACACTTCGCGCTCCGCCGACAGTCTTCGCTCATCTTTTACGCTACTCGCTTTGGCCTGATTTGCCTAACGAAGTCTTGCCGACATAGGGAACAAGTGCTTCTGGCACGCGAATGGTGCCATCTTCCTGCTGATAGTTCTCTACGAGCATCGTGAGAATGCGCGGCATTGCCACAGCGGTGTTGTTGAGTGAGTGCGCAAACTTTAGCGTGCCATCCGCATCTCGATAGCGCGTCGTGAGTCTGCGTGTTTGGAAATCATGAAAGTATGACGAGGAGTGTGTTTCGCGGTATGTGTTTTGCGACGGCATCCACGCTTCGATGTCGTACTTCTTTACCTGTCCGAGACCCAAGTCGCCACCGCAGTTCACCACTACGTGATACGGAAGATTAAGTAACTGCAAGAATTCCTCTGCATTTTGTGTGAGCTCTTCGTGGAGTCGCACAGACTCGGTGTGAGAAGCCTCACAGAGCACTACCTGCTCCCATTTAAAGAATTCGTGCACGCGGATAAGTCCCTTAGTGTCCTTGCTGTGACTTCCTGCCTCGCGACGGAAGCACGGTGAATACGATACAAACTTAACCGGAAGCTGGCTCACTTCAAGTGTCTCATTCATGTAGTAGCCCATCGTTGCCACTTCGGCCGTACCAGAGAGGTATTCCCCGTCCTGCGTCTTGTATAAATCTTCCTCACTCTGTGGCAAGTATCCCGTACCCATAAATGTCTCGCGGCGAACAAGCGACGGCGTTATGAGCGGCTCAAACCCTTTCTTCACAAAGTGCATAAGGGCAAGCTGCGAAACGGCGTTTGCAAGGAGCACACCGTCTCCCTTCAGGAAGTACCCGCGAAATCCTGCAACTTTGGTGCCGCGTTCAAAGTCGGCCATTCCAAGATTTGTCATCAACTCGACGTGGTCCTTGGGTGTAAATGAAAACGCTGGCACCTCTCCCCAGGTACGCACCTCCACATTGTCTGCATCGCTGTCCCCTTCTGGCACGGTCATATCAGGAATATTTGGCACGCACAGCATAAGCGCCTGCCATTCCTCCATCACTTTTGCGAGGCGTTCCTCGAGCTCCGCCATTCCGTCCTTCAAGAGGCGTAGTGATTCTAGGAGCTTATCTTTCTCCTCCCCCTTAATATTTACAATGTTGAAGCTAGCCCGGTTCTGCTCCGCTCGCTTCGCGTCAAGCTCCTGACGAATACTTTTGCGCTCATCGTCCACTGCAATCAATCGATCGATATCGACCGTGATGTGCTTCTTTCTTGCGCCCTCCTTTATGAGGTCTACGTTTTCGCGGATGAAGTGGATATCGAGCATAGGACTATAATAAGGAAAGCATAGTATGGAGAGCGATTTGCGACAACTACTGCCTCACGAATATCCCGAACAGATGCGGGAAATTCCCGGTGTTCCCAAGCAGCTATGGATTCGGGGCACGCTCCCACCACCCGAAACAAAGTTCCTTGCCGTCGTGGGCTCTCGCGCCCTTACCAGCTACGGGCGAGAAGCTACCAACAAACTGATCTCTGGACTTGCCGGATATCCCATCTCTATCGTTTCGGGCTTGGCACTTGGCGCGGACGCTGCCGCACACAAGGCAGCGCTTGCGGCTGGGCTTCACACCGTCGCTATGCCGGGCTCCGGAATTTCGGATAAAGCGATAGCCCCACGCACCAACTTTGGGCTGGCGCAGGATATTTTGAAGTCTGGTGGTGCACTGCTGTCTGAGTACTCTCCAGACTCTGTGGCCGCCACCTGGACCTTTCCACAGCGCAACCGTTTGATGGTGGGGCTCTCCCACGCCGTGCTCGTGATAGAAGCAGGTGAGCGCTCGGGCACACTTATAACCGCAAGGCTTGCCGGAGAATACAATCGCGACCTCTTGTGCGTACCACATCGCATTGGCGACCCGCATAGTTTTGGTGCGCACCTATTTATACGACTAGGAGCTGGACTCGTGAGTGAGTCGTCCCACATATTGGAGGCACTCGGGATTTCGGAGCGCGCGTCAGAGCAGTCGCCTGCAGCATTGATGCTTTCTGGTGACGAGAAGATTCTCTACGATCTTTTGAGTGAACCCTTGCCGCGCGACGAAGTCATTAGGCGCTCAAAACTTTCTGCAGGAGACGCACTCACCGCACTCGTTATGCTAGAGCTTCGAGGAGTACTGAAAGAGGAATTTGGGGCGTGGCGCAGAACATGACAAAGACAAATTAAATGATATAGTGCGCCCGGACCAGCAAGGGAGATACGTATGTCACTACCGAAGCCTGCTTGGCATTCCCTCTTTGAGGACGTGCCTCGATTGACGAGCGCCGAAGCTCGCCAGGACTTGAGTACAACGATGCGATCAGTTGAACAAGAGCGCTCTCGAGTGCTGTTCACAACCTATGACGCACCTCGCGCTGCGCTCATTTCGCTTCCCGATCTTGCACTTCTCAGTGTTCTTGATCAACACCCTGAACTTCTGGAGAAGGTACGGTCTTACATTCCTACCTGAAAAGGAGACCATGATGGTTTGCATAACCATTACACGCGACCCTAACCAGGTCGACGTTTTCCTGGCCGTAAAAATCCGCGACGGACTTCACAAAGCAGTCGTGGAGGCCATCAGAATAAAAGCGGAAGATGTCGAACTGCGTGTCCGCGAGGTCAGTCGGATCGATATCAATTCTGGTCCGCTTTCCATCGAGATCGATTGTGGACCTGGAAAAGAGTCCTGGCGAGTCAATGACTGCCGGAACATCCTGCTTGAAATTAACAGGCTACTCATTCTGAGCGACGTAATCCCGAAAGAGTTTCGGGAGAAGGGTCGCTCGAACATGTGGCTGCGCATCTATGCAAAAGGTGCATCTATGCCTATCGGGCGCACCGATGATATACATTGACGCTCACTACCGCCCACTGAGGCCGCCTGGCTTTGGTTGGGCGGTTTCTCTTTTCCAAGAGTTATGCCTTGACCATATATAGGTAAAGCGGTAAGAGTTAGCACTAATGGCTTCCAAACTTCTCATTGTAGAGTCCCCGGCAAAGGCGCGCACTATACAGCAGTACCTCGGAAACGGATACGAGGTGCTTGCTTCCGTGGGCCACGTGCGTGACCTCCCCAAGTCCAACAAGGACGCGGTAGATATTGAGCACGGCTTCGCTCCGCGCTACGTAATTTCGCCCGACAAGCGCGAGGTAATTGAGAAAATTACCAAGGCGGCAGGACGCGCAAGTGAGATATTTCTTGCGACTGACCCCGACCGCGAAGGAGAGGCTATTGCCTGGCATATAAAGGAGGCCGTAGGAATGAAGAAGCCCAAGCGCGTGGTATTCCACGAGATTACCAAGGCCGCAGTCGAAGAGGCGATTGCACATCCGCGTGAGATTGACGAAAACCTGCGCTACGCGCAGGAGGCTCGCCGCGTACTCGATCGCATTGTGGGCTACGACCTTTCGGGACTTATCTGGAAGAAGGTACGCTACGGACTCTCGGCTGGCCGCGTACAATCTCCAGCGCTTCGCATTCTCGCCGAGCGTGAACGAGAAATCACTGCGTTTGTGCCCGTCACGTACTACTCACTCGATGCTCGCTTTGCCGCACTCGGTAGTGAGTTCCCTGCTAGTTGCGTGGAAGAGCCGAGCACTCCGGAGGAAGCTGAGCGCATCGTCACTCTGGGCCGGTCTGCTACCTGGAGCGTGGCGGAAGTGAATGAACGCAATGAAGAGCGAAATCCGCGCCCACCATTTACTACGTCCACCCTGCAGCAGGTAGCCTCTACTCGTTTGGGATTCTCTCCAAGCCGCACCATGCGAGCTGCGCAAAAACTCTACGAAGCGGGACACATTACCTATATGCGTACCGACTCGGTAAATCTCTCTGTTGATGCGGTGTCTAAAATTGCAGATGTAGTCACCAAAGAATTCGGCGCAAACTATCTAGAAACCCGCGCATACAAAACCAAGAGTAAGAACGCACAGGAGGCTCACGAAGCCGTGCGCCCAACTGATTGTGCACGCGCACAGGCAGGCGCTACCGCAGACGAGGAGCGACTCTACGAGCTTGTGCGTGCTCGCACGATGGCATCGCAAATGAAAGCGGCAACATTGCTTCGCACAAGCGTGAAAGCAAAGGCGGCGCTTCCACAGAACCAAGAGATTCCACTTTTTAGTACCAACGGTTCTCGCCTTATGTTCCCGGGATGGCTTGCTTGCGACACTCGTGCCCGCGGGGAGGATGTCGAACTTCCAAAGCTCGTGGAGGGGCAGTCGCTCGACCTTGTGTCACTTGGTTCGCTCGAAAAGCAAACAGAGCCACCAAATCGCTACACCGAAGCTGGACTCGTGAAGGAGCTCGAGAAGCGCGGCATCGGTCGCCCGTCTACGTACGCATCCATTATGAAAACTATTCAGGACCGTGGGTATGTGGAAAAGACAGGACGCACCCTTACCCCTACCGCTACCGGTATGGTGGTGTCGGGCTGGCTTGAGGAACACTTTGCCAACTACGTATCGGACTCGTTCACTGCTGAAATGGAGGACGAGCTCGACGAAATAGCACGTGGCGAGCGTGGGTATGCGGCAACGCTTCAGGAGTTCTACACACCATTTGCCAAAGCTGTCGCAAGCAAGGAAGATTTGCCGAAGGCCACGTCACTTGGCGCCGTGCCTGCAGAGTTTGTGTGCCCGCTTTGTTCAGCCCCTATGGAGTTCAAGCTTGGTCGTGGAGGAATATTTATGAGCTGTACCCGCTACCCAGAGTGCAGCGGCGCCCGCCAAGAAGATGGCACTGAAGTAAAGCCAGACGAACCAATCGGCACCGATCCGGCTACGGGTTGCCCTATTTATGTAAAGACCGGACGCTTTGGTCCGTATGTGGAATTGGTGCTTCCGCCCAAGGAAGTACCGGTAGTGGAAGAAGGTCCACTACTTACGAAGTCAGGCAAGTTGAGCAAGCGTAAACCAAAGAAGCCAGCGGAGCCAAAGCCCGAGCTTCGCCGCGCAAGTATTCCAGCAGGTGTTCCTCTTGATACGGTGGACTTGTCACTTGCGCTTCACTACCTGTCGCTTCCTCGCGAGCTTGGAGTGCATCCTATTTCTGGCAAGCCAATCATTGCAAACATTGGCCGGTTTGGTCCGTATGTTGGACACGACGGGGAATTCCGTTCGCTCAAGAAGGGTGACGACCCATACACCATAACCCTCGAGCGAGCAGCGGCTGTGCTTGCCGAACCAAAACTGCCACCAAAGGGCGTGACTATAGTGCGTGAGCTAGGCAAACACCCAAAGACCGGAAAGATGCTGACCCTCTACAAATCAAAATCTGGATACTTCTTGAAAAAAGGACTGCGTCGCATTTCGCTTCCGGAAAGCATTGATGCTGAAAAGCTTACTGCAGAGGAAGCAGCAACCTACCTCTCATAAAAGCTACGAACCCCGCGATATGCTCGCGGGGTTCTTGCTGTGGGGTACTAACCCAACAGCATAATATCGTTCGTCGATCCTCGTCGGTCCTCGATGGACGCCTTGAGAATGAGTGCCGCCTCACACAGAGGCGGAGCATTCACTTCCGGACGGACGCGCGCACAGGGCGCAGCCACCCGAAAGTTGCAGAGTGCGCACAATTCGCGCACAGTGTCCGTCATTTCAGTCATTAAAGAACTCCCCTTGTACGTACCACTTCCCATAACCCCACTTCGCACAAAAACGTTTCAATTTGTCGCAAAGGGATTCGAGCAGTATGCTAAATGCTATGACAACGGTCAAGGAAATCCTTGCACAGATGACAGCGCCCACACCGGAAGATAAGGCGCTGGTGGAAAAGGCATACGAATTTGCAAAGAAGGCTCACGAAGGGCACGCCCGTTACTCGGGTGAGCCCTTTTTCATTCATCCAGCAGCGGTAGCTCGCCATCTGGCGGAGCTTGGGCTCGACGCACCCACCATTGCAGCAGCACTCCTGCATGACGCCATCGAAGATACCGCCGTAACGCGCGAGGAGCTAGAGAAAGAATTTGGCGCTGAGGTGCTGTTTTTGGTCGAGGGTGTCACCAAGCTCGGCCAGCACAAGTATCAGGGCACAGAGCGCCACGCAGAGAGCCTCAGGCGCCTTCTGGTAGCCACCGCAGCCGATGTGCGCGTACTTATCGTTAAGCTCGCAGACCGCTACCACAACATGACCACGCTTGAGCATGTTCCGGAGGAAAAAAGAAAGCGCATAGCACTCGAGACGCTCGAGATATATGCGCCGCTTGCTGACCGCTTGGGTATGGGACGTATTCGTAAAGACTTTGAGGACATGGCATTCCCATTTATCGATGCAGATGCGTACCAGCACGCCGTAGAGGTGCGCAAGCTCGCTGCAAAAGAAACAGAGGCAGGACTTATTAAAGTGCAAAAGGAGGTGCGACACGCACTTGCACGCAAAGGAATACGCGACTTCACCACCGGTATTCGTATGAAGGGGTTGTGGAGCCTCCACCAGAAACTGAAGCGTAAGGGAGACGACATCACGCGCATTCACGATATTGCCGCGCTGCGCATCATTGTGCCTACCGTCTCGGACGCCTACACCGCGCTTGGCGTACTGCACTCACTCTGGAAGCCACTTCCAGGAGAATTTAAGGACTATATTGCTGTACCGAAACCTTCGAGTGGATACCAGTCGCTCCACACCACCGTGGTGACTGCCGAAGCGGGCATTGTGGAGATACAGATACGCACGAATGAAATGCACGAGCAGGCGGAGTTTGGTATTGCCTCTCACGGTTCATACAAGGCGCTCGGAGGTAGTGCGAAACAGGCCGCGGTGAGTCGTTTATCCGTGCCGTGGATTCGTGATCTTATTCCCAATCTTCTCAATATGCGGCGTACTACGCAGGTAAGCCCGGCGCCGTCACAAAAGTCTACACAGAAGAACGCATCGCCAGCTCCAAGGTGGCTGACTGATCTGGCAGACGCACACGCAAAGGTCGCTGAGTCGGGCGAATTTGTGGAGGGACTCAAGAACGACTTTTTCTCTCACCGCATTTTTGTATTCACGCCCCGCGGTGACGTGGTAGACCTTCCTACTGGTTCCACTCCTGTAGATTTTGCCTACGCCATACACAGCGACTTGGGCGAGCATATGCAAGGCGCCAAGATTAATGGCAAGCTGGTGTCCTTTGATACCGAACTGCGCAATGGCGACATCATAGAAATTTTGAAGAGCAAGAACGCACGCCCTACTGCAAAGTGGCACGACTACGCGCGCACCAGTATGGCGCGCCGTCATATCCGCAACTACCTCGACACGCACGCACGCCCCGAGAACACCATTCCGGAAATAAAACCACTGCGTATTACGAAAAAGAAGACACCGAAGAAAGCGAAAGATGGATAAGACGGTACCCCGAGCGCACGCGCTCGGGGTACTTCGTTTATCGGGCAACTAGTCGTCACCGAAACGTATTTATGGTGGCGACCAGCTGAAGCACAAACATGTCGAGTTTCGTGTCGTCCCACCACCTGCAGACCATTTCCTCAACCACCGATTGTTGGCGGGTGTTAAGGACGCAATCCTGATTGCACAAGAAGCAAAGCTGCTTGTAGATCCACGCGGCCTTACGCGTGGAGCGGCCCGGAGCGTTGTGAAAGTCGCGACGCGACTCCAGCCAGGGCATTCCTGGATGGGACTTGAGAACGTGCATTTTGATCTCCCTTGTTCCAAGAGCACAGTACCGCCCATTTCTAGAATGTCAAACAGTGAAGCTAGAAACAGAATACAAATCCTCCTCGGGCTCTACCGTCTTTGCAGGAGCCTCCACGCTGTCGAGAGGTGCGAGCTGGGTAGTGTTTGGGTGAATTGCCGCGGTGTCCTCGAATGCTTCTGCGGCAGGAGCCTCAAGCTCACTGGCAAGTTCCGCCTCGCGCGCAGCTAGAATGCCTGCGATATGTGAGAGGTCTTCTGCAGAGAAAAATTCAATGAGCACGCGCCCGCCCTGTGGGCGGTTTTCAATGAGCACGCGGGTACCCAGTGTCTCGGTCAAACTCTTTTCGAGCTCCATCATCTCAAGCGTCTTGTCGTGCTTGCGAATGCGCTCGGTGGCGATGCGACGTGCCATTTGCTCCACCATACGCACGCTAGTCTTCTTGATAAGAATTTCCTTGAACAAGGTGTTCATTTCCTCTTTACGGTCCTGAAGCATCAAAAGTGCACGCGCGTGCCCTTCGGTTATTTCCTTGTTCACCACGGCGTTCTGGATTTCATCAGGAAGAAGCAAAAGACGAATAGAGTTTGTCACGTACTCTCGACTACGGCCTACCTTTGCACCCACTTCTGCGTGTGAGAGTCCAAACGCTTCGGCAAGTTGTGCGAATGCCTTGGCTCTATCGATAGGGTTTAAGTCCTCGCGCTGAAGGTTCTCGATGATAGCGAGCTCGAGCTTCATCTTGTCAGATTGCTCGCCTGCGCGAATAACTACCGGCACTTCTTTAAGTCCAATGAGTTTAGACGCACGGAAGCGGCGCTCTCCGGCGATAAGTTCGTATGAAGCCTGCAGTCCTCCACCTGGCTTTTCCATTTCGCTACGAGTCACCACAAGCGGCTGGAGCACACCATACTGGCGAATGCTTTCGGCAAGAGCCTTGAGTCGCTCCTCATCAAATTCCTTACGGGGTTGGTACGGGTTTGGCTGAATGCGGTCAATCTCAACCCAGTACACTGAGTCGTACTTGGTAGGTTCTGCAAATTTCTGCGGCGTTGTGTCGCTTGCGCCAAACATATTCATACGCGCATTGTAGCATTTAGCGCTCTTAATACCCGCACTCGATAGAGTGGAAAAAGCGTGCAAAAATGATAGGGTACGTGAGTGAGATTGCTGGGGTGGCGGAATGGTATACGCGGAGGTCTCAAAATCCTCTGCCGCAAGGCTTGAGGGTTCGAGTCCCTCCCCCAGCACAATTTGGAGCGAACGCTTTCTTTACTGAGAACGTTTTCTACTTTTGCGGTTTCGTTGCAAGCAACTCCCCTAGCACAAAACAAAGGAGCCAGGTACGAAAGTACTTGGCGACTATTGTTTAGTAGCTGGGGGAGGGACTCGAACGTCGGAGCAAGATTTCTTCAGCAGAAGAAATCAGCGAGACGGTACCCAGAGCCAGAGTGAGTGACGACGAGCTCTGGACTCGCGGGCGAGAGCGTAATCGCGTTTCCTCCCCCAGCACAATTTTGAGCGAACGCTCTCTTTGCTGAGAGCGTAATCGCGTTCCCTCCTGCAAAACAAAGCAGCTCCAGTGACCCTGCGGGTCGCCGGAGCTTTTTTAGTATGCTATTCTCTTACTTCCCGCAACGATAGTAATAGGATCTACGATGCTGCTTAAGGTGATTAATTTCTTCCTGCCCGTTGTTTTTAATCCGACTGCGCCCGCGACCAATCGCGATGACGGCGCAGACTCTGACAATCCGCCCCTTGTGGGCATCGAGCTAGCTGCAGTCATGGGGCGCGAACGCGCTCTTTCGCACGGCTAGGATCACAACGGGAAAGGTCCGGCGCAGAAGCGCCGGGCCCTTTTCTTTTCAGTTCACAAACGTAATTACATTTCCTCAGAGGAGAACTAAAATGCTTGCTCGCGAGGCGCGGGGAAGCGAACGAGGTAGGCGTACTAGCAGTACGATGGATGAGTTCGCTGGGACCCGTAACGAAGCGAGGAAGTATTTTAGACTGCTCTGCTAGATCTTGCCGACGAGATCCATCCCCGGTTCCAGCGTATCGTCTCCTGGCTCCCAACTCGCCGGACACACCTGTCCTGAATGAGTCTCTACGAACTGCGCCGCCTGCAATTTGCGCAGTGTCTCTTTTGCAGAACGACCAATGCCATTGTCGTGCACCTCCATTGTCTTTAGCACACCTGTTGGATCAATAATGAATGTGCCGCGAAGCGCGAGTCCCTCGTCGGGTGTGAGTGCTATATCTCCACCCTCTATAAGGACACCAAATGCGTCGGCAATTTTCCCGGTCGGGTCGGCGCCCATTGGGAACGTAATCTTTTTGATAGCGTCCGAGGTATCGTGCCAAGCCTTGTGCACGAACACCGTGTCTGTAGAGAAGGACACCACCTCTGCCCCAAGCTCTCTAAACGTTGCATACAGCCCCGCCATTTCCTCGAGCTCGGTAGGACACACAAACGTAAAGTCAGCCGGGTAAAACATCACAATGAGCCACTTGCCGCGGAAGTCAGAAAACTTCATTGGCTTCACCGCATCATTTTGAAATGCTTCGAACTCGTAATCAGGAATAGTCTCCCCAATACGCACAGACGACGAGTACTCACGAAACGGATCGTGGAAATCTCCGCAGTACTCACAGTAATTGCTCTTTTGTTCCTTGGTCATAGCGTATGTCGTTAATTCCCCGTTATGATAGCATTCGCGCTATTCTAACGATATGGGAACATCTCTGCCTCTTATATGTGTCGTGGGCCCTACTGCCTCTGGTAAATCTGCTCGCGCGGTAGCGCTCGCCAAGGAACTAGACGGCGAGGTCATCTCTGTTGATTCCAGACAGGTATATAAAATGCTCGACATTGGCACCGAAAAGACGAGCGTAGAGGAAATGGACGGCATACCGCACCACCTTATAGATATCTGCGACCCAAAGGATTCATACAGTGCTGCAGACTTTGTCCGAGACACCACAGCGTTGATTTCTGACATAGAGTCGAGAGGCAAGCGCCCCATACTTGCCGGCGGCACGCACTTTTATTTCGAGGCTCTCTTGTATGGGCTTCCGGAGACAAGCCCAGTAGACCAGGAACAGCGTACGTATTTAGAGACACTCAGCACCGGGGAGTTAGTGGCACGCTTGCGAGCGAGCGACCCGCGTCGTGCTGAACGTATTGATATACAGAACCGTCGCAGACTCGTTCGTGCGCTCGAAATAGTTGCCGAGCACGGACACGTACCTGAGCGCGACACCACACACCCCCTCTACGACGTAGAATGGGTGGTCATAAACCCAGAGCGCGACATACTGCGCGAGCGTATTGCTGCCCGTCTGGAAAGCGCATTTGCTCGCGGACTCGTTGATGAGGTGAAAAAAGTGCGTGCATACGTGGGCGACACACGCCTGAACGAGTTAGGGCTCGAGTACCGTGTCATAGGAGGGTATCTGCGCGGAGAACGCACTGAGGAGTCGTTACTCCCCACACTCAACTCAAAACTCTGGCACTACGCGCGCCACCAGAAAGCCTGGCTTCGAAAACTTGCCGTTGACTAGAGACTGCACCCGCACCCGCTCGCGTCACCAATACTTACGTGCAAGTGATTACCCTCGTTGAGGGTCTTTGCGCCACAGGCAGCAGCAGCAGCCTTCAAGACCGTTGCATTCTGCTCATCACCAAAGTCAACCGCGTATGACGCACCAATACAGGTGCGGCCGCCGTAGTGACAAGAGTTTGCAGTGTGCGCGCATCCACCCTTTGCGCATTGTGCAAACGTTTTTCCATTCATAATGGCCGTGTCCGAAATAGATGAAATTTGTCCTACTCCACGAGGCACATTGGACGCCATACACGCGAGTGCATTTGCCATCGCAGGCGACAGATTACGCTTTTGCGCCTCAATTCCCGACTGATACGTGAAAAAACCGTCAGAAGACCCGAATCCACTACCCCCTCCCGGCACGGACACCGATAAATCTGCTGCAGTTATTGCACCGGAAAAAAGAGCCGCTGTAGGGCGCTCAATAATGCAGGCAGGCCCACTTCCCAAAATACTATTCCACGGTCCGAACCCAGAACCATTTGGGTTGTAGAGTGTCTTCATCACAAAATCCACAATGAGCCACGCAGCAAGCACAATGAGGAGACCCACAGCAGCGTTCATCAACATTTTCTTTGCCAAGTTCTTGCTTTCAGGATTGGCGACAGAACTGATAAACAGGAAACCCGCCCACGCAAAAATAATCACGAATATCAAAATAGCAAACGATATTCCTGCATTAACAAACCGCTGAATAATTTCCATCACGGCTCCCATAGACAGCGGCGCCCCTTCGGCGCACAGCGGGTCTATATCGTGTGCACTTGGGACAATATGAAAACTACTATCGAGTACGGGGATGCTGGCTGCGTGTACAGATGAACTGCTCACAACTGCGAGAACAAGTACCAGAAGCGCAATGAAAAGGGCTCGTGTGCGCATAGTTATGGCAACTGAACCGCACCCGGACAAAATGACAAGCCAAGACTGATGCCCTGATAGGTACTACTTACTCCAGGACCAGTAAGTACGGAGGAGGCAAGCTTACAGAGCTCGGTATCAGGAATATCAAGCTTGGTACGTAGTGCGGCTTCTGCTGCGCGCCGTGTACTTCCTAGCGGTTCCTTAAACAGCGTCACCAGAAACTCTGCCTGTCCACCTGCGTGGTCTGCGGGATAATATATGATTTGGAATTCCTGCGTCTCGCTTCCTGCTACTTGGTAGCCCACACCAGGACCTGCCCAGTCAGGTTGGTTCTCCTTGGTGAAGTCACGTGCGTTGGTGACCGTGCCGTCAGATAACACGAGTGGAAGGATCTTCACTGCGACAGTAGTTCCGAACGTTCCAAACGGATTGCTCGACCCTTGAGTACCTGGCGCTGGTGTAGCGGGAGCACGCATAGCGAGATAGACGTATACGCCAATACCCACAGCAAGAATGAGTACCACTACTGCGCTCACAATAATAAGTACTTCTTTTTTCATATAAAAATAATAGCACGCATAGTTATTTGCCTGGGGCACACATACCCGTCATTATTTTTGCATTAGTCACACGACAGCGACTTGCTGAACACTGCCAGTCACCAAAGTTTGCCTGTCCGAGCGAACAAGCAGCGGCAGTATTAATTGCAGGGTTCTTTGCCGCCGCCACACACCGAGCATACAGAGCAGGATCTGTTACACGCTGCGCACACGCTCCGGTCTTGCTACCTGTACACTTGCCCGAGAAAGCCTTGGGGCAATCAAGCACTTCGTTTCCTTGCTTCAGTTTATGAATGGTCAAATTAATCTGCCACAACCCTACCGAGTACGACGGACCTGCCCCATTATTTAACTTGTCCGAGCCACTCTCTGCAGTGAAGTTTCCTCCAGCACTTTCCATCATGCAGACCATCGATGCGTCCAGGGCACGATTCGCAAAGCAAGATTGTTCCATCTTTGCCACACTGCAGGGATTGCTCGACGAAGCTGGCGGTGTACATTTTGGCCCACCAACACTACCCACCCCAGCAGGCACACTTGTTGCAAGTTGCGCAGCAGTAATAGCGCCACTAAACAGTGGCTGTGTGGTTTTCTCCTCCACACAAATATCGCCGCCAGTAAGTATGCTATTCCACGGACCAAATTTTCCGTGCTGATTATCTTCGCCCGCATAGAGCGTCTTCATCACAAAATCTACAATGAGCCACGCTGAACAAATAATAAGCAATCCAATGGCTGCATTGATAAGCATCTTGTTTGCTTGGCTGCGTGCCTCTGGATTTGTTGGCGTAGTGATGTAGAGAAACCCAGCCCAGGCAATGATTATGACTGCGAAGAGAATCCCAAATGAGATACCTGAGTTCACCAGGTTCTGTACCGTTCCCATCACGCCCGCAAACCCGCACGGACAGGCTCTACAGGCTTCCGGAACCAAGCTCCACCCCGAAGACAAGAGGGGCATATCAGCTGCCCACACCGAGAGCGGCACCACAACAAGTGAGGTGAGAGAAAAGATTGTAAGCGCCCGCCACCCGTTCATACGCCCATTGTACCGCCTAACGGCCGCCGTTCTGTGCTTTTCCCCGCCTCCTTTGTCTGGTACCCTAGACGAGTAACCTTGGGTCCATAGTTTAGTGGTAGAACATCGGTCTCCAAAACCGATAGTGTAGGTTCGATTCC
>CAZNVT010000014.1:0-15119 GCA_964577025.1 uncultured Candidatus Saccharibacteria bacterium
GAATCGTTATGAGGCTCCAAGAAGATTACTTGGTTGATAGGCTTTAGATGGAAGCACAGTGATGTGTTGAGTCGAGAAGTACTAATATGCCCAGTTTCCGGTGCGGAACTCTGTGCGCGACTAACGTTTTTTGTGTGATTGAAGAAGTGCTACCTATTTGCATAACATCGTGTGGAGATTTCCTATGGAAATGCGCCCATGATGCTGGTGATTAATCGGAAGGGCCACACCCGTTCTCATTCCGAACACGGCAGTTAAGCCTTCCTGAGCCGATGGTACTCGCAAGGGGAGAGTAGGTTGTCGCCAGCATCATGGGCGTATTTTTGTATACTTTTGCGGGCCAACAGAGCGCGCAGGGGAGAGTAAGAAAGTCCGCACCTCTACGAGGATGCGGATTTCTTTCATCCTGCGCTCCGCTCGAATAAGAATATGCAGACATGTTCTTATTCTCGGCTTCGCTTGGCTGTAGGTTGTCGCCAGCTTCATGGGCGTATTTTTGTACCCAAATTTCGCCGACGGGCGAGCAATGGGAATGCTTCTTAGCATCCGCAGGCGAAGCCGTAGGGGTTGGAGCTCGCCCATGGGCGTATTTTTGTATCCAAATTTTGGAGCGGGTGGGCGAGCAATGGGGAATTTTCATATAGTTCGTATAACAAAAAGCCACCTCCGGGTGGCTTTTTGTTATACTCAAAGCAATGGCACTCGAATGGGCACAGCGTATGCGACTACTCATCATTGGACTGGTGAGTGCGGTGGTGCTCGTCTTGGTGGGTTCTGTCGTACTTGCCTTTGTGTATCAGGTGCCCAGCTGCACCGACCGCAAACAAAACCAGGGCGAGGCAGGCATTGATTGCGGAAGTCCGTGTGCGTATTTGTGTACGGCAAGTGTAAGTGCTCCCGTAGAGGTGTTCACACGCACTCTCACACTTTCAAGCGGACGCACTGATGTCATATCCTACGTGCAAAACCCAAATAAAGACGCTGAAGCCAGGGCCGTTGGGTACACGATAGAACTCTATGCAGCTGACGCAATGCGCGTAGCTAAAATAACCGGCACCGTTGATTTACCCGCGGGAGCTGTTGTGCCCATATATGTGCGTGCAGCTGCGCAAGGAAGTATCGTGTCTCGTGCATTCATAACATTCTCACCCGAGTCCATACAGTGGAGGTCGGTACAGAAAGCTCAGAAGCTGCCGCGCGTTATTGAAACGGCGCTTTCACAGAGTGCGTTCCCACGAGTCACCGCACAATTGATAAACGATACCTTTGACCCTATGTACAGCGTGCGAGCTGTAGCGGTGGTGTATGACGTGGATGGTGTCGTTATGGCTTCTTCTGAGACACTCGTGCCCGCTATCGCTGCACAGGGCAGTGCACCTCTCGTCTTTACCTGGAATGAACCGTTCCCACGCCCTGCGGCACAGATTGAAATCACCCCCGTACTCCCACTACTATGAGTGAGCTCGTGCGCAGAAACCCGTTTGCCATACTTGCTCGAGAGTGGCCGTTACTGCTCATACCGGTGACGCTCTGTTTGCTCGGCATTCTTACGATGCATCCGTTTGATGCGGGCAGCACCACGCTAGCCCCGCGACAGCTTACCTGGCTCGCAATCTCGGTGGTGGTATTTACTATATGCGCCACGCTTGATATGCGGTTCATACGACGCACACCCGTTATTATCTCGGGATATTTTTTGACGCTTGGACTCTTGGTGCTTCTCTTGCTCACGGCAGCTACCGTGATGGGAGCCAAGAGTTGGTTTACCTTTGGCGGGTTTTCATTCCAGCCTGCGGACCTCGGGAAGCTGGCATTTATCGCGCTTATGGCAAAATACTTTTCCCGCCGCCATATGGCAATCGGTGACTTTCGGCAGATCTTACTTTCTGGAGTGTATGCGGCGCCCGTCATCCTTCTTATTCTGGTAGAGCCCGATTTGGGTACTGCCGCAATATTTAGTGCGGTGTGGTTTGGTATGGTGCTGGTGTCTGGTATTCCAAAGAAGCACCTGGCGGTTGTGGGTATTGCAGGACTTATTGTTGCGACGGGGTTGTGGTTTGGCGGTCTGCACGATTATCAGCGCGCGCGTATTATGGCATTCGTAAATCCTGCAGCAGATATTCGAGGCTCTGGATACAACGCGTACCAAGCAACGGTGGCAGCAGGCTCGGGGCAGATGTGGGGCAAAGGTATTGGGTACGGTACCCAGTCCAAGCTGCGTTTCTTGCCGGAGTACGAGACGGACTTTATCTTTGCTGCCTTTGCAGAAGAGTGGGGGTTTGTGGGGGTGGTGCTTGTGTTAGCGCTTTACGGAGTACTGCTTGCGCGCTTGCTTGCGATATCGCGCCGGTCTGCAACAAATTTTGATGCATTCTTTACGCTCGGAGTGTTGCTCCTTCTGTCAGCGCACCTTTTTATACATACAGGAATTAATCTAGGTCTTCTTCCTGTGACCGGGACCACGATTCCTTTTATGAGTTATGGAGGGTCTCACTTGCTGGCGGAGTTTGCGGCGCTTGGTATCGTGGCGTCGCTGGCGCGCGAAGGCCGAAGCGTACCCCGAGATAGTGCTATGGCCGAGTACGAAGGGTAGTCGCGAGTGACCACGATAGATACCCATCTACTTCGTTACGGGTCCCGTTTCGTCACTACGTCGTACTCTACAGTACGCCTCCGTTCCTCAACTTCCCGTGCCTTGTATCTGGGCACCTCTCGTTGTCCCTCAAATTGAATCGCAGTTGAGAAAGTTACGAATAGAGGGAAAAGGTTTCCTCCAACATTCGGTCGTTAGAAAACTCAGTAAGTACGCGCTCGTGGAGCGACTGTGCATACTGGGTACGAAGTTCTGAATTCTCAATGTAGGTGCGCAGGTGAGTGGCAAGAGCTTCGTCGTCTCCAGACGGGCACAAAAGACCCGTCACTTCGTTCGTGATAATTTCTGGTATGCCGCCTACGTTACTTGCAACAACAGGAAGGTGCGACTGACCTGCTTCAAGGAGCACATACCCGAGTGCTTCTGAATGAGAGGGAAGTGCAAATATGTCGAGGGCCGGGAGTATGCGCGCAGCGTCTTGTATGTGCCCCACAAAAAATACCCGTGCGTCTACTTTGAGCATATGTGCGAGTGCCATGAGTCGGCCGCGGTCCTGACCGCTTCCAATAAGAATAAGCACTGCTTCAGTATCAAGAAGACGTGCAAATGCCCGTATGAGTACATCGAGTCCCTTTGTTGGATGCAGCTCTGCGAGTGCTCCTATCCACACAGCGGACGAGGGAAGAGAGGCGCCGATGGTGTGTTCGAGAAATTCGCGGGACTCAGTGCGCGGCACCAGTTGCAATGGTGAAATGCCAAGGTGGATGACCTGGATCTTTTTTGCTACAAACGGCATCCAAAGTGCGTCTTCTCGTATGGCGTTTGATACCGCAATGACACGATGGGCAAGGAACACCGTCTTGTAATGAAGAATTTTAAACGCCCACTTTTGCCATCGAGGGCGCAGTTCGTTCCAGGCCCAGCCGTGAGCAGTAAAGAGTATGTGAGGCACAAACGTAACACGCGCAGCAATCATTGCGATGAGTCCTGCCTTCGAACTGTTTGCGTGAACGACGCTCGGGCGCTCCTTGCGTATGAGACGTATGAGACCGATAAGGGCCCGCACATCGGCGCCAAGACGCACATCGCGCGCAAGTCCGGGTATGAGCACGACGGGAATCTGTGCTTCGGTGAGTCTCTGCACTAGCTCACCGTGTCCGCCACAGGCAACCGTCACCATATGTCCGCGCGCTTTTGCGGCTACCGCAAGATCGTATACATAGCGCTGTGCACCACCCCAGGTGCCTTTGGTGATAACGTAGAGTATGGGGAGTGGAGGGGAATGGGGTGCAACGTCCATGCAGGGGTTCGTGTTCTATAGTATAACCTTTCTAATATGATCAATGGTGGCAGACGAATATCCTCACTCCTATTTTTGGGAGACTTGGTCGTATTTACGGCCAGTCTTTGGATAACCCTATTGCTGCGCTATGGATCCGTACCAAGCGAGGAGGTGTTTATGGCGCACATTGGGCCGTTTTCCATACTCTTTGCACTATGGCTCTTTGTCTTCTATGTTTCGGGTCTCTACGGGAAGCGCATTATTTTGTCTAAAACGTCGCTTCCAAATGCGCTCCTAAAGACCCAAGTAGTAAACATACTTATTGCGGCCGTGTTTTTCTTTGTGCTGCCTGATACGGGCATTGCGCCAAAGACTAACCTAGTCATTTACCTTGGCGTGTCGTTGATGCTTATTTTCCCGTGGCGCCTGGCGCTATTCCCGCGCTTGTCTCATCCAGGAGCACGGGAACGTGCACTACTTGTAGCAGAAGGACCAGAGGCACAGGCACTGGTGCGCGAGGTCAATCACAATCCGCGCTATCACTTGGCATTCGTCGATACGGTTGCACCGCAACAGCTTGCGCAGCGACTTACTGACCTGCCTGACGACGTGACGGTACTGGTAGCGGATACCGAACATCCCGCGGTCGCGCCACTGTTGCCCGCGCTTTACGACGCGTGCTTTGGAGACGTTTCCAGAGAGTTGGTGGATTTCCATACCATTTACGAGGATGTATTTGATCGTGTGCCGTTGTCGCTCCTTTCGCGAGACTGGTTTATGCATAACGTGACCAAGCCGTCAGTATTTTATGAGCTTGCAACTCGTACGGTAGATATTGCTGGAGGACTCGTTATGGGACTTGTTACCGTGGTGGCAACTCCCTTCGTTGCGTTGGCTCTACGGCTCGAAGGGCCCGGCCCGATATTCCTGGTACAAAACCGCATCGGTATTCACGGATCGAGAATGAAGGCGCTCAAGTTTCGCAGTATGCGCTACGTAGACCAAGGCGCCTGGGAAGGGGAGACCAAGAACTACGTCACACGTGTGGGGTCGTTTCTGCGTCTGTCATCGCTCGATGAGTTTCCGCAGTTCATAAACATTCTGCGTGGCGAGCTTTCCCTTATCGGTCCACGCAACGATATAGAGGAACTCGGCAAGCGTCTGGGTGAATCTCTGCCGTACTATATGGTGCGCTACAGTGTTCGTCCTGGTATTACCGGGTGGGCACAAATTAATCAGCAGTATGAGCAGGGACACATTAGTCCGCAGTCAGTAGAGGAAACAAAGACACGTCTCGCCTACGATTTCTACTACATCAAGCACCGCTCACTTGCACTTGATTTGGTGATTGCACTGAAGACACTCAAACGAATGGTATTCCGCATCAGCTCCTGGTAAGAGTATGACTAAAATTTCAATCTGCTGCGTTGCGGGGCCCTATTGGCTCATCCGTCGTACTACTAGTACGCCTACTTCGCCAATACTCCCGCGCCTTGCATCTTGAAGCTTTTAGCCACACTCTTAGAAGACGATATATATGAGCGATACACACCAACACACAATTCTTATCACCGGCGCCGCAGGCTATGTCGGCAGTATGCTCGTCAAAAAATTTGCTGAACGAGATGACGTAGCTCGTATCATTGGTATTGATAAAGAGTCACAGCCAGAAATGCTCGAGGGCATCGACAAGCTCGTGTACTTAGAAACGAACACATCAGACGGTGGGTGGCAGGACGTTGCGCTTTCGTATGAGCCCGACATCATCATCAATAGTGCGTGGCAGATACGCGAGATATATGGAGACCGCGAACTGTCCTGGAAGTGGAATATCGATGGCTCTGACGAAGTATTTGATTTTGCGTTTGAGCAGCCATTCGTAAAACGCCTCATACATTTCTCTACCGTTGCTTCCTATGGAGCGTTTCCTGACAACGCAATGGATCACTTCTTTACCGAAGACGAGCCATTTCGCGTAACGGATTATCTGTACGCAGAGGAGAAGCGCATATCCGAAGCCCATCTGTATCAGAAGTATCAGTTGGCGAGTGCAAACGATACACAGGTAGCAGTTGCCGTAGTGCGCCCGGCTGCTATTACGGGCCCACGAGGTAGGTTTATGCGTATTCGCTTTGGTTTGCAGTCTGCGCTTTCGGGACAGCTAAAGGATTCATTCGCGTACAGAATTGTGTCGCTTCTGGTATCTCGAATTCCTGCAACGCCAAAATGGCTTCGCCAGTTCATTCACGAGGACGACGTGGTAGGTATTATCGAGCGTCTCGCATTCGGTCCAGTCGCAGGTACTTATGAAGTATTTAATATCTGCCCACCGGGTGCGCCGGTGCTGGCTCAAGATATGGCGCGCGCCGTAGGGAAAAAACTAATGCCTATTGCACCGTGGATGATGCGCATAGGTAACTTTTTTGCGTGGCATCTTTCTCGTGGGAAAATCCCAACCGCAAAGGGAGCTTGGAAGAGCTATTCCTATCCAATCGCGGTAGACGGAAGCAAAGTAACCAAGGTGCTTGGGTATACCTACAAGCACAATTCATTTGATGCGTTTTACTACACAGACGGTGAGTATGAGTATTCGGTCCCAAACGAATCCCGTCGATCGAAAGTATGACCAAAATACTCAGCTACTGCGTTTCTCGCTCCGAGGCTCCTTCACCGTATAGCTCATACGGCTCAGTACGCTTCTCGCTCGCGCCTTGTATCTGAGCATTTTTGAACATACTTTTAATGCATATGAAAATTGACGGACGTGTAATCGCAGCAGAAATTCTAAACGACACAAAAGCACGTGTGGAGCGTCTTGGTATGTCGCCCGTGGTGCGCGCTATTACCTGTGCGCCGTCTCCGGCAACGCTGTCGTATCTTCGAATCAAGTCAGCGCGAGCCAGTGATGCCGGTATGACGCTTGAAGTAGTCACAATGAGTGAAGATGCAACGGAGGAGGAACTCATCAGTGCCGTAACAGCTCCTGGAGCACACGCGGTTATTGTGCAATTACCACTGCCACCGCAATTTGATGCCGCGCGCGTCGTAAACGCTATTCCGGTAGAGCAGGATGCAGATGTGCTTTCAGTACAGGCGTACAAAGAGTTCAAAGACGGAGGTATTCGTCCGCCCGTTGTAGAGGCGATCGTGGAGGTGCTTGCTCGGGCAGGTGTGGGTGTAGCAGGAAGCAAGGCTGTAGTTGTTGGTCAGGGTAAGTTGGTGGGGCAGCCTGTTGCAGAATTTTTGGAAGGAGAAGGTGCCGTGGTGCACAGACTCACGCTCGACTCAGTAGATATGAGCCCGCTTGGAGCTGCGGATATTGTAGTCTCAGGTGCGGGCAGTCCGCACCTCATCACCCCAGAGTTGGTGCGAGACGACGTGGTGCTTATTGATGCAGGAACTTCTGAATCAGGTGGGGCGCTGGTGGGGGATATAGATCCTGAGTGTGAGGAGAAGGCGAGCGTGTTTACTCCTGTCCCTGGTGGCGTTGGACCGATTGCGGTCGCCTGTCTATTTCGCAACGTTGTAGCGCTTTTGGAGCGACTTGACAAACAGCCTATATAAGGTGTATAATATAAGAAGGTAGAACCTTGCAATTAAGGAGGTTCGCTATGGCAGAAGGCGGCTTGCGCAGGCCCTCTTCTGCTGTAGCGAACTCATTCACGAGAAGGCTAGAGCACAATGATGAGAGGATGACGCCATGACTGAGATCATGAACGCATCAATCGAACAAACCATGACCGACGGCCAAATCAAGGACGCGGTCAACAAATTCCGCGCCGCGCTCTTGAAGAAGCGGGGTGAGTTCCCGTCGAGTGCAGCTCAGCTCGCGCTCGGCACCGACAATCTGGGCATGCACCTCCTGGCGCCGTTCCGGAAGCTCGTCGAGGCCAACAACGATCTCATTGTCCGCATCGTGTCCGTGAACCGGGCACGCAGCGGTCGCGAGGCGATCAAGGCCACCGGCCGCAACCTCTACGTCAGCAACGACGTCGTGGACGCGATGCCGAACGGCAAGGGCGACCAGATTGAGCTCGTGTTCTTCAAGCCGAAAGCCGGGGAATACACCCGGCCCGGCTTCATGAGCGACGACGATCTGGAAAAGGCGCTCGCGCTTCGCGGTCTCGGTGCCGCCGACCCGTTCTCGGTCGCTGCGCACAACGAGGCCGATCCGGCCTTCGCCGACGAACGCCCGAACGCGACGCACTGGAAAGATGCAAGCGGCCGCTGGTGTTATGCCGCGTTCCGCCGGTGGGGCGGTGAGCGTTGCGTGTTCGTCGGCCGTGACGACGGTGACTGGGTCGTCGACTGGTGGTTCGTGGGCGTGCGCAAGAGCACTTAGCGCTCGGGCATATCTCGGAACTCCTTAGAACCTTGGGCTATAAGCCCTTCCTGAAGGCCTGTCGCTTTGCGACGGGCCTTCCTCTTTTTGCTATGCTACTCATGGCGCTAGGCGAATACGCAGGCGAGCACGTCTCTCTTGCTGCCGAAGCCAGTATCCGTACGTTCAGAATAGGAAAGGACATGCGCCCTTGCTAGCGTGATGTACGCAGAAACTTCATACTACGAAGATATTTGGTGCGAGGTGCTGAGGCATTTTGATGCCAGATTCGATACAACTCGGAGAATACTCAACGGGTGGTGGTACGGATGGCACTTCGTACAATTCGTCCGCGTTCAACCAGTGGAACGATGAGCGTAACGTGAACGTCAACCGTAACGACAATGACTGGAACGACAACTGGTGGTTCGTGGGCGTGCGCAACTATCCTTTATTACGAATGCCCGCCATGTTGCGGGCGTTCGGTTTTTCGCACAACCTGCCCGTACCAGCCTGTGAGTTGCTTGCCCGCGTCCTCAAGAGGCACAGAGAGCATTGCGTATTTGGTCGTCTCTAGCGATCCAGTTTCCCACAGCACCATGAGCAGAATTTTCAAAGTATCAAGCTTGCGTATCGCAAGTCGTATCCACGGCTCTTTCTCTGCAGGCCCAAGGAATGTGGCCGATGCAACTGCCTCTATGCACTCCACGAGCAACCCATCTGCGCGGAGTCCAAGCGTATGCCGGTGGGTCTTCGGGAGCTTTTGGTAGTATTGGTACCAAAGCAAATATGCCGCCTTCAAACGCTCAAGAACAGGCAAAAGTCTCTGCGGGGGGGTGAAATCATATGTTCAGAAAAGTAAGATTACTAGTACATACGAGGATATCATTTCAATTGAAAATCTCTTCCACGCGTGGCGTGAGTTTCTGAAGGGGAAGCGCAAGAAGTTGGATGTACAAGAATTTTCGCGTAACTTAGCACATCACATACTCAGCCTGCACGCGAGTCTGAGTGAAAAGACCTATATTCACGGCGGTTACAAGGCTTTTAAAATAGCCGATCCAAAACCAAGAGACATACATAAGGCAGCAGTGCGAGACCGTCTATTACACCACGCCATATACAGAAAACTGTATCCGTTCTTCAACAACCTTTTCATTGTGGACTCCTACTCCTGCAGGAATGGGAAGGGAACCCATAAGGCGATGAACAGGTTCCGTGTGTTCGCACACAAAGTCTCTCGCAACAACACTCGCACTTGCTGGGTTTTGAAGTGCGACATACGGAAGTTCTTTGCATCGATAGATCACGATGTGCTGATGGAAATTCTACGTACACGTATTCCTGATGAAAACATCCTGTGGCTCATTGAGCGAGTAGTAAAAAGCTTCTCGAGTACACAAGAGGGTAAGGGACTACCACTGGGCAATCTTACTTCGCAACTTCTTGTGAATATCTACATGAATGAGTTCGATCAGTATGTGAAGCATGCGCTGAAAGCCAAATACTACATTCGCTACGCGGACGACTTCGTTCTCTTGTCGCATGACAAAAAACTGCTCCAAGAAACACTATCATATATGGTAGTGTTTCTTGGACATAGATTGAAACTTGAAATGCACCCGCAGAAAGTTTCCATCAGCACGCTAGCTTCGGGTGTAGATTTCCTGGGGTGGGTGCATTTTCCCGACCATCGAGTGCTACGCACCGTGACTTCGAAGCGGATGAAGAGGCGCATTGAGGAAACGGATAGCAACTCCGAAGTTGTGCAGTCTTATCTTGGGCTACTGAGTCACGGAAATACGTACAAACTCCGTCAGAAAGTGCTTTTGACGAACAAAACGTAGCGCGTATACTGGGCCCTATATGCGAATAGTATCTGCCCTCGGCGTGTTAGTGGTCGCCGGTCTTCTTTCTTGGTTGATTCTTACTAATGAGGGTCCTGGTGCAAAGTATCCAACGAAGCTCGGTCTTGATTTGGCGGGCGGTACGGCGCTCGTGTACAAGGCAGACACCAAGGACATTACGGGCGATAAACAGGGAGCACTAAACTCGCTACGCGAAGTAGTGGACAAGCGCGTAAACCTGTTTGGTGTGGCAGAGCCACTGGTACAGCTCGAGAAGTCTTCTGCGGTCGCAGGAGAGCAGGAGGACCGACTCATTATTGAGCTTCCTGGCGTAACCGACGTTAAGGCGGCGGTAGACGCTATCGGCAAGACGCCCGTACTTGAGTTTAAGTTGGTGGGAGAAGTGACGGGAGGGGGTGAAGGAGATGCTGCGACACCATTCTTTGTGCCTACCGGTCTTTCTGGCCGCTACGTAAAGAGTGCAGAGTTGCAGTTTGGTCAGGGTGCAGGAGCTGCCGCAAATGAGCCAGTCGTTGTTCTGCACTTCAATGACGAAGGATCAAAACTATTTGAAAAAATTACGAGCGAGCACGTAGGTGCACAGCTCGCCATATTCCTTGACGGGGAAGTGCTCTCCACACCCGTTATTCGCGAGGCTATCGCAGGAGGAACTGCCACCATTAGTGGGAACTTTACTCCGACAGAGGCTCGCGAGCTTGTGCGCAACCTAAACTTCGGAGCGCTTCCCGTGCCTATTACGCTCGCGTCAAGCGACACAGTTGGTTCAACTCTTGGAGACGGTGCCTACCAGGCCGGACTCGTAGCGAGTCTTGTAGGCTTTGCGCTCGTCGCGCTCTTTATGATTCTTTGGTACCGCTTGCCTGGGTTCATCGCAACTATTGCGCTCGTAATCTATCTGCTTATTACGGTGGCACTTATTAAGTTCATTCCTATTACGCTTACCGCTTCTGGTATCGCGGCACTCATTCTGTCGATTGGTATGGCCGTGGACGCAAACGTACTTATCTTTGAGCGTCTCAAGGAGGAGTTGCGCAAAGGCATTGCGCCACGCGAGGCAGTGCGTCTTGGATTTGGTCGTGCGTGGCCTGCTATCCGCGACGGTCACTTCACGATGATTATCTCAAGCATCATCCTATTCTGGATGGGCACCTCGCTCGTGCAGGGATTTGCGCTGGTGTTTGGTCTTGGCGTAATTGCGTCACTTTTGACTGCGGTTTCTATTACTCGCGTGTTCTTGCTTGCGGTAGTACCGGAGGAGGGAAGCCGAATCTGGCATTGGCTCCTTGAGTGCGGTAAGGGTTCTAAGTCTAATCACACATAATCCTATGTTTGTCGTCAATCATCGCGGTTTCTTCTTCTGGCTCACTGGGCTTTTGCTTGTGGGTTCTATAGTGGCGCTTGTTGTTCTTCCACCAAAACTCTCTATTGAGTTTACGGGAGGATCTCTTGTAGAGGTTTCCTACACTACCGCGCGCCCAGACTTGGAGCAGCTCAAGGGTGCTATCACAAACCTGGCGCTCGGTGAGTACTCACTTCGCGCTAGTGGAGACAATGGTGTGATTATCCGCACGCGCACGCTCTCACCAGAGGAGCACAACGCGGTTATTACTGCGCTCAACGCGGGCGGTACAGACGCGCTTACGGAGCTCCGCTTCAACTCTATCGGGCCGTCACTTGGTAAGGAGCTTGCCATAAAGGCGCTCTATGCAATTGGGGCAGTGGTGCTTGCGATTATGCTCTACATCGCATTCGTGTTCCGAAAGGTGTCAAAGCCAGTGCCGGCGTGGGGATACGGCATCACCGCGGTAGCAATGCTTATCATCGATATTATTGTGCCGTCTGGATTCTTTGCGGTATACGCGTACTTCACGGGTGCACAAGTTGATACACTCTTTGTCATCGCACTGTTGGCGCTTCTTGGATACTGTATTAACGACGTTATCGTTATCTTTGACCGCGTACGTGAGCACTTGCGCTTGAACGAAGAGCAGAACGTAAAAGAAGAGTTTGAAATTACTATCGGCAAGTCCATTACCGAGACACTTGGTCGCTCTATCAACACTGCGCTTACGGTAGCGCTCGCACTCATCGCACTCATTGTTATGGGAAGCGAGGCAACGCGCACATTCGCGGTGGTAATGCTTGTGGGAGTTATTGCAGGTACGTTCTCGTCTATCTGCCGCTCTGCGCCACTGCTTATTCCTATCGCAAAGCGATTTGGTTCGACAGGAAATAAAAAGAAGTAGCTATGCTGATTGGGATTACGGGTACAAACGGCTCTGGCAAGAAAGCGGTTGTTGAGTATCTCGTAAGTACAAAGGGATTCTCTCAGTACAGCGCTCGTACCATCATTCTTGATGAACTGCGTGCACGCCACTTGCCTGATACACGCGCCAATATGCGCGAAGTGGCAAATGCGCTCCGCAAGGAACACGGAGCCGCCTATGTTATCGAGAAGCTCTTTGAAATGGCAAAAGAGGACTCCAAAGCAGTGATAGAGTCAGTTCGCACCATTGGTGAGGCAGAATTTATAAAGAAGCAGAACGGTGTCCTGTTTGCCATAGATGCAGATAGACAGCTGCGCTATGAGCGTGTTGCAAACAAAGAAGGGTTTGAATTGGCGCATATTTCATTTGAGGATTTTTGTGAGATTGAGGACAGGGAGATGGCATCGAGCGAGCCGTGGGATATGAATGTGTTTGGTGTGATGCAGTTGGCTGATGTGCGCATAGAGAACAACGGTACACTCGAAGAGTTGCACACAGCAATTGATCAAGCACTTATTACTGCAAAGCCCGCAGTATGATTTTAGGAATCACTGGAACTATTGGGGCAGGTAAGGGGACCGTTGTTGAGTATCTGAAAAGTAAAGGATTTGCACATTATTCAAGTTCAGGAATCCTGAAGGAAATTCTTGCTGAACGAGAACTTCCAGCAAACCGTTTAAATATGTCCACACTAGCCGATGAGCTTATGCAGGAGTATGACGGAGGAGTCTTACACGTTTCCCATCTTCGGGCACAAAAAGAAGGAGAAGATAATTACATTCTCGAGGCAATTCACCGAGTATCTGAAGCCGCATACGTTCGTTCTATCGGTGGCTTTATTCTTGGGGTTGATGCAGATATTAAAGCTAGGTATGAGCGCAGCATACGGCGTGCGGAAGGAGAGAAAGACAACGTGACCTTTGAAGAGTTTTTGGAAAACTCCAATCGCGAAGATGAAGGAAAGGGAGCAACCGGTGCAAACATTAGAGCGGTGCTGCGCGATGCTGATGCAGTTATTGCCAATGATGGAACCCTTGAAAACTTGTACACGCAAATAGATGCAGCACTCACCAAGATTTCTACATAAGCACATATGGCGCATATTCACGAAAAAATCGATTTTTGCTCTGAAGTATATGTCGTGCACGAAGGAAGTGTGCTTTTGCGTATGCATGAGAAATACCATATGTGGCTCGTGCCCGGTGGTCACATAGAGCTAGATGAGGACCCGGTAGAAGCGGCGCTGCGAGAAGTTAAGGAAGAAGTTGGCTTGGATATTGCATTGCTGGGAACTGTCACCGAAGCGGCAGAGGGTCACGAACGAGAAATACTTGTACCTCGTTTTCTAAACAGACATGCAATCAACGATACGCATGAGCACATAGCTTTTGTATATTTTGGTGTTTCTACTACCAAAGAAGTGAACCCTGCGGAAGGTGAGTCCACAGAAGGTATCAGGTGGTTTACACGAGAGGAACTCGATGATGAATCTTTCGGAGTTCCTCCACGGGTAAGGCAGTACGCGCACGCCGCACTTACCGAGGCCGGGTACTAATGAGGATAAATAATAGATACGTAGTCGCCGCAGCTCCTCGTATCTCTAAGCAATAATTGTCCCTACGAACGAACGACCAGCCAGATAGTTCTCAAACTCCTCAAGTTTTGCGCCGTTTATAATAGCCACCTCAAGTCCCAGGTGTTCTGCTTCTTTTGCGGCTACGGGATCAAATGGGGAAGAGAGGCCAGGGTCCCACTCACTTGGAATAAGTTTTCGGAACTCTGTCCAAGAAATCTTTTCAATCTTTGTTGCGGTTGGGTCTTTGCGCGGGTCGGCGGTGTATACGTAATCAATATTTGACAGGTTCACCAACTTCTTGGCACCCATATTTTTTGCGGCCATAACGGCGCAGTAGTCGGTAGACCATCCTGGCTTCCAACCAGCACCCACAACCACATTGTCTTTTGCTGCAATGCGTCTGGTTGGGTTTTTAACGATGCGTGCCTGTGCTTGCTCGTTAAAAATGGTGCGTATCAAGTGAGCATTGAGTCGTGTTGAATGGATACCCATCCAATCCAAATCCTCTCTGCTTAAATCTCCACGCACTTCGTGCGCAGCTTCCTGGTACCTGCGTGCAAGTTTGCCACCACCTGCAATGATAAAAAAAGAAAGACCCGCACGGGTCTGGTTGAGAATAAGAGTACGAAAACGAGTGAGAAACGAACCATCAATACCATCGGGGACTATTAAAGACCCTCCTACTGAGACAACCACATATTCACCCCGTTGCACCTTTTTTGCTCGTTTAAAAAGTTCCATTGAAAGCTTGTGACGACCAAGTGCACCTAGTCTCGATAAAGGTGCAACGGGGCGAGCGTTTAGAACGAGAAAAATGCATGCAAGGCTTGACGGCTCTCTTCATTCTACGCCCATACCCCCGTATCGCAACTTGTGGATTAGGGAAAACGTTCCCAAAAGTGAACGCATATTGCGGTATATTTGGTGCCCAAAACAGCCCGCTATCTGGGGCAGTCCTGCCACCCAAATGGGCTTTATTATAGGCCCCTAAATACTGCTTGACGGCATATAGCAGGGAGGGTAGTATGCATCTATCGCCTCCTCTTGTAGGAGGCGGGGATTTTGTTCGCTCCTTCGGGAGCATTGACAACTACATAATGTCTAAAAATAAAGGTAAGAACCGGGGTCTTAGTCGACCCGGTTCAGTGAACACCAAGAAGTATTTTCTTGTGTTCCGCCTATTCTTAATGAGAGTTTGATCCTAGCTCAGGA
>CAZNVT010000015.1:0-13548 GCA_964577025.1 uncultured Candidatus Saccharibacteria bacterium
GTGCGTGAAGGAAACGACCTCTATCACGAAATGGAGGAGTCGGGCGTGCTCGACAAGACCGCGCTCGTGTTTGGTCAGATGAATGAAGTGCCGGGAGCTCGCGCTCGTGTGGCGCTTACCGGACTCACTCAGGCGGAGTACTTCCGTGACGAGGGAGGAAAGGACGTGCTCTTCTTTATGGATAACGTGTTCCGCTTCATTCAGGCCGGGTCCGAGGTGTCCTCACTTCTTGGTCGTGTGCCTTCAGCGGTGGGATACCAGCCTACACTTGCTGAGGAAATGGGTAAGCTCCAGGAGCGAATTACGAGTACCAAGAAGGGATCTATCACCTCTATTCAGGCGGTGTACGTGCCAGCGGACGACCTTACAGACCCGGCTCCTGCTACAACATTCGCCCACCTTGACGGTACCGTGGTGCTTTCTCGCCAGCTCGCCTCTCTTGGTATCTACCCAGCTATTGATCCGCTTGCGTCTGCGTCTACCGCGCTTACTCCAGACATTGTAGGAAAGGAGCACTACGACGTAGCAAACAAAGTGAAGCAGGTGCTTCAGCGCTACAAGGACCTCCAGGACATCATTGCGATTCTCGGTATCGAGGAGCTCTCAGATGAGGACCGTCTTACCGTTGCTCGTGCTCGAAAGCTTGAGCGCTTCCTCTCACAACCATTCTTCGTGGGTGAGCCATTCACCGGAACTCCAGGACAGTACGTATCTCGCGAGGAGACCGTGCGTGGATTCAAGGAAATCGTAGAGGGCAAACACGACGACAAACCGGAGTCAGCCTTCTACATGAAGGGTGGGATTGACCAAGTGACTGGCTAATAGCTGCAATGGCAAAAACATTTCATCTATCTGTTGCGCGTGTAGCAGAAACACTCTACGAGGGCGATGCTCTCACACTCACAGCTCCTGGAGAGGACGGGGTGCTTACCGTGCTCGCAGGACACGAGGCGTTAGTTACTCCGCTCAAGGAAGGAATCCTCCGATTTACCGCAGGTAGCGGGGAAGTGACGGAGCTCACTATTCCTCGTGGCATCCTAGAGGTTTCTGACAATCAGGCCACCGTACTGCTATAAAAATTTGTAGGCTCCACGCTTCACGGTGCTAAGAGCGCAGCCAGATGGCTCTGAGACAAGGCGCGCGAGCGAGGAAATGCGAACCGTATGCCCCTATACGGAGAGCGTTTCCGAGGGAGCGGCAACGAAGTATCGGCGACATATGGATATGCTCTGTACATCACTAATTTAGGGGTATACTTCTGACATATGGAACTTACCGACTGGAACGAGGACGGAGAGCCTTTGGTTCGTTCGCCGCAAATTGCCCACTATCACGGGGATTATGTGCGTTTGTTGTTTGTAATCGCTGCAATGCTGATGCTTGTTATGCAGTTTACGGGTGACAATCTACCAATGACTCCGGCTGCGTTGATTGTATTCGTGGCAGTACTTGTTATTGCTGCGGGCATTACGAGTCCGGTACAACGACTCATCCATTGGGTTAACTTGGTGCTGTCACTTATGGGGCTTGCTATCTTTGGCGGTATCGCAATGGCGCGATTGCATTCTCTTCGCGACTTCTTTACCCACGACGGCATTGCCGGACTAATTGCTATAGTATTTCTTGGCGCGCTGTATCTTGCCACTCGCACGGTGCGCGGAAATATGACCAACTCAAACCCTGTGCTCGCGTCTCGCGACGATTAATAATTTTTAATACCAAACGATTATGGGTATGCAAGATTTCCTGCTCAAGCAGGCAATGAAGTGGAAACTAAAGGGAATGCCAGAGGCACAGCAGGAGCAAATAATGGCACTCGTGCAAAAGAATCCAGACCTCTTCAAAAAGATTGGAGAAGAGGTAGATCGTCGCGTCAAAAAAGGTGGAGAGCCACAGATGAAGGCGACGATGGAAGTTATGAAAAAGTATCGTAATGAGCTCGCCGAGCTTCAGCAAAGCCTCTAGTATGAAGCAGAAGAGAATCTTTATTTTGCTCGGGCATCCGGACGCTGGACCAGAGCCACTCTCTCGCCAGTTAGCAGACGCGTACACAGCCGCAGCACGAGAAGCGGGGCACGAAATTCGTCGTACTGATTTATCTGCTCTGCAGTTCGACCCTATTATGCACAAGGGCTATCGAACTCGACAGGAACTGGAACCAGATCTGCTAAAGGTGCAAGAAGATATGACCTGGTGCACTCACTTTGTTCTCTTTTTCCCAAACTGGTGGGGAGGAATGCCAGCCCTTTTAAAGGGTATGTGGGAGCGTATGTTCCTGCCACGCTTTGCGTTTAGTATGTGGAAGAACAAAATGGGTTGGACGCCACTTCTTCGTGGTCGCACTGCGCGCGTCGTCGTCATGTGCAGCAACCCGGTAATCCTCGACCATCTAGCTTTTGGTGATTTCACCGCTTCTATCAAGCGCTCTATTCTGTGGTTTGCTGGATTCTCCACATCAGTGACTGCCATTGGCCGCTCCGAGCGACTTACAGAAAGTCAGAAGGCAGCCTGGACGAAACGAATTGCTACTCTTGGCAAGCAGGGTCGGTAGTGATAGGTTTCGGGTGCAGACGGCCTGTGCCCGGAGTCGAGGCCGATCGTCCTTCCCGACGCCACACTCGACTAGGAATGACCCGAACTGGGCGCGCGGACCCACCCGGCAACCCGCAATCAGGCTGTCTGTACCACCTCCCGCATACTGCGGGAGGTTTTTGCATTGTTGACACGAATGCCAGAAGTGGTACTGTACGTGGGCAGATGGCTTGTGGCTAAGTTCTGGGCTATTGGCAGCCCTGCCTCCCCCGGTCCAGAAAACTGGCACGTGACGGACAACGCCCCCCCCAACGGTCCTCACAACACAGGCCATCTGCACCCACCGTCGCCAGCTTTTAAGCACGGCGACTTTCTTTTTACTCATGTAGGCCGTAGTGTAAGACTATCTATGCTAAAAATTGGAATTGTCGGTCTGCCAAACGTGGGAAAGTCCACGCTTTTTAATGCACTTACCAAGGCTTCCGTGCCTGCGGAGAACTACCCGTTCTGTACTATTGATCCTTCCGTGGGGGTAGTTGGTGTGCCAGACGAGCGACAGGACAAACTTGCAGAGATTTCTGGTAGCGAAAAGGTGCTTCCTGCTGCTGTTGAGTTTGTGGATATCGCGGGACTCGTAAAAGGAGCTTCTGAGGGCGAAGGATTGGGAAATCAGTTCTTGTCGCATATTCGTGAGACCGATGCCATTTTGCAGATGGTGCGTTTCTTTGATGATCCCGATATTACTCACGTACACGGAGACGTGGACCCTGTGAGAGACATTGAGATTATTAACCTTGAACTTATGCTCGCGGATCAGCAGTCAGTAAAGGGTCGTCGTGAGCGCTTGCAGAGCGAGGTGCGCTCGGGAAAAAAGGAAGCACTTGCGGAGGACGCCATCCTTGCTCGTGTTGACCAGGCGCTGTCTGTAGGACAGCTTGCCCGCACTGCGGAACTTACTGATGAGGAAGCAAAGATTATAAAGTCGCTCAATCTTTTGACCCTTAAGCCAATTCTGTACTGTTTCAATGGAAAATCAGGTGGTCACAACTTGAATGAAGTAAACGACGGGCGCGCAGAAGCCGCCTATGCCTATGTAGAAAAACTTGGCGGGCGATACGTGCAGGTAGACGCACGCACAGAGCACGAGCTCAATGATGTAGCGGACGAAGACAAGGGAATGTTTCGTAGCGAGCTTGGTGTGCAGGTGGACGGCCTTGAGGCGCTCATTCGAGCCGCGTACCAAACGCTTGGACTCATTACGTTCTTTACCACCGGCCCAAAGGAAACACGTGCCTGGACCGTAAAGAATGGCGCACTCGCACCCGACGCAGGTGCTGCTATTCATAATGACTTCAAGGATAAGTTTATTCGCGCAGAAGTCGTGCACTGCGACACCCTTATCGAAGACGGCTCCTGGGCAGCCAGTCGTGAGAAGGGGCATCTGCAAACCGAAGGTAAGACGTATCCGGTGAAGGACGGAGATGTGATGGTATTTTTGCATAGTTAGGAATTTGTTGTATACTCTGCTCTATTCAGGATAGGTTTGGAGGAAGCTGTGGAACCCGCAAAAAGTAGACCGTACCATCTTCCGCGCTCTTCCTCAGAGCCTGAGGAAGTTTTCGAGCGAGGGGACTGCGTTATTGAGACGAGTACCGGCCGAAAGTACACAATCAAGAGCCGCACTAAACTGAACTTCTACTTCGTGGAGGAGCTTGAGGACAAGTTCTTTCTTTCGAGTCAGCTCAAACGAGCCGCTTCTTGACCCGGGGCCGTCCTTGTGACGGCCCTTAAACTTTTGTGGTATAATCCGACACATATGGAAACACCAATACACGCAGCAAGCTCCTCAAAAACATCTCCTAAGGACTTCTTTCTGTGGCTCGGTGCAGTAATTGCCCTTTACGGAAGCGTGAGCGCGTTTATTGGTCTCCTGTTTGAATACATCAACTATGCGTTTCCGGATTCGCTCGAGGTATATGTGGACCCGTACAATAGTGGCGTGCGCTTTGCGATGGCAGCGCTCGTGGTGCTTGTACCCACTCTCATTGTGCTGTTTCGCCTTATTCGCTCTTCGATTACGGCTGAAGCAGGCAAGGCATTCATTTGGGTGCGTCGCTGGGCAATTGTGCTTACCCTTTTCATTGCCGCGGTTACTGTATTGATTGACCTCATTACGCTCATCAATATATTCCTGGGTGGAGAAATCACTACGCGCTTTGTACTCAAGGTGCTCGTCGTACTGTTTGTTGCTGTCGGAGTCTTCCTGCACTTCCTCGCAGACCAAAAAGGGTACTGGCTCACAAATGTGAATAAAGCGAATATGGTGGGTATTGCGGTTGGCGTACTTACCCTGCTTGCCATAGGCTCTGGGTTCCTTATCATTGGCTCACCAAGTCAGGCACGCGACTACCGCTTCGATGCACAGCGTGTAAACGATTTGCAGGGTATTCAGTCTCAGATTTTGAATTACTACCAGCAGAAGCGCGAACTACCGACCGCACTTAGTGTTCTCAATGACGACTTCTCTGGATATCGTGTACCAAACGATCCAAAGACTGGAACACCCTACACATACACGGTTGAAGGTGTAGATGCTAACACCAAGACGGTAGGGTTTACGATTTGCGCCGCGTTTGCAACAACAGGCGGACAGCAACAGACGGTGGCTATTGGTCGCGGCGTAAGCGACAACTGGACTCATACAGAAGGCACAACCTGTTTTGACCGACACATTGATCCAACACTGTACCCCGTACAGCCAATGCCTAATGTGAAGGGGAACTAATCCGTATGGCCAAAGAGAAGTTTGATCATCGTGCCATAGAGAAGACCGCGCAAGAGCAGTGGAACAAAGAATCCCTATACGAGACAGATCTAACTGACACCAGCAAAGACCCCTACTATTTGCTGTTTGAGTTTCCGTATCCGTCCGGCGACCTGCACATCGGTCACTGGTACGCATTTGCCCTTACGGATATCTACGCGCGAATGCTGCGACAGCAGGGCAAGCAGGTGCTCTTTCCCATTGGTTTCGATGCGTTCGGACTTCCTGCGGAAAACGCAGCAATAAAGAACAACGTAGACCCTCGTGAGTGGACCTATGCAAATATGGACCGGATGCGCGCTCAGATTCGCTCAATGGGAACTTCGGTGGATTGGTCTAAAGAGGTGGTGACGTGCGACCCGGAATACTACCGATGGACGCAGTGGCTTTTCGCAAAGATGTTTGAACACGGACTCGCAGAGCGCAGGCTTGCGCCCGTAAAGTGGTGCCCAAAGGACCAGACCGTACTAGCCAACGAGCAGGTATCAGACGGAAAGTGCGAACGCTGTGGTACCGAAGTGGAAGAGAAGAACCTGACACAGTGGTTTCTTAAAATTACGCAGTATGCCAAGCGTCTACTTGAGGACCTGGACCCACTGCCGTGGCGCGAAGATATCAAAGATGCACAGCGTGCCTGGATAGGTGAGAGCGAAGGTGCGCGTCTTACCTTTGCGCTGCAGGGTCTTGAGGAGTCGATAGAAGTGTTCACAACTCGACCCGACACACTATTTGGGGCCACCTATGTGGTGCTCGCTCCTGAGCATCCTCTAGTTTCTGCACTTCTGCCTATGGTAACAAATGCAGCAGAAGTAGAAGCATACGTTAAAGCTACATCGCAAAAGACTGAACGCGAGCGTTCCGAGAACAAAGAAAAGACCGGCGTGAAGCTTGAAGGCGTGATGGCAATCAATCCTGCCACGAAAGAAGCAATTCCCGTGTTTCTTGCAGACTATGTGCTCGCAAGCTACGGAACAGGTGCGGTGATGGCGGTACCCGCACACGACGAGCGAGATTTTGAGTTTGCCCAGAAGATGCAGCTACCTATCACGTATGTCATCGACCCCCTCACGGGAACCAAGCAGGACAGTCCTGCCGATAAGCAAAAGATAGTAGCAATAGTCGAGCACGACTCTAAGATACTCACTATTAAGTGGAAGCCAGAGCTTGGAGGTCGTTTGTATGTAGGGGGTACTGCAGAAGAAGGTGAGGACGCGGTAGTAACCGCTATGCGTGAGATCGCGGAAGAGACCGGATACATCGACCTGGAACTTATAGAAAGAGCACCGGAGCAGGTACATCACGAATATTTTGCGCACTCAAAAGGAAAGGCGTTTATTGCACACGCCACGCTCCTTCATTTTAGACTCAAGAGTGAAGCACACGAAGAACCGCGCCTGGAAGAGGACGAGAAGGGGAAGTTCGCTGTTGAGTGGGTGACGAAGGAGCAAGCACAAAAGGAAGTTACCGATCCGCTTCACAGCTACGCCTTCAGCAAATTTGTACTCGGAAACTGCTACACAGGAGACGGACTACTGCGCGAATCCGGAGAGTTCTCTGGGCGCAGCAATCGCGAGTCAATGGCCGACATTGTCGCGTTTGCAGGCGGAGAAATGGTTACCAACTACCGTATTCGCGACTGGCTTGTGTCTCGTCAGCGGTACTGGGGCTGTCCTATTCCGGTGGTGTACGACCCAGAAGGCAACGCACACGCAGTACCACCAGAGCACTTGCCTTGGCTTCTTCCTACAGATGTGGATTTCACACCAAACGGCAGCTCACCACTTTCAACTTCGACGGAGCTTCGCGAGCGGGTGACGCGCATCTTTGGTGAGGGTTGGACCCCTGAATTCGATACGCTCGACACATTTGTGGACTCATCGTGGTACTACCTGCGCTACCTAGACCCGCGCGACAGTCACGACTTCTCCGACCAGGCGCAAATGAAGCGTTGGCTCCCGGTACATCGCTACTCTGGCGGCAGTGAACACACTACGATGCACCTGCTCTATGCACGTTTCTTCCACAAGGCGCTCTATGACCTGGCACTGGTGCCTACGAGCGAGCCATTCGCTGAGCGCTTCAACCGTGGGCTCATTATGGGACCCGACGGGCAGAAGATGTCCAAGTCAAAAGGCAATGTCGTAAACCCAGACGAGTTCGTGGGAATGTACGGAGCAGATGCGGTGCGTATGTATTTGGCGTTCATCGGTCCGTACAACGAACCAGGCAGCTACCCATGGAAGCTCGACGGTGTAGAGGCGATGCGCAGATTCCTTGACCGCATATACATCTTGCGTGAGCGTGTACAGGAACTCCCCGTCGCAGACGAGACAGCACGCGCACTTGCTAAAGCTGCGTACAAAGTAAGCACGGACACCGAACGGTTCAAGCTAAATACGGCAGTGTCTGCACTTATGGTACTCACTCGTGAACTAGAGGCACTTCCTGCGGTACCGCGCGAGGCATACAAATCACTCCTTATTCTTTTGGCCCCATATGCTCCGCACCTTAGTGATCATCTCTGGATAGAGCAGGGCGGGCAGGGCAGTGTGCACCAGGCACTCTGGCCAGAAGTACGCGAAATTCAGGACGAACTGGTCACTATTGGCGTGCAAGTAAATGGCAAGAAGCGTGGTGAAATAGCGCTTTCGCCCGACGCACCAGAGGAGGATGCTCTTGCGCTCGCGCGTAGCGTTCCCGCAATAGAGGCAGCGCTCGGTAATGTGTCTCCTGCGCGAGTTATCTATGTGCCAGGCCGTATATTGAACCTCGTATCAGGAAGCACTTCCGGCGGGGTGTAAAGGGCTCTGTTGACTCATTTGTAGGTATCTGGTATAAGAATACAACAAACTATATGGCTAAAACTGTGGCAAAATCCGTGAAGAAGACAGCGACTGCAAAAGCGGTGTCTCTGTCGTTTGATTCCGTAGCGCTGGTAAAGAAGCTGCTTGCTGAAGTACCAGAGCGCGCACGCGAAGTGCTCTCGCTTCGCTTTGGACTCGCCACTTCTAGTGAGCGCCAGACACTCGAGGCAATTGGCGAGCGTTGGGGCATTACCCGTGAGCGTGTGCGTCAGATTGAAGCGTCCGGTATAGAGACCGTTCGCAATGGCGCGGCATTCAAAGCAGCCCAGGCAGCATTCGCTGAACTCGCGAGCCATATCGAGTCACTCGGCGGCATCGTGCCCGAGGACGTGCTTCTTTCAGGTCTTGCGGGAGACGAAAAAACTCGTAACCGCTTCCGCTTCCTACTCGTAGTTGGAAGTGAATTTTTCCGCGAACGTGAGACTGATGATTTCTATGCTCGCTGGCACGTGGACAAAAAGACTGCAGAGCTCGTGCACGGTGCTCTTACCCGTCTGTACTCAACACTCGACGACGCCGAGGTGCTTTCAGAAGGCGACATCGTAAACCGCTTCCTAGAGGAGTTGAAGGGGGTAAATGCAGCCTACCAAAACGAGGAGATCTTGAAGCGCTGGCTTTCAATTTCAAAGACTATTTCAAAGAACCCTCTTTCTGAATGGGGTCGCATCGATACTCCTGCTATTCGTACCAAGGGTATTCGAGACTACGCATACCTCGTAATCAAGCAAAAGGGTGAGCCTATGCACTTTGCCGATGTTGCGAAGTCTATTGTGTCTCTTTTTGGAAAGAAGGCACATATTGCCACCACTCATAACGAACTCATCAAGGATTCACGCTTTGTACTCGTAGGACGTGGCCTCTACGCTCTGGCTGAGTGGGGATACGCTCCTGGCGTCGTGCGCGATGTAATCAAGGAGGCGCTTGCAAAGAAGCCCCTAAACCGTGACGAGGTAATTGCTGCAGTAAAGAAGGTGCGCTACGTAAAGGACAACACTATTTTGGTGAACTTGGGCGACACGCGCTACTTCAAGCGCGCAAAGGACGGCACCTACACCGCGGCATAGCACAAAAGCACTTCTGCACAGAAAACGGACGCTTTGGGCGTCCGTTTTCTGTTTCATTGCTATACTTTCCCTATGTCATCTAGTCACGGCGGAGGAGGGCTACCTGGTCTCGCATCGGTTGAGGCGTTTCTCCATAACGCCTGGGACAATGGAGGAACTATCATTCCGCTCAAAGCGATTATCGTGGCATTTGTCACGGCAGTCATCGCCTTCTTTATCGTCAGTCCTGCACAGAGTTTGCGGAACTTTGAATTGGTCTTTTTCATTGCGCCAGCCTGGGTGCCCGTACTACTCGCAAAGTTTGCCTGGGAGCGTTGGGTGCAAATGCGCAGGCGCGCATTCAATGCAAAGCAAAACTACGTACTCCTAGAGATTCGTATGCCGCGCGACACACGCAAGTCTCCCCTTGCTATGGAGGGTATCTTTGCAAACTTGCACTTGGGACCAGGAGAATCCAGTTGGTACAAACTGTACTGGAATGGCTCTGTCCGCCCGTGGTGGTCGTTTGAAATAGTATCGCTTGGTGGACGCGTGCATTTCTATATTTGGACACGAGAGGTATACCGCAGACTTATTGAGTCATCGTTCTATGCGCAGTATCCAGGCGTGGAGGTGGTAGAGGCAGTAGACTACAGCCTTCTCACCGAGCCTGGGCACGCGCCCTGGTCTGGGTTTGCCTGCGAGTACAAGCACAGCAAGCCAGACCCGTATCCTATCAAGACGTACGTGGACTTTGGTCTGGATAAGCAGCCAATGCCAAAGCCCGAAGAACAAATAGACCCTCTTGCGCAGGTACTCGAGACAATGGGAGCCATAGGTCCCAACGAGCAAATGTGGATACAGATGGTTATTCGCGAAAGTAAGGGCGAAAAGTATGCGGGCAAAACAAATGCCAAGGGTGACAAATACACCTGGAGAGACGAGGCAAAAGAGCTCATCGAATCAATCCGCGCAGGAGCGGTACGAAAGGTAAAGAAAGTAGATAAAGCAACCGGAGCCTCCTACGAGGAAGACGGCTTTCCAAACCCTACTAAGGGCGAACAGGAAGTAATCAATGCCATAGAACGCAATACTGCCAAGCTTCCATTTGATGTGGGTATGCGCGGCATTTATATGGCAAAGGAGGGAAGTTTCCACGGAGTTATGCCAGGGGCGCTGGGGTATATCTGGAAGCCGTTCAATTCGGAAACACTCAACAGTATAAAGTGGACGAAGTGGCACGTATCATTCAACGATTACCCGTGGGAAGACCGAGACGGACATCATCACGCGCACGCAATGCACAGCGCACTTGATTTCTATCGCCGTCGTTCATTCTTCCATGCGCCCTACATTGGTGATTGGATGGTACTGAGTACCGAGGAGCTTGCAACTATTTTCCACGTGCCAAGTGGAGGTATTACGACGCCGAGTTTGCCAAGGATACAATCGTCCACCGCATCCGCTCCACCAAACCTCCCTACGTAAAGCACTCCAGAGAGCTCGTATGCTTCGTTGCGGGTCCCGCCTGGCTCATCCGTCGTACTGCTAGTACGCCTTCTTCGCCAGCCTTCCCGCGCCTTGCCTACAAACTTTCTGGTGCACTTTAGAGAAACCGAATTCTCCAATCAGCTAGGAAGTTCTAAGATGTGGTATATCTGGAGTATGCAAAACCTGACAGGTAAGCGCGTGTTTGTAGGGCTCTCGGGCGGGGTAGATTCCGCCGTGTCTGCGCTCCTTCTTAAGCAGGCAGGCGCCGAAGTGCTAGGCGTCTTTATAAAGGGTTGGTACCCGCCAGGTTTCCCCTGTACGTGGTCCGCTGACCGACACGACGCTATGCGCTTGGCAGCGCACCTACAAATTCCTTTTCATACCCTGGACGCGTCCCAAGAGTACAAAGAAGGAGTAATTGATTACTTACTGCGAGAATACGCAGCCGGCCGCACCCCAAATCCCGACGTAATGTGCAACCGTGAAGTAAAGTTTGGTGCATTCTGGCGCTTTGCCAAATCACACAATGCAGACTACATAGCAACCGGCCATTACGCACAAAACCGTGACGGACACATACTGCGAGGAATAGACGAGTCCAAAGATCAAAGCTATTTCCTGTGGGCGGTACCAAAGGAGGCTATTTCGCAGACACTCTTTCCCGTGGGCGGATACGACAAGGAATACACCAGAACGCTCGCACGAACTCACAATCTGCCACAAGCCGCCAAGAAAGATAGTCAGGGAATTTGTTTCTTGGGTAGTATCTCTGTGGACGAGTTCCTACGATCGGAGCTCGAGGTGTCGGAAGGTCCGGCCATGGATGAGCCGGGGCAGGTTGTGGGTACGCACGCGGGTGCCGTACTTGCGACATTAGGTGAGCGTGTAGCAATACGAGGAAGTGAGCCTGGTCCGTGGTATGTCGTAAAGAAAGATATGCGCACAAACACGCTGACGGTGTCGCATACCCCATCCCACCAGTCGAACTCTGGCCCTATCTCACTCACAGAAACAAACTGGCTACGCAATCTCGACGAGAGCGAGCAGGTAGAGGCGCAATATAGATATCACGGTCCAAAGGTGCCAGGAACGCTTAGTATTGCGAGCGCTACGTTTACTCCTACAAGTCCTATTCTGGAGCCAGTAGCGGCAGGCCAGTCCCTTGTTATCTATCGCAACGAGGAAATGCTCGGGGGTGGTATTATTGCCTAAGTGACCCCAGAAATAATTAAGGCAGACGGTACCGTAGAGCCATTCGATGGCTCTAAACTCGAAATGTCGCTTATGCGTGCTGGCGCTACCGAGCGCACCGCTGAGCGCATTCGCCTTACTATTCAGTCATCAATGGGCGCTTCTGCGCAGTCCAATGATATTTATCGTCGCGCATTTCAAATGTTGCGCCACGACAACCGCCCGTCAGCAGCGCGTTACAGTTTGCGTCGAGCACTCTTTGAATTTGGTCCGTCCGGACACCCGTTTGAAGACTTTGTCGCAGAGCTTTTCCGCGCAGAGGGCTGGACCGTGGAAGACCGCAAGATGATTCCCGGAAAGTGCGTCTCACACGAGGTGGATATTTATGCCACACGAGGCAACGAAACCCTGGCGGCAGAGCTGAAGTATCACAATGACCCTGGATACAAGACGGATGTAAAGATTGCCCTGTACGTAAAAGCGCGCTTTGATGACATTCTGCAGTGCGAACCCACCAAAGGAAATGTATGTCCTATTGAGACTGGTTTTTTGATTACAAACACAAAGTTCACGCGTGACGCCATTCAGTACGCCACGTGCGCAGGACTGGGTCTGCTTGGGTGGACTTATCCAGACCAGGGAAATCTCTACGACCGTATCGTGGCTGCGGGGCTCTATCCAGTGACAGCGCTTACGCTTCTTAAAAAGTCAGAGAAGCGTCTACTGATTGATCAGGGTGTGGTCACCTGTGCGCAGGTGCGCGCGCACCGTGATGTGCTGCGAGAGCTTGGTATACCGCCCGATCGATTAGGAGCCATTCTCGCTGAAGCCGGTATGCTCTGTTCTCCAAACGCGGGCGTTGCCGAAGAAGAAGCTGCACAAAGGAGCCCACACCTAAGCTATGGCTGATTTTGTAAAAAAGTACAATCCAAACCGAAATGCTGACTGGAACTACGGCGGTCGTAAGTGGCGGTTGTCGCGCTCAAAGATTGAGTTGTTTGTAGAGTGTCCGCGCTGTTTCTATCTTGATAACAAGCTAGGCACAGCTCGCCCTCGCGGTCCGTCCTTCACGCTCAACACAGCAGTGGATACGCTTTTCAAGAAAGAGTTCGACGCTCACCGCGCCAATGCTACTGCGCACCCACTGATGAAGCAGTACGGCATAGATGCAGTGCCCTTTAAACACAAAGACATAGACACGTGGCGCGAAAACTTTGAAGGTGTCGAGTTCAAGCACAAGCCCACTGGCTTCACCATTTCCGGTGCGGTAGACGACATCTGGGTAAATCCAGCAGGAGAGCTTATTGTGGTTGATTACAAATCAACAAGTAAAGAGGGAACCATTGAAACACTTGATGACTCCTCCTGGAATGCGCAGTACAAGCGCCAAATGGGTGTATACCAGTGGCTGCTGCGCAACAATGGCTTTTCCGTGTCTCCTATTGGCTACTTTGTCTATGCAAACGCGTACGACGACAAGGAAGCATTTGATGGCAGGCTTGAATTTGAGGTAACCGTGATTCCTTGTGATGGGGAAGCGGACTGGATAGACGACATCTTGCCAAAGATTAAAGATGCCCTTGAAAGCGATATGTACCCAAAG
>CAZNVT010000016.1:0-13075 GCA_964577025.1 uncultured Candidatus Saccharibacteria bacterium
CCAGGCTTTGTCCTCAAGAAAGCACCTGTTGTGGCAAAAAAGCCAACACGTGCAGTACGCCACGCCATCACTAAGCGTGCAGCCGAGGCGACACCTACTCCTGCCGCGCCCAAGGGGCGCGGTCGCACGCGTGTAGAGGAGTCAGCTCCTCGCGTCATAAAGCCACGCGGGCCAAGTCCCCTCCCCAAGGCAGACGCATACCCAATGCGTATTAATAAGTACCTAGCCCAGCAAGGTCACGCCACTCGCCGAGAAGCTGACACTCTTGTATCTAAAAAGGCGGTCCTTATCAATGGACGCATCGCTCAAGTGGGCGACAAAATACTCGAGGGCGACTCCGTAGAGGTGCGCCGCAACGTGCGCCCGGGCCGCTACACGTATCTGGCTTTCAACAAGCCCGTTGGAATGGATACCCACCAAGAGGAGACGGGCACGCAAAATATTTTTGATACACTTCCGCAGGAAATTAAGCAGCTGAAGCTGTTCCCGGTGGGTCGCCTGGACAAGGCTTCGCACGGGCTCATCCTACTGACCAACGACGGCCGCATCACCGACCGCCTCCTCAATCCCGCACACGACCACGAGAAAGTGTACGAGGTACGCACTAAGCAGCCGCTGCGCGCGACGTTCAAGGACAATATGCAGAGTGGCGTGCTTATCGAGGGATATATGACCAAGCCAGCAAAGATAAACATATTGGGCGAGAAAGCTTTTCGCATTACCCTTACCGAAGGCAAGAGTCACCAGATTCGTCGTATGGTGGTGGCGCTCCACAACGAAGTCGCGGATCTGCGCCGTATGAGCATTATGAATATCAAGATTGGCGCGCTCAAGGCAGGCACCTATCGCACCATAGAGGGCGACGAGCTTGCCGAATTTCTTCACGCGCTCGGTCTTGCGTAGTTTTCCCCACGTTTCTTTGACAGGTGAACCATAGTTCACTTAGTATGAATATATGGATTACCACACACGCAAGCGTGCCGTTGTGAGTTTTTGGGAGCGTCATCGTCGTATGCCCGGCTATCAGGAGTTTATGAAATTGCTTGGCGTAAAGAGCAAGAACTCCGTCTACAAATTTGTAGAGAAAATGGTGGACGAGGGCGTGCTTGAGAAAGATTTGCAAGGAAGACTCTCTCCCGGGCGCGAGCTTCGTGGCGTACCGCTGCTTGGCGTTGTAGAGGCCGGCTTCCCCACTCCGGCGGAAGAAGAGATGCTTGATGTGATGGACTTTGATGAGTACCTCACTCCGAACAAAGAATCGAGCTACGTACTGAAGGTAAAAGGAGACTCAATGATAGAGGCCGGCATACACCCAGGTGACTTAGTGATTGTCGAGCGCAAACCCACTTACAAGGTAGGGCAAATCGTCATTGCCTCTATCGAGGGTGAGTACACGATGAAGTACCTGCGAAAGAAGAATGAGCGCTACTATTTGGAACCGGCCAACAGTGCGTACAAACCGATTTATCCGAAGGGCAACCTGCAGATCGAAGCGATAGTGACCGCGATTGTCCGTAAGTATTAACGTTATGGAATGGAACGAATCACAACTTGTTGAGTTTATTGTGGAGGCAAGTAGGAATACCTACGCTGATCCAAACGCCAAAACTATTCCAACACCGTACCGACCAGGGTGCGAGGAATACCTATATGAATCTGGCGATTGGAAATATCTCGACTCATACGCCTGGAGCAACAACGGGGGCGGAGAAGAAATAGTGTACTTCAAGGGAAAGCCCATGTGGGTTATGAACTACTATGGCTACATAGTAGGAAGTCCAAACACTAAGGCCGTCTACACGTTCCTTCATAAGGCACTCGCACTTCGCCATTCACTGCTTCCCGTTCGCGGTTCTCACCTTGAAGATGTGGAAACGGGACTTCGCTACGACGTGACTCTCACTCGTACGGATATCAGCAATTTTTTAGGAGTAGAGCAGATATTTGAGCGTGATGTTCTGGTATACGAGGCCTATTTCCACGGAGGGTCTGTTCGATAGCGTGTATGCGTAAGCGCTCTCTCATACTGCATGTTGACGGGGACGCCTTCTTCGCGATGTGTGAGGTGTCGCGAAGGCCAGATTTACGAGGGAAGCCCGTGGTGGTTGGTCGCGAGCGAGGTATTGTGACGGCCGCAACCTATGAAGCAAAAGCGCTCGGGATTAGCCGCGCCACACCCATTCACGAAGTCCGTAGCAGCTATCCGCAGGTGACTATTCTCCCGTCTGACTTTGAGCTCTACGCGCAAATCTCCAAACGTATGTACGCCATTGTGCGCCGCTACGCGCCACTGGTTGAAGAATATGGAACGGACGAATGCTTTGCAGATCTTTCTCTCCTTACGGACCCCATAGAAGATGCACGAAAGATTAAATATGAACTTCAGAACGAGCTAAACCTCACCTTCTCGCTTGGCATTGGCCCTACCAAGGTACTGGCGAAGCTTGCCTCGAAACACAAAAAACCGGACGGCTTCTGGATTATCACCCCCGAGAACCGTGCTGAGTGTTTGCAACAGACGCCCGTGCAATACGTGTGGGGACTGGGACCAAAGACGTCTGCAAAATTGCAGGGTATGGGCATATTCACCTCGCTCGCATTCACGCAGCTTCCCCGCGCACAGGTGGAGGAGCTGTTCACTGCGCCCGTGGTAGACCTGTGGGACGAGCTGAACGGGGAAAGTGTGCTGGCGGTGGACTATATAAACGCGAGTGATCAAAAGTCTATCCAGCGCACACGAAGTTTTAGTCCTGCCACTACGGACTCTGGCATGCTTTTTTCGGAACTCTCTCAACATATTGAGAATGGCTGCCGCAGAGCTCGTCGCCTGGGTGTGGTGGCAACCAGCGTGAGTTTCTTTCTCAAGACCCAGGCATTTACCTTTCATACGGGCACGGTGGAATTATCACTTCCTACCAACAACCCGCGCGACATACTCCCACTCCTTCGCGCGCCTTTTCTGCGAACCTATCGCTCGCAAACTCTCTATCGCACTACGGGTATTACTCTGTCAGGACTACGCGAGCCCGTGAGTTTGCAGGAAAATCTGTTTGATACAAGTCACACGCACGAAAAGAGCCAGGAGCTAATGCGCGCCCTAGACAGTCTCGAGCACAAGTTTGGCGAGCACGCAGTATTCTTTGGCACGAGCGCCCGCTCCGTACACACAGACAGCGAGCGGCCGTTTGCCTCAGCTATGCACGAAGAATCGCTCTTCTATACACACGAGGGCCCTAAGCGCTTCCCCATTCCGTTTATGGGTTTAGTTACATAAGAAGCTACTTGTCCAAAAAAGATTCAAACTCCTCTTGTGTTGCTCCTTGTATATGTAGCGCAGGCTTCTTAAGATCATCTTTTGACCAAATCTTTCTACTTCGCCACTTCCCATGCGTCGTGTGGACTACCCACATTTCCAAAGGTTCACCAGATTTCTCTTGGTTGGAAAAAATCTGAAAACCTATTGCACTACCCTTACCTTGATACAACTCAACATAAAGCGAATGGCGCTCTACGAGCGCCTCCACAGCCTTAATATATTTATCAAGCGGGAATTGCTTCGGCATAAAAATCCTTGGTATTTACCTTGCCTCGTTCTGCTAGTGCAGACAATGCAATACGATCAAATTGATTGCTGTCGTCTGTATTAGAAAACGGCTTCACCGCAAGGTGTCCAGGAGTACCATGCATTTTAAGCATATCTTCATACGTTTCCGTCATTTCCTTGAGTGCAGCTATTGCCTCGCGCTTAGAGGGTGCTTCAATCGTAATATCATACGGTCGAACAAAGCCGCGCCACATCCCATCGGCAATAGGATACACAAAAAGCGCCGCAGAGAGCTCCTTCTCAGACCTTCCAATGTTTGATATTGCTTGCATAGCAGCTTTAATAGACATATTTCTAATATACCACGAAATCTGGAAACGGGAAGTTATGCACACCTCACTAGTTATGTAGACGTGTCACGGCGATACTAATTTCAATTTGTCCTGTCGAGGCAATTGTTTAAGCTCATTCTCGCGCTTTGATGCAGCACTTCTATCGGCATGCTCTTCACTATATACCAGCGCAACCGGACGCTTGGCCCGTGTGTACCGTGCACCTTTGTCGGACTCGTTATGTTCTTTTATTCTCCTATCTAAGTCAGTAGTGATGCCACTGTAGAGAGTTCCGTCTGCGCACTCCACCATGTAGACGTGCCAGGCGCTTGCCATAGACTATTTCTTGCCAAGGTCTAGGATGTTGTCGATCCTAATCTGTTCTACGAACTCTGGAACGTGCGACACCAAAATCATTGCTCCCTCGTACTGGTCGAGCGCCTTTGCAATCACCGGAAGATGGCGGAAGTTAATGTGGTTGGTTGGCTCATCCAAAATAAGTAGTCCTGGGCGCATAAGCACGAGACGCGCAAACGCCACGAGTCCCTTCTGTCCTTCAGACAGCGAACCGATTTTCTTACCCATATGCTCGGCCGTAATAATGAAACTTGCCGCCACTTTGCGCATTATCTCCTCGTCCTGCTTGTCCATAATAGCGAGTAGCTCCTCGCGCACGGTGCGCTCAAAATCGAGTGTAGAGAAGTCCTGACGGTAGTAGCCCACACGCACTCCCTTGGCTATTTCTGCGCCCTCTGCCTTTCCTGAGGCAAGTCGCTCCAGGAGCGTGGTCTTGCCAATACCGTTTGGCCCCTTTAGCTGCAGGTGCTGCTTTTTCTTGAGTACGATATCTGCCTTGTGCGTCACGGGCGTGTGCTTCTTTGGATCTATGGTGGTGTATGAGGTAATGGTGAGTAGCTCGCCAACTATTTCTGGCTGCGCAGGAATCACGAATGGACGAATGGTGCGATCCTCCTTGCGTACTTCCACTTTGTTCTCCTCCATTTCCTCGATGGCAGTGCGCATTTTCTTTGCAACGTTACGCATCTTTCCTCCCTTCTGTGCAAAGAAGTTTGCCTTGTCTTTGTTGTCTTGAATCTGCTTCTCCAGCTGGGCATTCTTGCGGTTCTCGCGTTCAATTCGTGCTGAAATCTCCTTCAAGAGGTCGTAGTAGTTTCCTACGTACTGCTCAATTTTTCGTGTATGTACATCCAGATAGAGCACACCCTCAGTAAATGAGTTGAGGAACTCTGCGTCGTGGGAAATCACCATTACGCTCTTCTCGTAGTTCTTGAGGAACGAGGTGAGATGCTCAATACCTGCAGTGTCCAAATTGTTCGTCGGCTCATCAAGTAGCAACAGGTCCGGGTCCTGAATAAGTGCAGACGCGAGCAATAGGCGCGCCTGCTGGCCACCCGAGAAACTCTTTATGATGCGGTCGTGTGGTGCGTGGAGATTTACCACCTCGAGCACCGTATCAATCTTTGGATCAATGTCATACACCTTGTCCGTAAAGCGCTTCTCAAAGAATTCACGGATAGTAAGCTCGCGGTCCTCGGGAGCTACTACCTGAGAAGAAATTGCGACCGTGAGTCCGCGCGGAAGCAGGATGCGGCCGTCCTCAGGCTTTCGCGCCCCCATAATGAGACTAAAGAGCGTGGACTTACCGGCTCCGTTTTGACCCATAAGCGTCACCTTCATGCCGCGACGAAGGGAGAAGTTTACTGTCTCGAGAATAGGGTGATTGTGACCGTATCCAAATGACACGTCCTCGAATTTGACCAGGACCTCTTTCGAAGGTCCTCCTTGTTCTGTATTGGGTTTGCTAGCCACGTTTCGTGCACTCTACCACATTTTGTGGATATTGGTAAGGAGCTATGCGTTCTTTCCAGCTAGGTACCCCGTCGTCCAACAGAGCTGCAATGAGTACCCACCAGACGGACGAGTGATGTCGAGGAGGTCGCCCGTCACAAACAAGTTGTTAATTTTCTTAGACTGCATCGTGCGCATATCTACTTCAGTAAGTGATACTCCTCCGTCTGCCACCACCGCACGGCTCATTCCCATAAGCCCGGAAATGGTCACAGGCAGACCCTTGAACAGGTCTATGAGCATTCTGCGTTCTTCTTTTGTTACTGAGTGCACCTTGGTGTCTGGACTTATTTTTGGTACGAGCAAGAGAAGTTCCTCCACCATTGCTCCTGGAATGAGTTGGGACAAAGCGTTACGCAGCAGCTTGTTCTTGTTGCTATCAAATAGCGCGACAAGCTCTGTATCTAGAATACCGATGTCTTTGCTTGGGAACATATCTATCGCGGCAGTGACCGCGCCCTCATAGAGCAAGTCCGCCACGTCTCCTGCAAGATTCAAAATAGTAGGACCAGAAAGCCCAAAGTGCGTAAGGAGGATGTCTCCCTTTTTAGAAAACTTACGAACACCCTCGAGAAAGAATGTGATTTTTGCGTCAGCAAGCGTTGTGCCTTTTAACCTGTGAATCCATTTCTCCTTCGCAGCAAGTGGCACGATCGTTGGCGTAGGAGCAGTCACCGTGTGACCAAGCTCAGTGAGCCAGTCGAATCCATCACCCGTAGACCCGGTCTCTGGGTGCGACACGCCACCGGTAGCAAAGATGTAGGTGTCCGCAGCAAACTCGAATCCCTGCGCCACTATTGAAGTAATGGCGCCGTTTTCGCACTTTATGCGCGCAATAGCGGTGTTGGTGCGCACTTCCACGCCGCCTGCGCGCATATAGTTCTCGAGCGCTTCTACCACGTCGGGCGCGTACTGCGACACCGGAAACGCGCGCTTGCGCGCCTCTACAATCGTTGGTACGCCAATACGCTCGAAGAAGGCTTCTGACTCCTTCAGTCCAAACTCACTAAACGCTGAATACAGAAATGGGGCGGCCTCGCCATAATTGGAAAGCAATTCCCGCTCGTCCTCTTCTGCATTAAAAATGTTGCAGCGGCCGCCACCAGAAATAGCGAGCTTTTTACCGAGCTCTTCGTTCTTTTCTATTAGCAGCACGCGCTTACCTGCTTCAGCAGCTGTGCCGGCCGCCATCATTCCAGACGCACCGCCGCCAACAACGATTACGTCGTAGCTATAGAGACTCTTAGCCATAAGATGGCTCTTCCTTTGCCACCGCTTGCGCGCAATCAACCGAGCAACAAGTACCCTCTTCCTTTTGACAGTTCTCGCAGGCTAGGAAATGCAGGTGACAGAAATCATTCGCGCAGTTCACGTACTTCTCCGTTGAGTCCCCACACAACTTGCAACGACCAATTACTTCGCGGTCCCCACCAAAGTCCATCGTAAGGCGCTTGTCGAATGTATAGAGCGTGCCAAGGAAATCCTTGCCTGGATACTTCTCCATATAGGTGTGCATACCATTCTCCAGCTGGTACACATTCTCAAAACCGTGCTCGAGAAGGAACGCGGACATCTTTTCGCAGCGCACACCGCCGGTACACACGGTAACTACAGTCTTATCCTTGAGTGGCTCAAGCTTGGGTAGTGCCTTGGGCAAGTCTCGCGAGTTCTCGAGTCCTGGGTTCACTGAATCCTTAAAATGCCCTGACTGGAACTCGTAATCGTTTCGCATATCCACCACTACAAAGTCTTCGCCCTTTTCGTACCATTCTCGTAGCGTGTCTGCGCTTAGGTGCGGAGCGGTTCGCACGCGCGGGTCTACATTCTTTGGGAAGCGTGTACCAACAATCTCGTCTCGTACCTTTACATACAGCTTACTAAAGGAAGTACCCGTGCCCTCACTTCGCTTTACGTTCATATCACTAAGGCGCGGATCCTTAAGGAGCTCTACTGCAAACGCTTCGGTGTCGTCTACAAGGCCCTCGAGCGTGCCGTTGATTCCCTCTTCTGCCACAAGCACGCGCCCAAGCAGATTGTGTGTCTTCGCAAGAGCTCGAACGCTGTCCATGAGCGCCTTCGGGTCCTCGATAGTCACGTATTTATAGAAAAGCAGTACCTGATGCATGATTTTGGCAGTGTAGCAGGAACTGCGTATTTAGTCAGTAACAGAAAAGGTCCCGGCCGAAGCCAGGACCTTTCGCACGCGTTCGCATCACTCGAGGAAATAACCCTTGAACAGTTCGGCCAAGTCGCTGCGCGACTTGTAGTGCTCGATCTGCACATACGCGTTGCCAGCGATCATGGCCGACAGCTTCCTGTCCGGTCCCGGCCGATACAGGCAGAGAATCATCTTTCCGTGATGCTCGGCCTTGGCGATTTCATACCCGACACCGAGGCTTGGAGTGGTGACTTCGGCCACAAGCAGATCGGCCTCGACCAACCACTCGACGTCGCGATTGTAGATGTGCGCGTCCGTCTTACCATCCTCGCCCTGTACGGCCAGAGCGGCGTCGCCCACATGCTCAGTGAGCACGATTCCGTACTTGCTGAGTTCCTCGATGATGCCGGCATACAGGTCGGCATCATCCCTGCCGCCGCGAATCGAGCCGGCAAAGTAGATCTTTATCTTATTCACGTTATAACCCTCTTGTTTTTGTCCCGCAGGACCCCGCGACTGTATACCACCCCTGCACAGAGCTGTCCAAACAGCTATTTTTTTGTTTTATGAAATCGAGCGGCAAAAAGTATTCCGGTCATAGTTCCATTTGCTGCAAGCATTGCTACTGAGTGAAGCACCGTTGCTACGTTGTACGAGCTTAGTGAAAGAAGGGAGAGGATGTGCCGGACTACATTAGTACTGTACAAGATGGGAGTCTCTGTGTTGGGTTCTTTATAGGCCTTGCGCAGAGTAGGAATAAACGCCACCAAATCTATGGACACGGCAATAATGACCGAGAGTGTTGGGTCTTTGGTGAGGGCCCAAGGAATAAGTCCAAGCAGTGCAATGACCAGGAACACCGTATCGGTACGGGTGACGTGCTTAAGTCCGAATCGAAGACTGAACAGCAAAATAACAACGGTAAATACTTCTGCCACAGCCGTAGGCAGAGCGCCCCACCCAGCTCCACTTACCAACTGCCCCGCAAGCGTAATGCCCGATACGATACTCCACACAAACCAGGTATAGGCGTGGGGCTCAATCTTTCTACGGAGCAAGTCGCGCAGATAGGGCGCGTGTCCAACGAGCACCAAGAGTGCTGCAACGATGGCAAAGATTTCTTTCATACACTATGCCTGCGTACCGAACGGAAACTCACCTACTTTTTTCCACGAACTCGCAACCCCTGGCGTGTGCCAGAGTGTGAGAGTGTTAACCTCATACGAGATGGGAGGTAAATGCTGTAGTGCGTTAATGGTGTGCCGCTTGCGTCCAGCATCATACATTCCATACAACAGACTGAGGTGAGGCATATATGGAGCAGAGTCTTCTCCTCCAAACACTGCGCGCGCCTGGGCGTGATACTTCGCGACCTCGTCCCTGTTCTGCACGGTCATATACAGCGTTCTGAAGTAGGTACCCTCGGCTCCAAACCCAGAGAGTGTGAGTGTGAACGGCGCGAGATTCGCAGCAAGCGTACGGGATTTCTCTACAAGCTCTTGTTCGCTGACTTCAGGAATCTTTGCAAGCAGTGTGAGGTGCGGTGCAAATAGTGGTCCGCCATACTCCTGCGCAAGTGACTGCACCGTGTCGGTAAGTAGCGCACTTGCCTCACCAGTAGGTTCAAAAAATAGATGATACCCTTCGGTCTTATCGCTTGTAGGGTCAGTCATTCGCTCATAGTACCACTGAGCAGTAGCTGAGGTTTTCGGCTACACTAAGGGAATGCTTGCTGCAATACTGTCTCTCGATACGCAGATACTGTTTCTGCTGAATAATCTTGTTGGCCAGTCTCAGTGGAGTGACTGTGTGGTAATTTTTCTTGCGACATATCTGCCTTTCATAGTAGTGGCTGGTTTTGCGCTCTACATACTTCGATACAGCAGGCTCTCCAAACACGAACAGGCAGTGGCGCTCGTACTTTCGAGCACCGCTGCACTTGTTGCTCGTATCGGCATAGTCAGTCCTATCAGGTTCTTCTTCCCACGCGAGCGTCCCTTTGTTGCTCTCGACGTACACGATTTGTTTGTAGTTTCTTCGTCCTCATTTCCTTCTGGGCACGCAGCTTTCTTCTTTGCTTTTTCAACCATAGTCTTTTTCTACAATCGGAAACTCGGTGTACTTTCTTTTGTACTAACCACCATCATTTGTATCGCGCGCGTAGCTGCGGGAGTTCACTACCCGAGCGATATCCTTGGTGGCCTTATCGTTGGTGTGGGTGTTGGAGTGTTTGTTCACACGTATTTGAATGCAAGTATTGGAAATGTTGTAGCACGCGTAGTTGCATAGCAACCTTTCTCCTTCTGCGTATACTTACGCTATATGAAGCGAACTATTCTTATTATCTGTGCAGTTGCTGCAGTGCTCATTACTTCATTCTTTCTCTTTAATCACTACATCTACACGCAGGAACAGGGACCAAACCCAACACCAAAAGCGGCGCAGAGCGCCGACCTGCGCAATCAAACCTACGTCATAGACGGCCAATCAGTGACCCTAATGGACGGTCATTCACAAATACCTGCTGCTCCGGGAAGCGCTTCAATGATTTCTACCGAATACTTTGGAAACGAGGCGATGGGAGATGTGAACGGCGACGGTAAAGACGACATCGCGTTCCTCATTACCCAATCCACCGGTGGAACCGGCACGTTCTACTATGCGGTGGTAGCACTACGTACAGATGCTGGGTATATGATGACGAACGCGTTTCTTGTTGGCGACCGCATTGCTCCACAAACAACGGAAATACATTCAGGAGAGATATACGTGAACTTTGCCGAGCGTAGAGCTGGCGAACCAATGTCTGCGCAACCGTCGGTGGGCGCTACGCTTATGCTGAAGGTGACGCCAAGCGGTGTACTGGAGGGCTTAATGAAGTAAGCACTAGCGGCACGCACTCGCAAAAAGGTTTAGATTAGTTAATCTCAATATCCACGTATGCGACTTGGGGAAATTTCTCGGTAATATCTTTTTCAATCACCTTAATGCGATTTCCTACAAGTCGTGGAATGCGGTCTGTCGTGCGGAACATAAGTTTTGCGAAGTCCTGAAAACTGTCCTTGATCTCATCAAATTCTTCTTTCAAATCCCCATCGTCGTAAATTTCTTCGTACAAAGGCGTACCGTTCCACTCCACGGCCGCAAAAATACGGTATTTATTTATATCAACGGCCACTGACTTGAATTCGAAGACGTGTTCGATGCATGCGTCCTTTTCAAGTGCTTTCACAATTTCTTCAATTACCTCTTCAGCGAGCGGTTTCCCAATAATGTATTGATGATTCTTGATGATGAGAAGTACGGCTAGGAATCCAAGGATGAGACCAACCGCTATACCTCCCAGTGCGTCGTACACACTGTTCCCCGTGATATAGGTAAGCCACTGCGCGAGAAGCGCAAAGAGCACGCCGAGTACCGCTACGCCGTCCTCGTAGATAATAGCCAGCAGAACTGGATCTGCATCGGTGAATATTTCCAACGAAAGTGTTTCTTCCTTCTTGAGCTCAGAAATAGCAATCCAAAGCGTTATGCTTTCAATAACGAAGGCAACGAGCAGCACAAGCATACTAAGTACACTGAACATATGCGCTTCTGCGCTTGGATACATAAGCGAATGCACCGAGTGATATATGGCAATACCCGAACCAATAAAGAGCACCCCGCAGGCAGAAATGAGGGACCAAAAGAATCGCTCGATTCCGTAACCATACCCGTGAATATCGTCTGCTGGCTTTTTGGACCGATGAATACCGATGAGGAGGAGTGACTGGTTGAGCGTGTCAGCAATACTGTGCACGCTTTCCGCAAACATACTTACGGAACCTGTCGTAACGGCGAGCACGGACTTGATACTCGCAAGAAATGCGTTTCCAACAAGTGCTGCGACTACTGATTTTTTACCGTGCACAGTGCTGTCCATAGATGTGGACTGATTGTAGCAGAGTACTCTGCCGTATGTTATCGGTGAGGACAGCCCGCAAAGCAACACGGGCGACGCATTCCTCCACGCAGTTTGGAAATAGTTTTTTCAATACGAATTCCTCTGGTCTCCTCTTTCTTTCCAGAAATGACCCAGCAAATCCATTCGCTGCGCGCCAGTGGGGTGGTGTCATTCCAGGTTCTGAGTGCAGCAACCGAAGCATTCAGGGCCTTCTTTAAGTCCGCTGGTGTTGTGTGTGCTGGTCCACCCTTTTTCATAGTATGTATTCTACTGCCAAATGACTATCTAACACGACTCAAGAACATCTATTCTTCAATGGGGACGAACCTTTGTCTTGTCACACCATCTGGCCACTCGACTTCCTCTGTAAACTCATCGAGGTCTCGATACTTAATCTTTCCATATGTGTGGGATACATACACAACCCCTCCGTTGCTTCCCTTTCGCGCATTCGTAGTTTCCTCCGCCACAAAGAGAACGGTATACAAACCACCCTTGTAATGCTTGTATGTTTTCCCAGACTGTATACCTTCCATTCCGCTCATATATTAACTTTATCACTTTCTACTGACTGGCAATCTGGCACGATATTGTAATCGGTGCACGGTTGACACATTTAATATTTATGTGTATTATCAAAAAACTTATTCGTATGAATAGGTCGCTTCCTAGGAAGTTAGGGATGCCCTTTCCTTTAAGGGATAAAGTGCAATGGAGGGTCGTATGACCAGGAAATTTACTGTTATTGGTGGGCCGTCGCGTGAAGAGCTTTTCGACTGTCTTCGCCTTGCGAATCGCAGAAGCAGACTGTTCCCCGTGCAATTCAAAGTCGAGGAAACTGAGTACCCACTCATCCTCTTCATGATCCAGTCACTCGAATGCACAGCAAATAGGTTCGAGGACGACCGAATCAATTGGGTCATTCGCTCTGAAAACGCCCACATGGTGGCCGACTTCAAGACTCGGGGCGATACTGAAATGTTCACACCCTACAAGCTGAAGATCGTCTACAGCACCAAGACACGACAAGGAACAGCATACGTCACGTGTGTTCGCTCCAAAAAATAACCGCTCGGACGAGCTCGGAGGAGTAACTTCCCGCCGCTCCTCCGAGCGGCTTCTTTTTATAGATGCTGGGAGACTAGGGATCGAACCTAGATTCACGGCTTCAAATGCAACCTATCGATGATTTCCGGGCACAGCTGGGAGACTAGGGATCGAACCTAGAT
>CAZNVT010000017.1:0-12381 GCA_964577025.1 uncultured Candidatus Saccharibacteria bacterium
ACGTAGAGGCGTCCGCGCACGAGCTCGATGATGGTTCCCTCTACGAGGTCGCCAGCACGAGGTGGGGTAGCGATACGGTCAACAAAGCCGGCCATTGCATGGTCGGGTTCTAGGGTAAATGTCACTGCTACGGGAGCGGGGGTATTTGCCTCCATCTCTGTAGCCTGATTCTCTTCAGTCATATAAATCGGAGCGGCGCGCCTTTGGCAAATGGGTACTGACTGCCGTGAGGTATGTCAGGGGTTAGCCCATCTGCGACCTGTTTGCACGCTCGCGATATAGGCTATTTCTAGCATATATAGGGGATTTGGGCAAAAAAGTCCCCCCGCGGCTCAGGGCCGGGGGGATTCTCTTAAATTGTGCGTACTTGGGTACGAGCCCTAGGTTCGAAGCGGAGGCCGCTTCTCGGTAGGGTGCCTCGTGGCTCTCTCCATTCTCTAGAGGTGAGTCAGGTCAGCGCGTTAGACGCGCCGGCCGACGATCAGCCGAAGCTGAGGCCGAGCGGGGCCGCGGGCGACGACGGGTCGTCGTCGGCCAGGCCGCCGGTGGCGCCGCGCAGGGTTCCATCCATCAACATGAGGCCGTCGGCCGAGATGAGCTCGGTCGAGGTGTCGCGCAGCCGCTGGCCCAGCAGGTTGTCCGGGGTCGGCGTCGGCGCCGCCGCGGTCAGGTCGTTGGTCGTCATCAGATACAGATCCGGCTGGTGGCCGGGCGCGGCGGCGGCCAGGGCCGTCGTCGAAGTGCCGAGGCCGACCAGAAGGACGGCGGTGGCGATCAGGTGGATCAAGTTACGGAGTCCGGTCTTCAGCATGTGTCTTGCTCCTCTGCTGTGGGACAGACAAAAGATAGCACTGGTACAAATACTTGTCAATAGCATAAAAGTGTTGGACAGTATAAAAGGAAAGAGCCACCCGAAGGTGACCCATCAAAAGATCGAATATAGATAAAGAAGGATACCTGGGGGCCGGTCGAAACCGGCCCCCAGAACCTACGAGCCCATCTGCTCGAACAGGTCGTCAGCCCGACAGGTGGTCGGCGCCGGCGGCGTGGTCGTTGGCCAGGTCGGTCACGGCGGTGATCACGGGTTCGGTGCTGATGTCCGCGGCGCTGCCGAGGTGTCCGCCGCTGGTCGGGCCGCCGTCGCTGATCAAGCTGAGTTCCACACCCTTGAAACCGGTCGTCGCGCGCAGGCCGATGGCGCCGCCGGCGCCGCCGTCGAGGACGCTGTGCATGTCGCCAAAGCCGTCACTGGCGCCGCAGGCCGCGGAGTCGAAATTGTCAGCATAAAGAAATTCTAAGGTGCACCTTAGAATGATGGGTAAAAGAAATCCCCGGTAGGCCATTGGCCTACCGGGAACTGACTTCTGTCGTGGGACCCCTTCTGGGTCCCTTGGGCTTCTGCCCTAGGCCGCGCGACGGGTTTGACTGTCCTGCTGCGGGTGGGTCATCTCGGGGTTGCGCAGACGCTGGACTTTCGTCTTGCGCGCCTGATTCACCGCTTCGCCGAAGTTGATGAGGATGTCGCCACCGCGCGTCACCACGGCCTCGACGGCCTTGCCGAACTTGCTCTTGGCGCCGTCGATGGCCGGCTCGATCTTCTTGGCGACGAGCGTGCCGACCGTGGTCAGCTTCTTCTGGTTCATAGCCACTGCGACGCCGAGGCCGAAGCCGGCCAGGACTGCGAAAGCGATGGGCGCCGAATTCGCACCGGTGTTGGTCGAGGGTTTCTTCAGGGTCTTCATTGGTGCAACTCCGTTGCGTTTGAGGTTGTATACACTGCCAGCTATCTGTAGGAACGAAAAAAGAGGGTTCCCCCTTGAAATATGCGTTTCCCCAGCCCCAGTCAGTGGGAGTACTATAGCACCTATATTATAGGCGGTCAAATGAGTACACACACCGGCCCGATAGGCAGCTAATGCTCGTATTTCTCTCCTATATATAGTAAAATATGGGTATATGGTAATCACCCACCACGGCGGTCAGTGCTTCAAGGTCACTCTGGGCGACCTCACCGTCGTATTTGATCCTATTGCTAAGGGCGGGTCCCTTTCTCCGGTTCGCTTTGGTGCAGACCTTGCTCTCGTGTCGCGCAATCATCCTGATATGAACGGTACCGAGGAAGTGTCCTTTGGAAATGCCGAGCCCTTCATCATTCGCGGACCAGGCGAGTATGAGCGAGCGGGCGTGACGGTGCAGGGATTTCTCACCAAGAGTCAGTACGGACTCCCGAAAGGGCAGCTCGACGCCGTAAACACCGTGTATGCGGTATCTCTCGAGGGTATGACGCTCGTGCACTTGGGCGCGCTTAGCGATACCGTGCTTTCTCACGAGGCGCGCGAAGCAATTGATGAAATAGATGTACTGTTTGTACCTGTTGGAGGAGATGGTGTGCTTACGCCGGCAGAGGCGGCAAAGCTCGCGGTCACGCTTGAGCCGCGCATCATCATTCCTATGCACTGGAGCGGCATGGGCGCTCCTAAGTCTCTGGAGCAGTTCCTCGAGGAGGGCGCTGGAGAGGCTGAGACCGTAGAGAAACTTACACTAAAAAAGAAGGACGCTCTAGATAAAAGCGGTGCTATCATTGTGATAACCGCATAACGCTATGCCACTTTCGCACCACATTCAGAAACTGCAGGACAAGCCACTTCACGTGCGTGAGCGCATTGCGTTTGGCACGTCTGCTGGCATTACGGCTATTGTGGCTATTGGGTGGCTCGTGGGGATGAGCGCATCTGGTTCGTTTAGTTTGGCCACCAAGAGTATTGCCGAGAGCGTGCGTCCACCCGAGGCAGTATCGAATACGCTTTCCGAGGGAAGTACCAACTTCAAGTCACTCTTGGGAGCCGCTAGCACGGCACTGGGCAATCCCGACGCTCCTGCTGCTATAAACGTAGTGGACGCTCGCACAAGTACGACGCTTCCGGCAGACGCTACTACCGCAACGGTTATACCTTTTTAATACTTTTGTTTTGATTTTGTATGGCTAAGAAAGCAGCAGCTACCCCCGAAGAGGCTCCCGTGCCGCGCGTAAACATTATCGAGCAATCGATTACGGGCGAGATGCGTCAGTCCTATATCGACTACGCAATGACGGTTATCACCAGCCGTGCGTTGCCTGATGTGCGCGACGGACTAAAGCCAGTGCATCGCAGAATTCTTTATGCGATGCGTATGACCGGGCTTACGCCAACGGCAAAATTCCGCAAGTCGGCAACGGTGGTGGGAGAGGTGCTCGGTAGTTATCACCCGCACGGTGACGCGTCGGTATACGACGCAATGGTAAAGCTTGCACAGGATTTCTCCACACGCTACCCGCTCGTGCTTGGACAGGGTAACTTCGGTTCCATCGACGGTGACCCGGCCGCTGCGTACCGTTACACCGAGGCCAAAATGTCGCGCGTTGCTGACGAAATGCTGCGTGACTTGGAAAAGGAAACCGTTGCGTGGATTCCAAACTTTGATGGTTCTAAGCAAGAGCCAACCGTGCTTCCCGCTGCGGTGCCAAACCTGCTTCTCAACGGTGCGCTTGGTATTGCGGTGGGTATGGCCACCAACATTCCGCCGCACAACCTGCGCGAAGTGGTTGCTGCTACTACGCACCTTATCGACGACCCAGAGGCAACAGTGGAGGATTTGCTCACTCACGTAAAAGGTCCTGACTTCCCACTTGGTGCAATTGCCTTTAACCAGGCCGATATTCGTCACGCATACACCACGGGGCGTGGCGGGGTAATAGTTCGCGGAGAAGCCGACATTGTAGAAGACAAGAAGGGCACGAACATCGTGATTACGTCTATTCCGTATCGCGTAAACAAGGCAGACCTCATCACTCGTATTGCTGATTTAGTACGTGAAAAGAAGCTCGAGGGTATCAAGGACTTGCGCGACGAATCCACCAGCGATATTCGTGTAGTCGTAGAGCTCAAGGGCACGGCGCACCCACAGGCGGTGCTCAATAATCTATACAAGTACACGGAGCTTGAGAGCGCGTTCCACTACAATATGTTGGCACTCGTGGACGGCGTACCGCAGACACTCTCACTAAAGGGAATGCTTGAGTGCTTTATCGAGCACCGCAAGGTAGTAGTGAAGCGTCGCACTGAGTACGAGCTACGCAAGGCGCAGGAGCGCGAGCATATCTTGCTCGGACTTTCCAAGGCACTCGATCATATCGACGAGGTCATTGCGATCATTAAGAAGTCCAAGGACGTACCTGAGGCTTCGGCTGCCCTCCAGAAGAAGTTTGCATTCTCACCACTCCAGACTGCGGCCATCCTTGCAATGCGCTTGCAGACTCTTGCTGGACTTGAGCGCAAGAAGATTGATGACGAGTTGAGCGAGATACAGGCACTTATTGCTCGCTTGAAGAAAATCCTTGCGTCAGACAAGAGCATCTTGGCAGTCGTTCGCGGTGAGTTGGTAGAGGTTGCCGAGAAGTATGGAGATGATCGTCGCACCAAGATTGTGAAGAGCGGGGTAAAGAATATTTCTGTAGAAGACCTTGTGCCAGACGAGGAGAGTGTCTTGGTGCTCACTGCAGGCGGTTATGTAAAGCGCACAAACCCTGACGAGTACAAGGCGCAAAAGCGCGGCGGTGTGGGTGTTATCGATATGTCCACCAAGGAGGAGGACGTGGTGACGCACTTCTTGTCTGCCAGCGCGCACTCGGACCTGTTGTTCTTTACTGACTACGGCAAGGCGTACCAGCTAAAGATGTATGAACTTCCTGAGGGCAAGCGCGCCACAAAGGGTAAGTCCATAATGAACTTCCTCTCTATTGCTAGTGATGAAAAAGTCACCAGTGTACTGGCGGTACCAAAGGGCGCGGCTCGCGATGCGCTTTCGGTATTCTTTGTCACGCAGGAGGGAGTGGTAAAGAAAGTGGAAGCAAAGAACTTTGCCGATGTTCGCCGTTCCGGCATTATTGCTATCGCGCTCAAGGGTAGCGACAAGCTAGTGACTGCGCAGCTCACCAGCGAGGGCGACAGCGTCTCTATCGTGACATCTGCAGGACAGAGTATTCGCTTTGACGAGGGCGAGACCCGCGCAATGGGTCGCACTGCAGCTGGTGTGCGCGGTATGACCGTGAAGAAGGGCGACAAAATTGTGTCGGCAGAGGTTGTGCCCGCAGATGCCAAGGGTGCTACGCTTCTTATTTTGATGGACAAGGGCTATGGAAAGAAAACATCGCTTGCTGAGTACAAGGTGCAGGGGCGTGGAGGCTCGGGTATCAAGACCGCGGACGTAACGGCAAAGACGGGAAGCATCATTGGGGCAAAGGTGCTCACCGGAGGCGCGAGCGAAGAAGAGGAAATCGTTGTGATTTCTAAGAAAGGACAGGTGATACGTGTGTCTACGGGAGAAATTCCAAGTTTGTCGCGCGCGACGCAGGGAGTGAGGATTATGAAGATGCGGGAGGGGGATTCTATCGCCTCCATGGTCGCCCTCTAGGACACAGCCAGAAATTCCCTTTTCTGCTTTGTTGCGGGGCCCATATATTTCTTTCGTCGTACATTTGAGTACGCCTGCAGAAATATATTTCCCGCGCCTCGCATAAAAGGTTTTTCAGCCTGTGTCAGTGACGGCTCACTCACCGTCTTCTCCACGCCTTGCTCTTGAAGCTTTTTGGCCGCCCGCAGGCACGCAGGAGACAGGGTGTGATACGATTTATACATATGATTGAAGGACAACCACAACCACGTTCAGGAGAGGCATACGGAATGCCAAAGCCACAACAGCCAGAAGCTTCAGTGCTTGATGATAACGAGATCGTTAGCCAGGCTCTCCATTATAAGAATAATAAGCTGCAAGGAGACGCTCTTGAAATTTGGACAGCTCTAACAGGGACACTCCAGCAGATTTCTACGAGCACTGCAGAAAGATGGGTTCAAGAGTTCAATGCCACCAGTCCAACAGATCGTGGCGCGGGTACGTATGACCATTCGCAGTCTCTGGAGCAGCGTAAGGACGTTACCGTTTCTCGACAAACAGTTTCTGGTTTTCCGTTTTCTATTACGCTTCACAAAAATGGTGAGGTGACGCTCGCGTCGGAATTAGCGTAGAACACCGTAGGTGTTGTTAACGAGCCGCCCCTTGGGGCGGCTCGTGGTATTTTTAGTATATGAACCCCGTTAGAGACCTGAAGGTCTTATTGTTTGAACCGCTTATACCTACCACACTATCGATATGACTGTCTCTAACGGGGTGAACTTCAGCGATCCAAATGCAAATGTGCTCCAGCTGGGACTTCGCGAAGGTATGAAAGTGGCAGATCTTGGCGCGGGTGTTGGGCATCACGCTATCGCTGCCGCACATATTGTGGGTGAGACTGGAAGAGTGTACGCGGTAGATGTGCAAGAGGAGCTACTCCGACATTTAGAAAGTTCCGTAAAAACGCGTGGACTTAAAAATGTGGAGACTGTATGGGGAAACATAGAGAAGCAGGGCGGGACAACGCTCAAGCAAGACTCGATGGACGCCGTGATTCTGTCCAACACGCTCTTCCAACTAGAAAAACAGGCAAGTGTCGTGGCAGAGATTAAACGCATTCTAAAGCCCGGTGGCAGGCTTCTGCTGATTGATTGGGCGGGAAGTTATGACGGGATAGGGCCTCCAGATGCAAGTGTGGTGAGTGAGCACAACGCACTTGAGCTGTTCGTCACTGCCGGCTTTCACAAGATGAAAGATTTTCGTGCAGGGCCGCATCACTATTCTATTGTGTTCACGCTGCCAGCGTAGGAACGTGAGGTAGAATATACCTATGGAATTCAAACCCTTTCAAGTAATTCTGATGGCGGTGTTCGGTCTTACTGCGCTGCTGGGCATTTTTCTCTTTGCAAACTTCAAGGGATTTAACAGTGGCGTCATACCGGTAGGCGCCGTGACTATTTGGGGAACGCTTCCCGAACGACCACTACAAGACGCGCTTGCAAACTTAAAGCAAACGCACGGGGAACTTGCGAAGGTGACGTACACGGAAAAGCCACTCGATACGTTTGATGTCGAGCTTTCAAACGCTATTGCGGCAGGACGCGGTCCTGACCTTATCATCATTTCGCAGGAGCAGCTTGCTTCCGAGCAAGATAAAATCCAGCTCATAACGAGCAGCGCCACCTCGGAGCGAGCGTTTCGTGATGTCTACCTTCCAGAATCAGAGCTCTTTTTGTATGGAAAGGGAGCGTACGGTATACCGTTTGTGGTTGACCCGCTGGTGCTCTATTACAACCGCACCCATCTCTCGTCGGTGGGTACGCCGGTAGCGCCAGCTACGTGGGAGGCGGTGGCAGGGCTCTCGCCCGCACTCACCAAGCTCGATGGCACGGGAGCAGTTGTGCGCAGTGGCATTGCGTTTGGTACGTACGAAAATATCGAGAACGCACGCGCTATTATTTCGCTCTTGTTCCTGCAGTCTGGTTACACCATTGCGGAGCGCACCGTGGACGGCGTACAGGCCACACTTACGCGCCCGGTGGGTAATACATTTGGGACTTCGCCTGCAATTTCTGCGGCAAATTATTATCTGCAATTCGCAAACCCAGCAAAGACCAGCTATAGCTGGAATCGAAACATCGCATCAGCTCGCACCGCGTTTCTTGCGGGTGATTTGAGTATGTACTTTGGGTTCGCGTCAGAAGTGGCGAGCATTGCAGCCGGAAATCCGAACTTGGACTTTGATATGGCGGGTGTACCTCGACCCGCAACCTCTGACATCCGTATGACGTATGGCCGGGTGTACGCGTTTGCAATCCCCAAAGCCTCAGCAAACGCAGCAGGAGCAGAGCGCGCTGCGCTCGCGCTCTCCGCAAAGGATGTGTTGCCCGCTATTGCGCACTCACTACATATGGCTCCGGCACAGCGACTGCTCTTGATTCCAACGGAGAATGATTTGTTTGAGCCGGTGTACTACCCAGAGGCGCTTATTGCTCGTGGATGGCTCTCCCCAGCCCCACAAAAGACCGACGTTTTGTTTGCTACGATGGTGAATAGTGTGACCAGCGGGCGACAGGGGGTGCCCGACGCTATAAACACGCTTGATCAAGCTATCAGTGCCTCTCTTCGCTAAAATATGAGCCTTTTTTCCAGACTATTCAGATTCATTGTGGTGTTTACTGTTGTGGGTGTTATTACGTACCCAGGCGCCTTGCTTGCCGCAAATATGGGCGGTGCACCCGCTGGAGGTGCCAATCTTGGTGGTGCTCCTGCTACTACACAGTCGGACACGGGCGGTCTCACGAACCCGCTTAATAATATCAACTCACTTCCGGAATTTTTGAATAAGATACTAGAAGCAGTAGTGCAGCTGGGAACTATCGTACTTATCTTAGCTATTGTGTATGTAGGATTCTTGTTTGTTGTTGCGCAGGGTAATGAGGAAAAAATTAAGAGTGCTCGCGGAGCGCTATTCTGGACCGTTATCGGTGGTCTAGTGCTCCTTGGTGCTCAAACTATTGGAATGGTTATTAGTTCAACTGTAGGTGCGTTATGACCTTCCTCGACCTTACCAACAGCATCGTAGGGTTAGTAGACAATGCGGTGATCCCACTCCTGTACGCGATTGCATTTATTATGTTCCTTATTGGAATGGTGCGGTTCTTTTTTATGGGAGGCGAAGAGGCCAGACAGAAAGGGAAACAGTTTATGCTCTGGGCAATTATAGGGTTTGTGGTCCTCTTTTCTGTGTGGGGTATTGTGCGCCTGCTGCTTTCGGTGCTTCCAGGAGGGGTGGGATAACTGCTTGCGGGCGAGGGAGGGCCTGCTACGCTATAGCTATATGAAGAACATCTTTTCCGTAGTCAGTTCGGGTGCCGTGGCGCTTGGGCTCTTTTTTATTGCACCTCTGACCCACGCACAGTCATCTGGTTCTGGAAGTCTAAACACTGCACCCATACAAAACCTTTCTGACTCGCTCATAGGAGTGCTCAACACCGTGGTGGTGCCGGTAGTATTTGCGCTCGCATTCATCGTGTTCATCTGGGGCGTGTTTCAAGCGTTTATACTAAACGGTACAAACGAAGAAAAGCGACAGGAAGGTACCAAGTTTGTATTTTGGAGCATCATCGGGTTTGTCATTATGCTTTCCATTTGGGGGCTGGTGAATTTGGTGGGAAGTTTTTTGCCAATGATGAACAACACCCGTCCTGGGTTGCCAACGTTTGGTCCTGCGCAGACGAGTTCATCTGACACAGCGCCAACGTCAGCAAGGGCAGGTGTCACTGGAGGAGCGGCAATCAGCCCGCTAGCGCCAAAACCAGAAGTACAACCCGTTGATCCTGTGCCGTGTCCATCTGGTGACTGTGTCCCAGGCACCAGTGTGCCTAGAAGCAAGACATTCGGTCCAAGTCTGTAGCGGTCGGGGATGCTTCGTTCTCCACAGCGTTCGTAATAGCGCATTGACGTTCGCTGGTATGGGTCTATCCTATATAAGTATCTAGCTAATTATTCTCTATGAAGAAACTCGGACTTATCGGTGCAGCTCTCTTTCCGTTCCTTGCCTTTGCGCAGGTGAACAGCGTACAGGACCTCGGTCAGTACATCATCAACCTTATCAACAACGTGGCAGTGCCGCTGGTGTTCGCGCTCGCATTCATCGTATTCATCTGGGGTGTGTTCCAGGTGTTCATCCTCGGAGGTACCAACGAAGAGGCAAAGGAGAAAGGGCGAGCACTTATGCTCTACGGCCTTATTGGTTTCTTTGTAATGGTGTCTGTTTGGGGACTCGTGCACATTCTTACTGGCTCAGTGCAGCTTACGAACCAGGTACCAAACTACCCAACTGCGCCCACAAACGTAAATCACTAGTTTCTTTCCGAGTTTCTCTCTGTGGACGACCGCCCCATACGGGGCGGTCGTTTGCTAGTATAGGGGTATGACCTATCAGCAATTTCTTGCAAAAGTAGAGGCGCAAATACTAGTGCCATTTATCACGCTGTTATCGCTCGCCGCATTTGTGGTATTTGTCTGGGGTGTTGTGCAGTTTATTGCAAACGCTGAAGACGAGGAAAAGCGGAAGACCGGCCAGCAGCATATGATATGGGGCATTATTGGGCTCGTGATTATGTTTGGTGCAAATGCGGTGGTGGCGCTTATCAAGCAGACCGTGGGTGCGCCATAAATACAGAAAGCCGCCCCCATATTTCAGGAGACGGCTTGCGCATAGCGCATAGTGAGAACATCAAGGTTTTCGCTTCACGTAGAAGTACGCCATTTCAGTGTTCGGCTTATCGGCCGAAACCAGAAGCAGGCGGTGGTCTTTGCAGATCACGGGGTCGAAAGGAACAGAGTCCCCTCCTTCCCACGGTGTGCACCAGGTGTGGTACCCCGTTGTTTCGGGGTCCACACACTTCGGGTCGATGTCCAGATTGCAGACGATAGTGTCGTAGCCGGCCAGAGGGTGGACAGGTTCCTTGGTTGCGGGGCCGCTCTTGAAGAACCGCCACGCGCCCGGTTCCAGCTCCACAATGCCTGGTGTTTCCACCTGGACATTGCGGGCTTGGGTACGAACCGTTGGGACGGTGTCGTCGAAGCCCCAGAGCTTCATCAGCAGTATTGCGCCGCCGAAGAGGAGAAACCCTCCCACAGCAACCCAGACGAGCCCCTGGCCGAAGCCAATGAGCCCTCCTGTCTTGTGGTGGTGTGAGTCTCCGTGATCGTCAGCAGCGTGACCGCCAGCCCCGTGTCCTGCCGCGGGTGCGGCAGGGGTGGGGTGTGCGGTCGTAGAAGGTCCTGGTGTCGTCTTGGGAAACTTGTCCCGATACACCCAGGCGAACCAGAGGAGCGCCAGAATGCCAAAAGCAAGCACCCAACCAAGCCCATTTGCAGGGTCAGGCAGTGTGAACTTAGGCATTTTTGCCCCCTTTCTTGAGCGCGTCAGCGGTGACTTGGAGCGTTGCGGCCAGATCGGCAGCAGCACCCCCGCCCATCATGATTGCGTTCGCGTTGGCGAATGCGTCACTGGCAAGCTCAGCTGCCACAATAGTCTCGCCTGAAACTTTCAGACGGTCCATCTTGGCACCGAGCCCCTCTGCTTCTCCTTGCAGGAAAGCCTTCCGGCCCTCTGCTTCGGAGGTGAGCATGTCGAGTTTGGCTTTCGCCGCTCCCGCGCCCTCTTCTTCCTGCCTGAAACGCTCGGCCGATGCACTGGTTCTCATTTGCTCGGCTTTGAGCCTGGTAACGGGAAGGTTGCGGAGCTCTTCGGCCAGGGTGTGCGAAATGTTCGGCGCGAGTGTCCTCGCTTCGAAAATTTGCATACCCCAGTGATTTGCGAGTTCGCGGATGCGGTTGTCGAGCGTGCCGTCGACGGTAGCCACATCTTCGATCACGCCTCGGAGGGTACGCTCAGCCGCGTAGGCCTTGAGAATAGCCTCGCCGGAGTCGCGGATAAGGCGCTTGGCCTGATCAAACGATCCAACCCGGCTGATGAACAGGAAGAAGTCGAGAATCTGGTACTGGACATAGAATGACCACTCGAACGTCATTTGGACGTCGAGATGCCCATCCTCACCGTCCCGCGGTTGTCTAGAGGTGACGCGGATTGGCCACACCTTACCTCTCGGCAGGTCTGACTTCTCATCGCCATGGTAGACGTCCTCGGGTTCGCCAGGCGCCTGAAACTGTTCCAGGCGCTTTAACACACGTACCAGCTGCATCAAGAACGGGACTCGGAAATGAGGTCCGGAACCCGCCATCTTCAGAGCGCGTCCAAAGAAGTAGAACGCTGCCCACTCATTGGTTTTAACATCCACCCATGAGTTGATGACGATCACCAGCGCGAGAATGACGAAGATGCCGCCCAGGTTGAAGAAGGGAAGCAGGACCACGTTCCACGTGAGAATGCCGGCGCCGAGTAGCAGAACGATGAAGGCGATCTCGACCCCCACGAGAACCCAGTAGGTCAGTGGAGAGAATTCAATCGGCTTAAGAACGGGGTCCGGAGAGCCCGAAGTGGCAGTCGCAGAATCGGTGGCCATCGGATATCTCCTGCAATGGCGTTGATGAATACCCTATACCTTGATGTTTTCAAGGAGCAAGGATCTGAATACATTATATCACATAAAATGGCGTAAAGTCAAGTATGGATACAGGGTCTATTAGGAGGCCCAGGAGAGGACACGCGATTATGCTTTTGGGCACGTATGGAGCCCGGGAGAGGACACGTCTTCGACTTTTGGTCACAACTCTCGTCTCGTCGACACTCGACTCGGTCGCGACCCCGCCTCACGGTTTGGTCCTGCTGGACCAAACAACGCTCCGGCCTTCAAGTCCTCCCGCACTGTGTGCAGACACAGTGCTTCCCGGGCACAAAAGAAAAAACGCCCAAAGGCCCAGATTCAATTGTGCCCCGGCGGGGACGTGCCCCTCCCCCCCCCCAGGGACCACCTCCTA
>CAZNVT010000018.1:0-1064 GCA_964577025.1 uncultured Candidatus Saccharibacteria bacterium
CAGCGGCAGTAATAGTGATACCGCGCTCGCGCTCCTGCTCCATCCAGTCGGTGGTGGTCTCTCCCTCGTGCACCTCACCTATCTTGTGCTGACTGCCGGTGTAGAAAAGCACGCGCTCAGATGTGGTGGTCTTACCGGCGTCCACGTGGGCGATAATACCGAAGTTGCGCACTTTCTCGAGGGGATAATCACGATTCATAGAGAGGGATAAATAAAATAAAAGCCGCCAGGGCGTTAGCTATAAGATACGTAATCTAAGGACAAAAAGCAAACGGGGTGGTATGTTCTTCTCGGACGTATTGCAGTGAGGTTGGTAATGCCAAAGCATCCCAGTAAATACACGCAGTGTCTGCAGGAGCTTGGTTTTATCATTAAATTCAAGCGTCCTCGCGCGATGCGGCGATTCAAAGCAAGGTTCCCTCCCTCTTTCAGCTGTCTGCAGGGAATTACTCACGCAACTGACGATCAGGGGGTAACGTGGACCAAAGACGGAATCCACGACCTGACCGAATTCGGCTTCAACAAAAAATCTGAAGAAGGAAGACTGTTGCTTGAACAGGCCGGACTGGCCAAAAAGCCGAATTAGCCCACCACCAAAGACAAGGCGCGTTCCACCCGGGACGCGCCTTTTCGCTTGGGACAAGCTTGAGCGTGAGTGATAGCATACAGGAGGATCACCCTCAGGAGGCTGGAATGGCCACATTGGTAGGTAATAGATACAGTGCCGGCATCGGGACAGATCATCCCGAGCTCCTTCCTGGCGAGATTTTTATCTGCTACGAAATCTTGACCAACACGAAAGACATGGAGCTCCCCGGTAAACGATTCGGCACCCGAGTGTTTGACGACAACGGAAACGAGGACACTGTTCGAGCAAACCAACTCGGATACGTTCCTGTATTCGCCAACAAGGCCGAGCACAGCAAACGCTACGGCTAGCTCAGGGCCCCGTCTTTCGGCGGGGCCCTCAAAGTATCCATAACAAAGAAAAGCGCCCGTAAGGGGGGGGTTTTTTTTTAGTTTTAATTTAAATAAAAAAAGGAGTGTGCGCAATGCAGGTTTGG
>CAZNVT010000018.1:1074-11429 GCA_964577025.1 uncultured Candidatus Saccharibacteria bacterium
CCTTTGACTTGAAATTACCAAGCGAAGTGAGCGAATGCCTTGTTGGCGTCTGCCATACGGTGCATATCCTCCTTCTTCTTGATTGCACTTCCCTCGTTCTTCACTGCAAGTAGGATTTCCTCGGCGAGCTTGTCTGCCATAGGCTTTCCCTTCTTTGCGCGAGCAGCATTGATAAGCCATCGGTATGCAAGAGATACGCGGCGCTGCTGAGGTACCTCGCGAGGAACCTGGTAGTTCGCTCCTCCCACGCGGCGGCTGCGTACTTCCATAAGTGGCGCTACGTTCTGGATTGCAGTCTCAAAGGTCTCGAGTGGATCCATATCTGCAGCCTTGATCTTGTCGAGGGCGTCATACACCACCTTGGTAGCGGTGTCCTTCTTTCCGTCCCACATTACGGTGTTGATGAAGCGTGAAATAGCCTCTGAACCGTATACAAGATCAGGACGACGTGGGTATTTGTTTTTTACGGGATGACGCATAACAGTAGAAAAATAAACTAAGCCTTAGGCTTCTTAGCACCGTACTTCGAGCGACCACGGCGACGCTTGTCGATACCTGCGGTATCAAGACGACCACGCACGATGGTGTACTGCACGCCGATGTCCTTCACGCGACCACCACGAAGAGTGACCACTGAGTGCTCCTGAAGGTTGTGACCCTCTCCTGGAATGTAGGCAGTAACCTCCATACCATTAGTAAGGCGCACACGAGCAATCTTACGGATAGCAGAGTTTGGCTTGCGGGGAGTCTTGGTGGTCACCTTTACACATACACCGCGCTTAAACGGAGACGCGTAAAAAGTAGGGCGGTTCTTAAGGGTGTTGAAACCACGCCCTAGTGCCACTACCTTCGTCTTACGAGGAGTGGTCTTTCGCGCCTTCTTAGTGAGCTGTTGAATTGTTGCCATTTGTAGTTAAAAACCCCCGCACGGGAGCTCCAAGGACTATATACGTAGCCGTATATAAATGCAACCCGGCTGGGCTAGTTACTTGTAGTGAAAGAGACAGATAATTGACTTTTTGTATAGTTTGTGCTAATATATACATTCCACTAACAAATGGAGGGCCGCATGGCCACTGACAAGACGAAACCGGACGAAAAAGCTCCTGATCCCATCGACGTCGCCACCGGCGCCCGCATCCGCGCGCGTCGCAAAGCACTGAAGATCTCGCAGCAGGACCTCGCCGACTTCCTGAAACTGACCTTTCAACAGGTCCAAAAGTACGAGCGGGGCGCCAACCGCGTCTCGATCTCAATGGTGGTTCGGATCGCACAGCGACTCCGCACCAGCGTGGCCTACCTGGTTGGCGAAACAGCCAATCCGGACGTGCTGGGCTCGCCTGACACGGCGGTCCTGCCAGGCCAGCTGGCAAGGTTCCTTATGCTCTCGCAGGCTCTGCACGTGGCCGAGGCCTTCGTGAAGCTTCCGAAACAGCAACGGCAACCTGCCGCGGACCTGCTCACCGAGATGGCCGGCATGAACGAAACCGAGGACGCCAAGGCCGCCGCCTAGAACCTAGGTGCCGGCCACAACAACGAAAATGGGGCGGTTCCGCATAGCGGAACCGCCCTTTTCCTTATATATACAACCCCCTACCCCACCAACACGCGGTAGCAGTACTCCACCAGCATATAAAACGGCGTGGAAAAGAACTGCGTGAGCAAAATAAGCACGATAATAAGGGTGAATATCCCACCAGCGCGCATCTGGTCCTCAAATCGTGCCATGGCCATACTTGCCTTGTACGGCAACACGCCACGAAGCACGGTGTATCCATCAATTGGTGGAATAGGTATGAGGTTAAAGAGTCCAAGGGACAGATTCACGAGCACAACCACCGCAGCCAGACTCGCAAATTCCGTCATTGCATTGGCCACGGCAACACGGGTAATAACGGCAAAAAGCACCGCCACACCCAGGTTTGTAAGTACTCCGGCAGCGCCCACTATGGCCTCGCCCCACCGCTGATTCTTTAAGTTGTAGGGGTTATACGGCACTGGCTTGGCCCAGCCAAACATTACTCCTGCGTGCGTAAGCACCAAAAGCGCCGGTATAAGCACCGAACCGACAGGATCTATATGAGATATAGGGTTTAGCGTAAGGCGGCCGGCCAGCTTTGCGGTGGGGTCGCCGAGCGACTGCGCGGCGTAGCCGTGAGCCACCTCGTGCAGAATAATAGAGAAAATGAGGACGACAATGGTGAAAATGGCGATATCCATAGTGAATTATTGAAAAGGCTGCATTCCTGTTGCCTATTTAGATGAGTATATGCTAGCATACGGGAACTATGTCTCGAGAATGCGCAGTAACAGGTAAATCAACTCAGGTAGGCGGACGGTACTCAAACCGTACGCGTGCTACGCAGTTCAACCCAACGGGCAAGGTTCGCCGCAAGGCAAACCTCCAGAAGCGCCGCATTTTCGTAGCAGAACTCGGCAAGACCGTCCTCGTGACCATCTCTACCAAGGGAATGCGCCACATCAAGAAGAACGGCGCACACGCTACGCTCAAGAAAGCAGGAGTTATCTAGCAAAATGAAAACGGCCCCGTTGGGGCCGTTTTCATTTAGACCAAACTCTAGCCCCATCACTGACAAAGGTAATGGTGCCGGAATCAATAGTGGAAACAATGCTCGCGCCGAACGCGCGCACTCGTGACAACACTTCGGGAGCGGGGTGCCCGTACGTGTTTCCTTTACCTGCAGAAATTACTACCGTCTTTGGGGTCACTGCCTCGAGCCACTGTTCGTCCGTTGAATATTTAGATCCGTGGTGTCCGGCCTTGAGCACATCGCTTCGCAACATACCCGGTGGCAAATCGTGCACGAGCGTATCTTCAATCGTTGACGGCAAGTCGCCCGTCAACATCACTGACGTGTCGCCATACACCACGTGCAGCACAATCGATGCATCGTTTGTTGCACGCAAATGCGACACATCTTTATTTGGATAGAGCACGTCAGCGTAGGCGCCACCTCCCAAATGAATTCTCTGTCCACGTCTGGCAATGTATGTCGTCAGCCCTTCTTCACTCGAGGCTGCTGCAACCAGTCGCGCGTACACATCGGTATCACTTGGTAGTCCTGGATTCATAAACGCGTCGACATCGTACGTCTCGAATACATCAGAGAGTCCCGCTATGTGATCTTTGTCTGGATGTGTCTCAACGACCATATCAATATGTCTATCGAGCGGTCCGAGTACGTGTGGAAGTTCTCGTACTACAGAACGATCCGGCCCGCCATCCACCAGCACATCAATTCCCGTCGGTCCTTGTATCAAAATTGAATCTCCTTGCCCTACATCGAGAAATGAGACACGAAGGTTAGAGGTGTGCGACGAACACACCACCCATACCAGTACGATGTTGAGTACTCCAAGCATCACCAGCACCCCAAAACGTACAAGTACCTTTCTCTGCATTAGAAAAAAGTATACCGTTCGACGAACATCTCTGGCGCGGTATACTGCCCCTATCCTAAAACCAACACACTATGTACACCGCAAAAACATTTGACCTTCCAGAGCTCTCAGGCATTTCCAAGAAACAAGTAGACGTGCACCTCGCGCTCTATCAAGGATACGTAAAGCACACGAATCTTATTCTCGAAAAGATTGAAAAACTGCGCGCAGAAGATGCAACGGAAAATGCGTACCTTATCAACGAGCTTCGTCGTCGTCTCGGATTTGAGTTCGACGGTATGCGTATGCACGAGTACTACTTCGATCAACTCGAAGGAGGAGCTGCAGCAATTACTACAGGTACATTCGCAACACTCGCAGAAGAAAAGTACGGAAGTTGGGACAGCTTTATTTCTCACCTACACGAGGTGGCAGGAACTCGCGGGATTGGATGGGTAGTCGTGTACTACGATCAAAACATCAATTCGCTTCACACCGCGTTTGTGAATGATCACGAACTCGGACAACTCTCGGGACTTCCTATTATGCTTGCAATCGATCTATGGGAGCACGCATTTATGGTGGACTATGTTCCCGCAGAAAAGAAAACCTACGTGGAAGCATTTCTTGCAAACGTAAACTGGAGCGTGGTTGAAGCACGCGCAGTCGTCGCAGTATAAAAAATATTTTGAAGAAATACTCTGCACTCTACGAGTGCAGAGTATTTCTTTTGAGCCACCAGACACCCGCAGCCAAGAGCACGTATAGCATTACCACAACAAAAAATGGAAACGCCGGAACAATAATCTGCGCGAGTGGAAGCGCTGCCGCATAGGTGGCCACACTCACGATGTAGTGAAGCAACACATACGCGGGCAGTCCTGCAATGGGAGCTAGAAGTGGAACAAACAGTCCAACTATTCCTGCGAGAAATCCGGCAAGCATCGTAAGTGGCACGAGTGGCAACACCAGCACGTTTGCGGGCACTGCGACAAGAGATAAATTTCCTGTTTCATACAACAGGAGCGGGAGCACAAACGCTTGGGCAGATAGTGTGGTTGCGAGCACTTCTCGAAATAGCCCACTCTTCACCCATCCAAGTCGCGCTGCCACAAGTGGAGAACCAACAATGAGTCCGAGTGTTGCTACACACGAAAATTGAAACCCTGGGTCATAGAGCAGGAGGAGTGGGTTCCCTACGAGCATAAGCACAAATACAAACACGAGCGCGCGAAGCGCGTCATAGGTTCGACCAGTGGCACGAGCGAACAAACCCACCCCCGCCATAATCCCTGCACGCACGGCCGATGCTCCGGCACCACTTGCAAGTACAAACAGCAGAATGGTTATGCCTGCTACTGCTGTGGCACCCGAACGCGGCAAGAAGCGAAGAGAGCGCAGTACCGCTTCCGCGACAATCATCACGTTGTATCCAGACAACACCACAATGGGTAAGAGGCCCGACACCGTGAACGCATCGAGCAGCTTACTACCGAGCCCCTGCTTGCCGCCCGCAATAAGTCCGACTGCGAGACTACTTTCCGGCTCAGGTATAGCCCGTGACACACCGTCAGCAAACGCCCGGCGTAGCGCATAGAGTGCGCGTGGCACGTAGGAAGTTAGCGAGGGCTTCTGTGCCTCCACCGTCACGTGCGCGCGCTCCATCATTACAAAGACTCCGTCTTTTGCGAGAAAGTGCGGGTAGTCGAATGAGCGTCCACCGTCTGTCTCAAACGCTTTTGGATATGTGAGCGTGCCTTGAAGTACTACCGCGTCTCCGTAAGAAAGTTTTGGATACAGAGGCACTACGGCAAGTACATTGGTATGAGCACCGCTCTCCTCGACACGCACCGTAGCGCGCTGCCCCTGCTCACGGACATCAACATCTCGGACAATGGTTCCCGAAAGATGCACCGGTGCCCCCACAAGAGGAACAAATGGTTCGGGTACCGTCGTAGGCGTAAGTAATACGCGCGAAGCTCCAAGAGCAACGGTACATAGGAGTACCGCAACCACGACATACATATGCGAACGCTCTTTCGCATATGCACCAAACATAATGAGAGAAAGCAGTACAAAAAATCCAACAACAGGCCACGACAAAATAAAAAGCGAGCCGGCTGCAACACCGCTCGCAAATCCAAGTACTCCAAGCAAGAGGAGCGTGTCCCGCATACCTTAGTGACCTTTGTCCATTGCGCTGTTTGCGAGCGCGTCTGCTTCCTTGTTGTCTTCGCGATACACGTGCACAAATGAAACTGATTTAAAACTACTACCGAGCTCCTGAACCTGTCGCGCAAGCGGCACGATATTTGGATGCTTAATTTTGTACTCTCCGTTCATCTGTCGAACCACCAATTGACTATCGAGTCTTGCCTCCACGGTAGCGTGCGTACTCTGTGCTCCCAAAAGTTTTTGGAGTCCCTGTAGTGCGCGAAGCACCGCCGTGTACTCGGCGATGTTGTTTGTAGCGATACCCAAATATTCCGAGACCGTCACCACCCGTGTTCCTTCTTCGTCTCGTACAAGAGCACCTGCACCTGCGGGTCCAGGGTTTCCGCGAGAGCCGCCGTCGGCGTAGAGAATGAAATGCATATGCGCGCAGTATACCAAGAATGACGAACTACTTAATCTCAAGCAGTCGAAGCCGTGCGGGCTGACCACGAGAAAATTGATCGCGCTCAATGTAGGCAAGCAGGTGCACCGTGTTCCCCACCGAGAGTGAGTCGAGTGCCTTACCCAAGTCGCGCCTAGCAAAGAACGCGATGGCTTCAAGTGGCACACCCGTGCTTCGCTCTATATGCAGACGCAAATGCTCAGACGATTTCCCAAACCACGCAAGACGTTGGATGCGAACATTCGTAAGTCCTATGGTCGGTTTTGGATTTTGCATACCAAACGGCGCGAGCGCATCGAAGCGCTTCAAGACGTCGATAGTCACTTCGTCAGGAGACAGCAGCACATCGGCATTCGACTCTTCTACGTGCGCCGTGTGGTCGAGTCGCTCAAGTCCTGCATTCAACTTTTCTGACAATTGAAAAATTGCGTCAGGCGCAACAGAAAATCCTCCTGCAGCTGCGTGCCCTCCAAACCCAAGAAACGTATCTTCGTCACACACCTGCATCAACTCAACGACGTGCACTTTTCCCGGCCCCCCTCTGCACGAACCCTTCAACCCTTCGTTTCCTTCCCTTCCCCACAAAAACACCGGACGCTCGTACTCGTCGGAGATGCCGCTCGCCACCAGCCCCAAAAGTCCCGGTCGCCAATCTGGGTCTCCCATCACAATCACACGTGGCAACTCTCCCGCTTCTTTCATTTGCTCTATGCGGGTGTGCACGGCCTTTGTGGTGGCTCCGGCAACTGCCTTTCGTGAACGATTCACACTTTCTAATTTCTTAGCAAGTTCGTTTGCTACGTCCTCGTTTACGGTAGTAAGGAGCTGGAACGCATCGCGCGGATCGCCCATTCGAGACGCTGCGTTAATTCGAGGAGCGATCATAAAGCCAACATCGTCCTCTGCAATAAACCGCTGCGTCACTCGTGCAACACTACACAGTTTCTGGAGCCCAAGACGCGGGGATTTACGCATCACCAAGAGTCCATAGGAAGCTATGACCCGATTCTCTCCGGTAAGGGGCACCATATCAGCGATGGTAGCCAGCCCCGCCATATCGAGCAGCCACTTCTCCCAGCCCTCTGGAATTTGGTCGCGCCCACTAAATCCGTGCGAGAGCACCGCACACACCAGTTTCCACGCCACGCCTGCTCCGCACAGAGATTTGTATGGGTAGGTTTCCTCTTCACGTGCGTTTGGGTTAAGTATCGCAAATGCCGGAGGCAGGCCATCCTGCGGCAGGTGGTGGTCCGTGACAATGACATCAATACCAAGTTCCCCTGCGCGCGCCACCGCAGCAATGTCAGTAATCCCTGAATCGATAGTGATGATGAGCGTTGTGCCCTCAGTGGCGAGCTTTTCGATACCTGCCACATTTACGCCGTACCCTTCTATGTGACGGTGCGGTATGTAATTCGTAAAATTAGCACCAGCTTTCTTTAAAAAGTCGTGAAAGAGCACACCACCAGGAATACCGTCGCAGTCGTAGTCGCTCCATACCGTAATGCGCTCGTTGTTGTTTAGTGCTTCCGCTACGCGGGACGCACTCTTTGCCATATCCAGCATAAGAAACGGGTCGTGGATGTGCTCCGTGTACTCAGGGTGCAAAAACTCAGCGGCAGCTTCTCGGGTCACTACACCGCGACGAGCGAGCAGTGACGCGGTCAAATCGTCGTACGCCTCAAGTTCCTTGCGGACAGAAGCATCAATAGGGTCGTGGAGCGTGAACATTTAGCGCATTGTACCAAACTATGAATATCAGTATGCTGAAGCTATATGGAAGACACTATTTTCAGCAAGATTATTCGAAGAGAGATTCCGGCCGAGATTATTTATGAGGACGAGCAAACTCTGGCATTCCTTGATACCTCTCCAAACAATGGAGGCCACACACTCGTCATACCCAAGAGACCTTCTCGAAACCTCCTAGAAATTGATGAACAGGACTGGCTTGCCGTTATGAAAACGGTCTATATGCTTGCACCAAAAATCAAAGAAGTCGTCGGCGCGGAAGGGCTAAACATAGCTATGAACAATGAATCTGCGGCTGGGCAAGTTGTCTTTCATACTCACGTACACATTATTCCGCGCTACGCGACTGATTCATTTGGATATGACCTCTGGCCACACAAACCATATGAACCTGGAGAGAAAGAGGCTCTTGGCGAAAAACTACGGCAACTTCTTTCGTCCTAGGAAAGTGCACTCACTCCCGGGAGTGTGCCAGTAGCAAGATACTCAAGCATTGCACCACCACCGGTAGAAATAAACGAGAACTGATCGTTGAGCCCGAGTTTGGTGATAGCGGTGATAGTGTCTCCCCCACCCACAATGGTGTGCGCTCTACTGTGCGCAAGAAGCCTGGCAAGTGCTTCGGTGCCCTCGGTAAATCCGTTCTCGTAATTTCCGAGTGGACCATTCCACAGAATAATTTTTGCTTTACGTATATGCGTCGTGAGTAGTGCGAGTGTTTCGGGGCCGTCATCAAGGACCGCTTCATAGGGTGGTTTGCCGTCGAGCATTCCTACTCGGCTTTGCGAAACCGTTCCCCCCATAGGTCCGATGACTTCATCCACCGGAAGCAGTAGCCGCGGATGCGACAACAGTTTGCGTATACCTTCTATTCCCTCTTTGGAGCGAAGCGAATGCTCCATTGGAATACCAAGCTCTCCCATAAAGTCATTGGCGAGTGCTCCCCCTACAAATACGTGATCATAGAGACTCAAAAGCTTCACAAGCACCGGTTCTTTTGTGGTGAATTTGGCGCCACCAATAATGGCAAGTGACGGATGCTTTGGTTTGAGTGCTCGCTTCAGTTCTTTCAATTCTTCCTCTAGAGTGATTCCCGCATACGACGGAAGAAGGAGAGGAACTCCTACCACCGACGCGTGCTTGCGGTGACACACATCAAACGAATCCTGCACAAAATAGTCTGCGAGTGCGGCAAGTTCTTTTGCAAACGACGCGTCGTTCATTACCTCTCCTCTATTACGTCGGAGATTTTCGAGCATAAGTATGCCCCCCGCAGGCAAGTCTCGTATGGCTTGAAGCGCTGCACTTCCCGTGACACTGTCACAGAAACGAAGTGCCGGAAAGAACCCCTTCATTGCCTCATACACAGGGCGAAGTGACTCTGTGCCCGCTTCCCCAATATGCCCAATAATGATTACCCGAGCGTGCTTTTTTGCGAGATACGCAATAGTTGGGACCGCACGCTCTAGTCGGTATGTGCCGGCAACGGCGCCATTAACAATCGGCACATTGAGCGAGGTGCGCACCAACACGGGAGCATTAGTAAGGTGACGAATGGAGCGGACTGATTTCATTTCCTTATTGTATACTCTTCCTATATGGATACTGATGCCAAGCTCGCAGAGCTCTCACAAAAACTTGATGCAATATATGCCTCAACTGAAAAAACTCGCCTCTACTTCAAGTGGACGCTCATTGCCACCGTCGTAGCATTTGTCCTCCCGCTCCTTGCAGCAATGTTTGTTATTCCTTCGTTTATCTCGCAGTACACCGCAACACTAAACGGTTTGTCACTATAGCGTGCGCGAAAGTGCCTGCACCAGCGCACTGTAGCTAGCCACATCCGTACTTGCTCGTCCTACCAAAAATCCGTCTATCTCTGTGCCGTGTGCAAGCGAGGGAGCATTTGCGGCTTCTGTTGAGCCTCCGTAGAGCACCGGTATCTTGAGTGCGGCTTTCCCTGGTACAAAATCACCGAGTACTTTGCGGATATACAGAACCATTTCACGCAAATCTTCTGGGGTGGTTGCTTCCGACGCACTCTTGCCAATAGCCCACACCGGCTCATACGCAACAATCATTTGCATACATTCCTTTTGGGACAGTTCCCCAAATACCGCAGTAAGCTGCGACCGCACTTCTTTCAGGTAGCGCGCATCCTCGTCGCGCTCACGCTCACCAACACACAAAATAGGTGTGAGTCCGTGCGCGAGCGCGTGTTTTGTTTTTTCCAGTATGACATCGTCCCGCTCACCCATCAGACGTCGCTCGGAGTGCCCCACAAGCGCAAACTTGGCTCCAAGCTCTGCTACCGCTCCTGCGGTAACTTCTCCTGTTGTAGCTCCGCCCACGGTGGCCGAGATGTCCTGACTACCGAGCGCCACCTGGGACTTTCCACCAGCAAGTAGGCCAATATATGGAGCCGGCACCAGCAGCACGAGCTCGTGGCTGGTTTTCTTTGAGAGAAGTGCTGCAGCCTTGTGCAGTTCCTTGGCGCGCGCACTTGTTTCTACATACGCCTTCCAGTTTGAGACAATTACCATATAGGGAAATGGTAGCACAGTGCCTCGGCACCCTCCCCCGC
>CAZNVT010000019.1:0-11191 GCA_964577025.1 uncultured Candidatus Saccharibacteria bacterium
AGCTATTGGTCGTCCTGGGGCTGTACGCGCAGTGGGCACTATTATGCGCGACAACTTTGACCCGACCGTACCCTGCCACCGCGTCATTCGTGCAGACGGAAAAGTAGGTGAATACAATCGAGGAGGTCCAGAAAAGAAACTTGCGCTCCTGCGCGCCGAAGGAGTGGCAATATAGCTATGGACGTGCAGTTGGAGGAAGCGTGGATGGCGGTGCACAAGAAGGAGTTTGAAAAGCCATACTTCCAGGAGCTTACTGACTTTTAAAACGCGGAGTATGCAAACACGACCGTGTACCCACATCCAAAGAATATATTCAGTGCATTTGAACATACTCCATTTCCTGAGGTTAAGGTGGTCATTCTGGGGCAGGACCCATACCACGGAGCGGGCCAGGCACACGGGCTCTCGTTTTCCGTTGTGGAGGGCGTGCGCAATCCACCGTCTTTGCAGAATATATACAAAGAGTTAGAAAGCGACTTAGGCGAACCAATTAATAAAAGTAGTAGGGACTTAGCGCGGTGGGCCAGGCAAGGTGTGCTGCTACTCAACAGCACCCTTACGGTGCGTGCAGGCTCTCCAGGCTCGCACCAAAAGAAAGGATGGGAACAGTTCACCGATGCGGTCATTCAGGCGCTCTCTGACAAGCGCGAGCACCTTGTCTTTATCCTCTGGGGAAACTACGCGAAAGCAAAAGGTGCGCGTATAGACCGAACCCGGCATCTGGTGATTGAGTCTGCGCACCCATCACCACTTTCAGCCAACAAAGGATACTTTGGATCTAAACCGTTTAGTAAGGCAAACCAGTATTTAGAAGAGCAGGGTACTTCTGCGATACGGTGGTAACCGTTACCACACCATTTCTCTGTCTTTGGGGGCTCGATAGAGTTTGTCTGTCTTGGTCACGTTGAACGCTTCGTAGAAGGCGTCGAAGTTTGATACGGGGCCATTGATGCGGAATATGCCTGGAGCGTGCGGATCCGTGAGCACCTGCATTTTTACAAACTCATCGCGAGATGTTTCGCGCTCAAACACCGCAAAGGCCAGTAGGAACCGCTGTTCGGGCGTAAAGCCATCTATATCTTTGCGCCCGGTGCGACCAAGAGCCAACTGGTACGCATCAAACGCAATGGAGATGCCACCGAGGTCCGCAATATTCTCTCCCAGCGTAAGTTTTCCGTTTACTTTGAGCCCGTCCGCAACGGTGTATTGATTGAATTGCTTTTCTACTTTCTTGGCTTTCGCTTCAAAGCGCTTGCGGTCTTCAGGGGTCCACCAGCTTTTTAGGTTTCCCTTGTGGTCCATCTTGGAACCCTGGTCATCAAAGCCGTGGGTAATTTCGTGGCCAATAACCGTACCAATGCAGCCGTAATTTACCGCGTCGTCAGCAGTCAAACTAAAGAATGGCGGCTGCAAAATAGCGGCAGGGAATACAATATCGTTCAAGCTTCCTGCGAAGTACGCGTTCACTGTTTGTGGATACATAAACCATTCATCGCGGTCTATAGGACCGCGCAGCTTCTTCATTGCGCGCTTGTGCTCGAACTCGTTGCAGGCAATGACATTACCCACGTAATCAGTAGCAGAAATAGTAAGTCCCGTGTACTTTTTCCACTTATCAGGGTAGCCAATCTTGCGAGTGAGTGCGTGAAGTTTAGTGAGTGCCTTTTTCTTCGTCGCAGGTGTCATCCAGTCAAGAGACTTGAGTCTCGCCTCATACGCCGTAAACAAATCATCTACCAACACATTCATTCGCTTTTTCGCTTCTGCAGGGAAGTGTCGCTCCACGTAGATGCGCCCCAGAAGCTCGCCCACGTTGCCATTTACCGTGCCCAGCACCCGACGCCACAGTGGCTTCATTTCCTTGGTACCAGACAACACCGTGCCATAGAAGGCAAAGCTGTGCTTCACGAATGCATCAGACAACAGGCCAGAAAAATCATTGACGACGTGGAACTCAAGGTATGTCTTCCAGTCATCAAGCGAGACTGATGCGAGCATCTTGTCCACAGTGCGCAAGAACTCCGGCTGCATCACAACAATATCTCGCACATCCTTGGCTCCAGAACGCACAAAGTACCCCGACCAGTCGATGTGACGCGCCTCGCGAGAGAGTTTTCCGACGGTAGTTTTGAAGTACGTCTTCTCTATATCGCGCGCATCTTCCTTCTTCATCATTGCGCGAGCGAGCGCTGTCTCTATGCTTAGCACGGTGTCGGTATCTGCCGCAGCCTGTGCCGGAGTTCTTCCCATTAGCTTGAACAACTTTTCTATATGCACACGGTATGCGGTACGCACGCGCACTGATTCCTCGTCGTCCTTAACGTAGTAGTCGCGATCGGGCAAACCAATACCGTCTTGATGAATGTAGAGAAGGTATCGCTCACTGTTCTTGGCGTCCTGATCAATTCCCGCACCCCAGACAACGCCCACCCCTATGCGGTGCAGGTCAGCGATCACTTTCTGCAACCCCGCGAGCGTGGATATGCCATTAATCTGCTTGCGAAGTAGATCGAGAGGCTTCAGACCCAAACTATTGCGACGCTTTGTGTCCATTCCCGAGCGATAGAAGTCGCGAATGATGCGCTCCGGAGAGCCTGCGGGGAGTGATTTTTTCTTGTCGAGCTCAGTCACAATGGCGCGCAGCTGTTGGTCGCACTCATAGCGAAGTTGTATGAACGAACCCCAACGCGACTCATTAGCGGGGACAGGATTATTATCCATCCATTTCTTGTTCACATAGTGAAAGAAATCGTCTTGCGGTGCAATTGACTCGTCGAGCTCGCGCACATCAAACCCCCAGTTCTTTGTAGTCGCCATATAGATACGAGTGTACCGTTTCGCGTGGTATAATGCATCTACGGACCCACAGGTCCTCTTCACGTTTTGCGCAGAAAGGGGAGCTTATGCGCGCACTTCTTGGAATGATCCTTCAGCTGGGGCCACACGCAAAATCAGCGACGCTCGGGTACACCTATCTCAAGGTGCTCCTCCTGGTCCTGTTTCCGACTGCGGCCCACTAAGCTACACCCTTGTACAGAACGTACAAAGGCACCGCCCGAGCATTTCTGCTTGGGCGTTCGCTTTATCCGGGTTCTCTCGCGTGGTATTGTCCAATACATATGACTGTTTCTGAAGTACGTAAGCGATTTCTAGATTTTTACGCAGCCCGTGGCCACGCCATACTGCCGTCTGCTCCCATCGTGCCCGGAAACGACCCTACCACTCTGTTTACCAGTAGCGGTATGCAGCCACTGGTGCCGTACCTCCTTGGACAAGAACACCCGCAAGGCAACCGCGTGGCAGACGCACAGCTTTCGTTTCGCGCAGGAGACATTGAAGAAGTGGGAGACAACCGCCACACCACATTTTTCGAAATGCTTGGCAACTGGTCGCTCGGGGATTATTTCAAGGCAGAGCAGTTGCCGTGGATTTTTGAATTTCTCACGAGCACTGAGGTGGGACTTGGTCTAGACCCAACCAAACTGTATATGACGGTGTTTGCAGGAGATACTGATACACAAATGCCCGAAGACACTGAAGCGGTAGCGCTTCTCCAGAACCTATTCAAAGAGGTGGGCATTGAGGCAGGTTTCAGCAACATCGGCAGCGAAGCTGCGGGATACGAAAAAGGAATGCAGGAGGGCGAGCGCATTTTTGCCTACGATGCCAAGAAAAACTGGTGGAGTCGTGCAGGAGTTCCTGCAAATATGCCTGCAGGCGAACCAGGCGGTCCAGATTCCGAGGTCTTTTACGACTTTGGCGCTTTGGACGGTGCTCCCGGCAACCACGCCACAATGGACGGAGCAGAAGTGTGGGGCGCGCACTGTCACCCAAACTGTGACTGTGGCCGCTTTGTAGAAATCTGCAATTCGGTATTTATGCAGTTTGTGAAGCAAGAGGATGGCAGCTTTGCGAATCTTCCCAAGCAGAATGTGGACTTTGGCGGAGGGCTCGAGCGCCTTGGCATCGCCGTGATCGACACCCCAGACGTGTTTATGCTCGATGTATTTGATTCTGCTCGCACAGCACTTGAAACACGTACCGGTAAGAAGTATGGCAGCGATGAGCAAACCACCCGTTCAATGCGCATTATTTTGGATCATATGCGCGCAGCGTCTTTTATTCTTGCAGAGGATGTGCTTCCGGCTAACTCTGAAGCTGGCTACGTGCTACGTCGCCTTATTCGTCGCGCAATTCGCGAAGCAGACCGACTAGGCGTAAAGGACGCTATTTTGACGGAAGTAGCAGAGGGATATGCACGCGCGTACGCAGACCACTACCCACATATTGCCGAGCACGCACAAAAAATAAGTGACGAGCTTGCGAAAGAAGAAGCGCAATTTAGGAAGACACTAGAGCGAGCTCTGCGAAAGTTTGATTCGAAAGTTGAAACTTACCAGGGAAGCGATCTGGTGAGCTCAGAGCTTCCAGCTCCGATCGTTTTTGACCTTGTCACAACTGACGGTATGCCGTTTGAGTTAGTGGAGGAAGTAGCCAAAGAACGAGGATTAAGTGTAAATAGGGAAGTATTTTTGGCGCTAATGAAGGAACATCAAGACACGTCTCGTGCAGGCGGTGCGCAGCGCTTTGCTGGAGGACTTGCAGACCACGCGGAGGCCACCGTGCGATACCACACCACACACCACATACTTCTGAAAGCTCTCCAGATGGTGCTCGGACCTGAAGTAAAGCAGCGCGGAAGTAATATCACCGCGGAACGCTTGCGTATCGATTTTTCGTCCCCGGGCAAAATGACCGACGAGCAAAGAGCCGAAGTAGAGCGTATCGTAAACGACACCATTGCACAGCATCTACCCGTCACGCGCACCGTGATGCCACGCGAGGAGGCAGAAAAGCTAGGCGCTGAAATGGAGTTTGGAGTGAAGTATCCCGATATGGTCACGGTGTACTCAGTGGGGCCTACAACTGCAACCGCTGAAAACCCAGATATTTCCAATGCATTCTCTCTTGAGTTTTGTGGAGGTCCTCACGTATCAAACACCAAAGAGATTCACGACGCTGGAACGTTCAAAATCCAAAAGGAGGAAGCGGTTGCCAGTGGCATCCGCCGCATCAAGGCTGTCATTTCTTAGATTCGGGCCCTAGTCTCCCAGCTCGTAAATTAGGTGTAACTCCTATAGTATTTTAAGTATGAAAATTGCAGTCGGATGCAGTATGAAGTACCGATCTCTAGCTATTGAGACTATTCACAAAATGGTGGAGCTGGGGCTTGAACCTTTATTTCCTAATCTTGAGCATACGGATAAGCAAATTGATGTCGCAGAGACACCAGAGGAAAAGAAAAGATTTGCAGTTGAACATTACGCCGCGGTTGATGAATCAGACGCGATATATCTCATGATTCCTGGAGGCGTCATGGGAACAAGTCTGAAGCTTGAACTAGGGTACGCTTATGCTAAAGGCAAGCCAATATATTTTTCCGAATTTACCAATGATTTAGCTCTTGATTGGTATGCAAAAGATTTGGTTCGGCTAGATCAATTGGAAAGGTTCCTAGACGTTAAATAAATTACAATATCGTCCCAGACTGCCAGCTTTAGAGCAAGATAGTGACTTACGAATTCAATATCTTGACTTTTTCTAAATCGCTAGTATATATAGTGCAGAAAGAGCGTGGAGGAAAAAATGGAAAAGGTAACTCTGACTATAGAAATTCCAATCATCACACGGCACGGGGAAGGTGTTTCAAAGACGCCGACCTCAGACGAAGATCTGGTTAAAAATGTATCCTACGTGCTGAATATCTTTCTTCAACGGTACTGTGGGAACATCGGCGCTCCGAAGTTCGGAGAAATCAGCTGTAACGGATATGTAACGGAAGCATGACGAGACCCTGGGGCGGCTACTCATTGGTAGCCGCCCTGCTCAATTTCACAGCAGAACCTATTTCTGCAGATTGAAACCTAACCAACGCGCGCAAGCGTTGTATACTCTAAACATCTATGGGGTTCTTTTCCAACAAAGCACACGGTGTTGTTCTCATTAATGCAAACTCCTGCTCTGTAGGCGGCGGCTATATGGTGCACAAAAAGGGCGAAGTCCCTGTGCTTTGCTACAGTGCGCGCGTACCACTCGACATTCGCCCCGAGGAATCCCTTGACGACGCACTCCTTCGCGCACTCGACACACTTGCTCACGTGCTTATCACGCAAGGAGCCGCCCAACTGCACCGAGAGCTTGGCTCGGCTCACATACAGACTATTGTGGCGTCTGTATCTGCTCCGTGGCAGGAGACAAGCGTGCGCACGGTGTCCATTGTCGAGAAGTTTTCCTTTGTGTTTACCCGCGCACTTATGGAGAAAGCTGCACGCGCTACACCACCTCCTCCGGGCAAAGTAATAGGGGATACCTCTGTTATTTCCACCACACTTAACGGATACAAAATGGACAAACCCTGGGGCAAGCGCGCGGAGCGCGCTGATTTGACGGTCCTCACGTCAACCATTGATAAAGCAATGCTGTCCCGTATTCGCTCGTCACTGCGCGCTGCATTTCACTCGCACCCTATTGAATACACAGCATTTGCACCAGTGGCGTACGCCGTCATCACAAACCTGTACCCACTCCAAGGCGATTTTATTGCGCTTGATATCGGGGGCAGTTGCTCCAGCGCCATACTCGTAAAAAATAGCGTCATCGCGGCCGTCCAAACACTGCCGCAAGGCACCAATGACCTGCTCCAAGCCGGAAAGAAGGCCGCACAGAAACAGGACACGGCAGAAGGTGACTCGTTTGGACCGCGCGTAGCAGAAGCAGAGCAGCAGTGGCTCACTGGTCTGCGAGGACTCTTTGCAGCACTTGCCTCCGAGAACCCTCTACCTAGATGCGTATTTCTCCTGGCGGACGCAGATGCGCGCGACTATCTCAAGAACCTCATCGATCAAAGCTCCCTGCGCACGCTGTGGCTCTCAGACGATCCGCTCTCGGTTATCCCGCTTTCCCCCGAGCACACCGCCGCAAAAGTCCGCACACGAGGACTTGCAGAGGCCGATGTGCACCTGGCGTTCCTGGCGCTCTTCTACGAACACACCCTGGCGCGCGATTAGGCCTATCCACCCGGGCGGTGGCGCCTCCTACTCTGGCTGGTATACTTCTTACATACCCAGTAAACAGGGAGGCTTCTAACATTATGGAGAGAAACTTGAACGACATCATTCCGCCATCACGTCGACGAGCACTGCTTGGAGACTCTGTCCCCGCATACGAAGCTCCTACACCCCCACCAAGTCGCCAGAGCCGTCCTCCGAAAGTGCGTCGTGAGCGCTCTAATAGCGGTAAGCGATTCCCAATGGGCACCGCACTCATTGCTCTGATTGTTGTGGTCCTATCAGGCATCGCCCTATTTGTATTCTCCAAAGCCACCGTGACGGTATACCCAACCGAGCGTACCGTTTCAATATCAGGCGATCTCATTGCAACGTCTGGCAGTGGGGATTTGCCTTTTGCAATCATTGCCGCAGAAAAAATTGCCACCAAAGACGTAAAGAGCGAAGGAACCGTGAACGTGCAGCAGGCCGCACAGGGCAGCATCACTATCACCAATACGCAGGCCGTTCCCCAGCAACTCATCAAAAACACCCGCTTTGAGTCGGCAGATGGCCACATATTCCGCATTCACGACTCTGTAGCGGTGCCCGCAGGCAAGGACGGTGCTCCAGGCACTCTGACTGTCACCGTATACGCAGACGCTGTGGGAGACTCATTCAATATTCCTGCTACCACCTTCAAGCTTCCTGGACTAAAGGGCAGTAAGGCCTACGACCTCGTCACCGCAAAGTCTACGGACGCTATGGCGGGTGGATTCTCGGGAGCGCGTCCATCAGTGGCGCAATCTACCAAAGACAAAGAGTACGCGAGCCTCAAGAGCGCGCTTACCGAGCAGCTAAAGAAAGGCATCGAGGAAAAGATCCCTGAGGGATACGTACTCCTTCCCGGAGCAACCTTTACGTCCTATGTAGAAGTGCCGGACGCTCCCGCAGCAGGAGGGGAAGTGACTCTGTCGCAAAAGGCAGTGGTAACTGCCGTAGTGTTCCCACGTGCAGCGCTTGCTAGCAAAATAGCGTACGCAAACGACGGCACCTACAACGGAGAGCCAGTGACCCTTGCAGGCGAGTCTGGCCTTACCCTTACTTCTGCAAATGGTGCTGCACCAGCTGCTGCGGACCAGGAATTCGCCTTTAAATTGGACGGATCCGCTACCGTGCGCTGGAGTATCGACTCGGTAAAGATTGCCGGAGCGGTGGCGGGCAAGAACCGCCAGTCAGCCGAAGTGGCCCTTACCGGCTTCCCAGAACTCAACCGAGCCACCTTTGTAATCCGCCCATTTTGGTCTTCGACCTTCCCAACGGACCCATCCAAGATAGAAATAGTGGTTTCAGAGCCTAGTAAAGCCAAATAATCCACCTACCCTAGTTGACGCTCCCCATAAGGCCTGTTAGGATACAAAGGCTTCACATGGAGGAAAGTACAGAAGGGGATCCAACCACTGGCACCGTAGAAGAGGTGCTTCCTAACTCGTTGTTTCGGGTGAGGATGCCAGATGGCAATCTGCTTCTTGCATACCTTGCAGGCAAGATGCGACTGCACCGTATTCGCGTGCTGGTAGGAGACCAGGTAGAACTGGTACTCGACCCGTACGGAGGACGTGCGCGCATCGTGAGGCGTTTATCTTAACTATTTTCATGAAAGTACGCGCATCAATCAAGGTACAGGAACCGGGGGACATTATCGTCCGCCGTCGTGGACGTCTGTACCGGATTAACAAGCGCAATCCGCGCCGCAAGGCTCGCCAGGGCTAACTTTTATACTGTTTCTTATTCACTCGTAATCATCTCTAGACTATGCGTATCGCCGGTGTAACCCTTCCAGACGACAAGCAGCTCGCATACGCGCTGCCTCTTATCTTTGGAATCGGTCCTACTCGTGCTCGAAAGATTCTCGACGAGGCAGGTATCGCTCACACCACAAAGGGTAGCGACATTTCAGCAGAGGACGAGCAGAAGATTCGTCTTCTTGCCGAGGCATTCACCATCGAGGGAGAGCTGAAGCGCGAAATTGGCAACAACATCAAGCGCCTCAAGGATATCCGTTCATACCGCGGTATCCGTCACGAGCGCCGTCTTCCGGTAAAGGCTCAGCGCACCAAGACCAACTCTCGTACCGTTCGTGGCAACACCCGTAAGACTATGGGTAGCGGTCGCCGTACGCTTGAAAAGACATAATCCTGAGCCTACTTCACTTAATTTCCTATGGGTAAGAAACGAATCATCAAGAAGAGTGGACGCGGTCTCGACCAGGGGCGCAAGGAGCGCGCACTGTCTAAGATTGCAAAGAAGCGCATTGAGCGCGGTGTGCTACACGTTGAGGCTACCTTCAACAACACCAAGGCCGTCCTTACCGACGAAAAGGGCAACGCGGTTATGTCTTCTTCAGCAGGCGCACTTGGCTTCTCTGGAGCACGCAAGTCTACTCCTTATGCAGCTGCAAAGGTGGGCGAGCTTCTTGGAGACAAGGCTATGGCAATTGGTCTAAAGGAGGCTACCGTTATCATCCGCGGAATTGGCGCTGGTCGCGAGTCTGCACTTCGTTCGTTTGCCGGAAAGGGTATCACCATCCGCGCTATCAAGGATGCGACTCCGGTGCCTCACAATGGTCCGCGTCCGCCAAAGCCTCGTCGCGTTTAATCTTCTTTATTTATGATCATCGGCCCTAAGTACAAAATCGCGAAGCGTCTCGGCGCTTCAGTCTTCCCAAAGACCCAGACTGCCAAGTTTGCCCTTGCGCAGGAGCGCTCTAGTCGCACCAAGAAGACTGGTCGTCGCAACCAGCAGACTGAATTCGGTCGCCAGCTTCTCGAGAAGCAGAAGGTACGCATCAGCTACGGCCTTTCTGAGCGCCAGTTCTCTAAGTACGTTCGCGAGGCAGTTGGCCTGCACGGACACCGCCCGGTAGACACCCTCCACCGTCTCCTTGAGATGCGTCTCGACAACATCATCTTCCGCCTCGGCCTTACAAACAGTCGCCGCGCTGCTCGCCAGATGGTATCTCACGGACACATCGTCATTAACGGCGTAAAGACCACCATTCCTTCTCGCGCTATGCGCATTGGAGACGTCATCGGGATTCGTCCAGGGAGCAAGGACGCACGCCTCTTCGAGGGGTTTGCGGAGAAGTTCGCTGAGCGCCCACTTCCTCGTTGGCTTACCTGGAACGCTAAGTCGATGGAGGGAGGTGTGCTTGAGCTTCCGACCGACGAGACTGCAGAAACTGCAGGCGACCTCGTGTCGGTGCTCTCGTTCTACTCTCGCTAGTTTTCTTATTACTGTTGGTTAATCGATTGAGTTATGGAATACCACATCACACTACCGTCTAAGCCTCGCATCGTCTCTGAAGAGGGCGTGCAGGGTGTTTATGAGATTGATTCTCTGTACCCAGGGTACGGACACACACTCGGCAACTCACTTCGCCGTATTATTCACGCGTCACTTCCTGGAGCTACCGTCACCAGCGTAAAGATTGATGGCGTGTCTCACGAGTTCGCTACTATCGAAGGCGTTCGCGAGAGCGTTATGGAGATTCTCCTTAACCTAAAGCGCGTGCACTTCGTACTTCACGGAGACGAGGCTCAGACTATCCGCCTATCCGTAAAAGGACCAAAGCAGGTATCTGCAGGTGATTTCCAGCTTCCTTCTCAAGTTGAGATTGCAAACCCAGAGACCCACATTGCAGACATCGCTGGAAAGGTAGGACTCGAAATCGAGGCTACCATCGAGCGCGGACTCGGTTACGTACCACGCGAGATGCTCACCAAGGAAAAGGTAGACATCGGCACCATTGCCCTAGACGCTACATTCACCCCTATTCGTCGTGTGAACTACGAAGTAGAGAATATGCGCGTTGGAGACCGCACTGACTTCAACCGTCTTCGCATTCTTATCGAAACCAACGGAACCATTACTCCCCGCGAGGCTCTCGAGCGCTCAATTGAGGTGATGATTCACCAGTTGAAGGCAGTGATTGGCTTCCAGGAGGAGTCAGAGGGTGACTCAACCGGTTTTGAGGCTCCAGCAAAGACTGAAATCTCGACTGGAAAGGACGCTTCAAAGATGAAGGTGGAGGAGCTCGAGCTTGGTGCTCGTGTTACTGCTGCTCTTACCGACGCTGGCATTAA
>CAZNVT010000020.1:0-11069 GCA_964577025.1 uncultured Candidatus Saccharibacteria bacterium
CCGGAATATAATGCGGTAGAATAGACCTAATGATCGTCCTTGATGTAGAAAGCAGTGGCCTGTCTCCTGCGCGCAATTCCATCCTCTCTATCGGTGCACTGGATTTGGAAAATCCGAGCAATCAGTTTTACGACGAGTGTAGAGTGTGGGACGGAGCAGAAATTGAAGACGAAGCGCTCGGTATCAATGGGTTTAGTAGGGAAGAGGCACTCGACACAAACCGTAAAAGTGAGGCGGAACTTATCGAAGCATTTGTGGCGTGGGCCTGCGACCGGCCGCAAAACAGAATGCTTGCAGCACAGAACCCTTCGTTTGATTTGGAGTTTGTGCAGGCCGCGTGCAAGAGGGCAGGGATAGCGTGTCCGTTTGGTAAGCGCACTATAGATGTGCACTCACTCGTGTGGATGCATATGACAACGCACAACGCCGTGCCACCAACAGACAAGCACCGCTCTGCTATCAACCTCGACTATGCACTGCGCTACTGCGGGATACCGGAGGAGCCAAAGCCACACAATGCACTCACGGGAGCGTTATGCCACGCAGAAGTTATCTCACGCGTCGCGTATACTAAGAAGGCACTACCAGATTTTTCACACTTCGACATACCATGGCAGACGACAACCTAGCGCAGACACGAACAGAAGCGCACGACCAAATGGGCACCAAGCTCACCCGTGCCATCGAGGAAGGGAAGGGCACGGTCCCTACCAACCCTGAGCCGCTCGTGTGTAAACCACAAAAGCTTGAGAGCTGGAGAGTATTCAAAATTATGGCTGAGTTTGTGGACGGGTTTGAAACTATTCGTCGCTATGGATTGGCTATTACATTTTTTGGTACTGCTCGTACGGTACTTCCTCCTGAGGTGTACACGTCTGCTACAGAGCTGGCTGGACGCCTCGCAAAGGCTGGCTACGCTGTCATTACTGGTGGAAGCAGTGGACTTATGGAAGCTGCCAACAAGGGTGCCTACGAGGCAGGAGGTGCCTCTGTGGGTCTCAACATAAAGCTTCCTATGGAGCAGTCGAGCAACAAGTTTGTGACCGACTCAATGTCTTTTGATCACTTCTTTGTGCGCAAGGTAATGCTCGCATTCGCTTCTGAAGTGTACATCTGCTTCCCAGGAGGATTTGGCACATTGGACGAGTTCAGTGAAATACTCACGCTCATACAGACTAAGAAAATTAAGCGTGTGCCCATCGTGCTCTATGGAAAGGATTTCTGGACACCGTTTACCGATCTCTTCCGCACGCACCTATTAGAAAAGTATCACTCCATAGACGAAGCCGACCTGGAGCTCTATCACATTGTGGACTCCGTGGACGAAGCCTACGAGTACATCACGGCAAACGTCACCTGCTAGAAGTTCCAGTTACCCAGAAATAGGGAAGTAGGAGGTCGAGACTTAGGGTCTCGGCTTTTTACATTTGGACCTCCCCCACTGCTAAAAACGGCAAATCGGGGAAGTGGTCTTCTTTGCACTTTTTAGGTGTGTGCAGAGGGAAGTTTGCCGCGTGCTCGAGCCAACAGAAATATGTAGTGACCCATAGAGAGGGAAGAGGAGGGTGTAATAAGAGGCAAGGTCAGCTCAAACTTGAATTGGCCTCAGGGAAGCCCTGTGCTTGAAGTGCGCACAATATATCTTTTACGCACTAATATAATCCCGCATAGATAGTGGGCCGTAGACTGGCTCGGGTTTGTGTGGGGCTTTCCTGCTGTTCTTTCTACGCTTGAGTAAGCCTTCTTGGGTATGTGTACCTGATACTTCCCTCGTATATGTATGCAATTGGATTGCTGTATTTGATATAGGACAGCCTGCGATGCCCACAGTACTTGCTTTGCTGGAACAGGAGGGGAAGTACTCCCCTACTACTGCTCTGGTACGGGATTTGTGCACGCGCTCTTTTATCCGAGATAGTGAGTAAGTGTGCGGTGCGCAGCCGAGATGGAGAACCTGCAGTATAGAAAAATTGGGCCTAGGGGAGTGTGTATCCCCCAGGCCCGAAGGTGATTCCTCTGATCACTTGGTTGTGAATAAGGAAGACGTAGGTGGTTGCTCAAAGCCCTAGGGCTGAGCTAGTCGCAGTCTGTAAGTGAGGGTCAGAGGTGTGCTCTGTACCCTCTCATTCAGACTGAAACTACGTGGGAACAGGACGTTCGTGTTTGAGGCGCTTGGCCCCGTGTCCGGTTCCATCGACGGTGTCCAGGTGTCCAGCGGCAGGCGGCGCGTGTTGCAGGATCCTGATCTCAGTCATCGGAAACCCCCGATTTTTGGGTTTAGTACGGACGTGGTTGTCCGCACGTATACAGCATACGCCCGCAGGGGGTTTGTTGTCGACAACTAACCCGTTATGTCTGGAGTGTCGAGGTGACGGGTGAAGTGCTGTTTGATGGTGGCATCGAGTGCGCGGCTAAACTCTATGGCGTGCTTTGGAGAAAGTACCACTTCACTAACCAACTGGCCCATAGGCGAGCTTGGGCGCATATACGCAAATTGTATGACTACCGAGTCGTCTGAGACGGTCACCTGGGTGGCGTTGGTAAAAGCAGGCCGGGCGTCCGGACCAATGGCTATTTCAATTTGCTTTGGTGTATCGTCGTGCATATGTAGAAGCAGACGATTAGGAGACGGCGTTCTGTACACCTTCAAAGAAGCCAGTAATCCACGCTACCAGAATATTCCAGCCGTTTTGTATGAGCGTCCACAGATAGGACAAGTTTTCCTGTCCTGCAGGGGACTCCACAATGTGCTGAATTGAAATACCAAAGTAGGAGAGTGCGAGCACTAGGATTACCAGCGTGATGATGAATCTAATCATAGAAAAAGTATACTATGCGTATGAAGAAGGCCTCGAAGCCCGCCAAGCCTGCCGTGTATAAACGCGTACACGTTGGAGCTGCTCTGGCGCACTTGGAAATGGCTGATCCCCTGCTATTTGCTGCCGCTCTTCCCCACCAGGAAGCGATACAGAAATCACTCACACACCGCAGAAATTATGGTGCACTCTTCCCTGCCCTTGCAGGCTCCATTGTGAGTCAGCAACTCTCGACAAAAGCAGCGGACACTATTTGGGGACGTTTGGAAAAAGCGTGCAAGGGAGAAGTCACACCCGAGGCCTTGCTTCGCCTGCGCCTTACCACTATGCGAAAGGCTGGCCTTTCAGGAAGTAAATCAAAGACGCTCAAGGAACTATCTCGAGCGATTGTGGACGGAGAACTTGCGCTCGAAGCACTGGCAGTAATGGAGGAGGAACAAGCAATACAAGAGCTTTCTCGCGTGTGGGGTATTGGCAGGTGGACAGCAGAGATGTTTCTGATGTTTGCGCTCGAGCGCTCCGACGTGTTCTCTGTTGGTGACTTGGGACTGCGCCGTTCGGTAGAGCAACTCTATGGACTGCCAAAAGATACTTCCGCAGAAGTCATCGTAGAGATTGCTCAGAAGTGGTCACCCCACCGATCATTTGCATCGCGTGTGCTGTGGAAAGTGCGAGACACGAAACAGATCTAATTATAGATACACCATTGGGTTTAGGTATGCCTTCGGTGCAGCAATAGGAATCGTCACGGTAGGGCCACTCTTACAGGTGTATTGCTTCAGTGTGACGGCCGCAGCGTCATATACCGTGAAGTGAAGGTGTGGACCGGTGGCGTAGCCGGTCATGCCTACGTTGCCGATGGTTTGCCCGGTAGTCACTGCCTGCCCCTTGGTGACGTTGATAGAGGAAAGGTGCGCGTAGAGGGTGGCAAGACCGTTTGGGTGCTTTATAAGTACCCACTTTCCATACTGACAGTTTTGCACTGCGCCCTGGTTTATTTCGTATACGGTGCCGCCCAGTGCTGCGTGCACCGGAGTGCCAGTAGGAGAGCCAAAGTCTACGCCGTCGTGTGTGCCCGACGCATAGAGGCGGCCGGAATCTGCAGTTTTACCAAAGAGCTGGGTGACCACTATCTTGTCGAGTGGCCAACGGAGTATCCCCTTTCCCGCAGATGGAAGCTTGGTAGGGTCAGAGGCGTACTGAATCTTGGAAGCCAACTCAAAGAGCGCAGCTTCAAACGATGCCTTTTCTGCGCGCTTTGAGGCAAGAAGTTTTTGGTAGGTGCTTTCTTGGTTCTTTGTTTGCGAGAGGAGTTTGTCCTTTTCTGCTTTTGCTATATCTAGCGCCTTCTTTTGTTGCTTCAATTCCTCGTTCAACTCAGACAATTTCTTCTTTGTTTCAGACACGGACAGATGCTGGGCGGTGAGTTCTTTCTTCGCTACAAACAGATCGTCTGCGTGTGCTTCGAGTGAGCGGGAGAGATCTATGGTGGCGTCCACCGTCACCCACGCATCGCTAAGTGTGTTTGAAGAGAGTACCTGCTCTATCAGTGTAGAGTCCGAAGATGTTTGAATATTTCGAAATGCTTTTGCAAGTACGGCCTTATCAAGCGCTATCACGTCCTCCTTGTCGGCAATTTCATATGAGAGCTCGTTGAGCTTCACATTGCTCGCGGTGATTTTGTTCTGCACACCGCTTATTTGTGTGGCAGTTTTGTTGCGGGTGACATCAAGCGATGAAATGGCGGTCTGGAGTGTCTGGTGCTGGGTGCCAAGGGTACCGAGCAGCTTTTCCATTGCTGCAATTTCTTTTTCGATCTGCTGGTTCTTCTTGTTGAGCGTATCAATTTGCGCTTGGAACTCGTCTACAGTTTCTGCATGGAGAAGTGGCGTGGGTATGAATGAAAACCCCACAAGAAGCACAAGCAAAATGGCGGACGAGCGAAGAGTAGAGAACCAATGATCCATCCCCTACAGTATAGCAAGTGCAGTACGCACACGCGAAAGAGATTCCTTGGTGCCAAGTATGGAAATAAGCGTAAATGGGTCTGGAGAGCGCTCTAGTCCCGAGAGTGCGTAGCGCAGTGGCCAGAGCATACCGCCACGACCACCCTTTCCTTGCGCTTCAGAAGCGTCTGCCAGCGGCATTATGAGGGCTTTAGCCGCATCACTTGAAAGCGATGCGGAAGCGCTTTCGAGTAGCTGTGCCACTTGAGTGAGTGCGTCTTTGGTAGAGACTGGGTGCTCTGCTGGCTGCTTTGCAATCAGCATCTGTGCATCGAGTGTAGGGGCTGCAAAGACAAACCCGAGCTCGTCAGCGAGCATTGCGCGAGCTTCTGCAAATGTTTGCGCGCGCTCTTTGAGAATAGGAACGACACGGGTAAGCAGTGCCTGGTCGAGCGACTTCTCCTGGAGCGTCGCTTGATAGTCAGCGTCGGCCAGTGTCCGCATCCATTCGCGATTAAGGAACAAGAGTTTCGTCTCATCAAATTGCGCTCCAGACTTCTGTACACGCTCCAAGCTAAACAGCTCCACAATCTCTGCGGGAGTAAAGAATTCCTTGTCACCTCCTGGATTCCAGCCAAGGAGCGCTAGGAAGTTCATAAGAGCCTCCGGCATATACCCCTCTCGCTGATAATCGAGCACATCCTTGGCGCCGTCACGTTTGGAAAGCTTCTTGGTGCCGCTCTCTCCAAGAATGGGTGGAAGAGTAGCAAAGATTGGTGGCTCGTGGTCGAGTGCTTCGTAGAGCGCCAAGAACTTTGGTGTAGACGGCACAAATTCCTGCCCGCGCATAACGTGGGTAATCTTCATCTCGATATCGTCTACCACGTGGGCAAAGTTGTAGGTCGGGAAGCCGTCACCTTTAATCAAGATAAAATCGTCTAACGCTTCCTCCCCTGCTGAAAGCTCGCCTAGTACGGCGTCATTCCAGGTGTAGCGCGCAATGCGCGGTGTGCGGAAACGAAGGGGCGTTGAGCCGTCCCACTCCCCTGCTGTTTCGGGTCGGTGATCACGAAACAGAAACGGCTTTTTTTCTGCTTCGGCAGTTGCACGAAATGCCCCTACTTCGTCTTCGGTATACGGGTCAGGATACGCAAAACCAGCCGCAAGTAGTTGCTCAGCATATTTCTTATACAACTCTAGGCGCTGTGATTGTATGTAGGGCGCATACGGGCCTCCTACATCAGTACTCTCGTCCCACTCTACACCTAGCCAGTGCAGTGACTCCATAATGTGTCCGATGGCGCCCTCCACCTCGCGCTCCTTGTCGGTGTCCTCTATGCGCAGAATAAACTGCCCGCCGTGTTTACGAGCGAAAGCCCACGCATAGAGCGCGGTACGAGCACTTCCTACGTGTAGGAATCCAGTCGGGCTTGGGGCAAATCGGGTGCGGACACTCATACGACAGGTGCGGGAGTCTTGGGTTCGTGCGAGAGTCCAATACGAATTATCTCTTCCGCAATAACTCGGCCAGCATCAGGATTTGCAAATCCTACGGCGTGTGAGGCCATAGTATTGGCGACGTCTAGGTGCTCTGCAATGCGACGAACCTCGCTTGCAAGCAGGTGTGCGGTCAGGTTTGCCTCTTCTATCACGGTGCCTGCTCCGGTATGCGCGTAGGCGTAGGCGTTTGTGCGCTGGTCGTGGCTGACGTTCTCAGGAATGGGAATGAGAATGGCCGGGCGCTGCCACAGTGATATTTCGGAAATAGAGGTGGCACCAGCACGAGACACTACCAGTGTGGCTGCGCTTGCCGCCATGCGTAGCTCTTCTGCCGACAAGTATGGAACTGGATGGTATCGCGCAGTGTATGGACTGCCCGCGAGCACTACGGTGCTTCGCTTCTGTACTTCGGTAATGTGCGTCTTTCCTGTCTGGTGAATGATATTTACGTAGGGAAGAAGCTCCGCGAGTGCGTCCACCAGTGTTTCGTTTATGCGGAGCGAGCCTTGGGACCCGCCAAGTATAAGCACGGTGGGCACTGACTGATCGAGACCAAAGTGCGCGATTCCCTCGCTAGGATCTGGAAGTTCGCGCAGTTGCTTGCGGATAGGAATACCTACGCGAGCAATTTTTGAGCGGGTCTTGATTGGGAAATACGGGATTGAACTTTCGTATGCAATAGCAATACGCGTAGCGTAGCGAGAAGCCAAAATATTTGCGCGTCCTGGCTCTGCGTCTGATTCGTGAATGATGATAGGAATGCGAAGCAGTCTCGCGGCTAGCACCACCGGCACGCTGGCGTAGCTTCCCTTCGATACCACCACGTCAGGGTAGATCTTAAAGAGTGTGCCAAGAGCAACAAAGAACCCGCGAAGAGTCACGAAAATATCCGAGAAGTTCTTGAGCGAGAAATACCTGCGCACGCGCCCAGCAGGAATAGGAATGAATGTCAGATTGCTCGCAAACAGTGTTTGCTCGTCGTTTGGCTTGTCTGAAAGGTAGTAGAGCTTTGGGGCCACAAGGCGTTGTTCCGCAACCAAATCAGTGAGGGCCTCAGCTATGGCAATAAGGGGGTAGAAGTGTCCCCCACCTGCTCCAGTAAATACAACTTTCATAGCAATTCGCTAAGTATACTATAGGTTTTTAAAAGTGCGTTCTAAAGGCTTTCAGGTGCGAGGCGCTCACGAGGAACGGAGCGAGGCGTATCAAGTATACGATGAGCGAGTCCCGGAGTGAGCAACAAAGCAGATGAAGACTTTGGAATGTGCTTATTTACGCTTTGTTCGGTGGGCGGCTATATTCAGGATGATGCCGACAGAGGCCAAGGCGCACAAAAGCGCCGTACCACCGTGCGAGACAAATGGCAGGGGCAGACCCGTAAGCGGCATAATCCCAAGCATCGCACCGATATTCATAAACGCTGAAATAGTAATGAGAAGCGTGAGTCCCGTAGCAGCAAACGAGCCAAAGCTAGAGGACGACCCCGCCGCAATGGTGAAACCGCGCGCAGCAAAGCCGGTAAAGAGAAGCACCAAGAGCACCGTGCCCACAAATCCAAACTCCTCTCCGTACACAGCAAACACTGAGTCCCCGACTGGCTCGGGTAGGTAGTTAAATTTCTGCACGCTCTGTCCAAACCCGCGTCCCATAAGCCCGCCCGAACCCACTGCAATAAGAGACTGCTGAATCTGGTATCCACTCGAAAGTGCGTTTGCTTCAGGGTGTATAAATGTCTGCACGCGGTGCATCAGGTAGGGGCGTGTAGCAACAAGTCCGCCCGCACCAATCACCGCAATAGCCGCCAGTATGGCAAAGTCACGCAGCGGCGCACCCGCCACAAAGTAGAGCGCCGTAGCGGTAAAACCAATCACGAGCGTGGTGGAAGTGTTTGGCTGCGCGAGCAAGAGAAGCGCCGGTACGCCAATGATGACGCAGAACCCAAGCAAGCCGTAGCGCATATCGTGCAGCTTGGTGCGCATCTTTGCCAGGTACAGCGAAAGCATCAGTATGGTGGCAATTTTTAGGAACTCTGCTGGCTGCACAGTAAGTGGACCAATGGTGAGCCAACGCGTAGCGCCGTTTGCGTGGTGGCCAATTCCTGGGACAAACACGAGTGCAGTAGCAAGGAGCGCGAGCGCAAATATGGGAAGTATTCCCTTTTCTATCCAGACAGGCGGCGCAAATCGCAGGAACACGAGCGCCATAAGTCCAGGGATTAATCCTAGCAAGAGCTGTGTGAGTGCGATGTGACCAATGGAGGAGTTTTCACGTGCCAAGAGGCCAAGTGCAGCAGACAAAAATACGCTCGTGCCCCCCACCACGAGGATGATGACAATGAGTGCGAAGATGCGATCGCCAAGGAGCTTCGATGACATAGGTGTCTCTATTCTACCGCACGACTGCCACTCTCTAATAATGTATATAAAAAAGCAGCGCCGTACCGATTGGTCGTGCGCTACCCTTCGGCGGACGTCAGAATCCGCTGACGTCGTGTTTCATCTGGCAGAACTGAATTATACTGGCCAGAGTACCCTTTGCCGCATCGTCTTCTCCCAGGAGCTCGAAGATTTTGTTGAGGTTCGCGACCTGGGCAACAGTAAAGGCGGATTTGCAGGGAACGAGTTGTTTGTTTGGGGCTCGGTCCACCGTCTCTGCTTTCGGCCCAGTATTTAGGCGGTCCGCTTGCAGCACTTCGCTCCATGGACCTGCTGCTGGGAACAGGTGTTCAAAAAACACAGGATCTGTCATTACTAATCTCCCTTGCTACCTGTAGCAGTTGTATACGAAGCTGCAATGTATGTCCACTTTGCAATATTATTTCAATAGCGCTAGTGCAAGACCAAAGATACCCGCAATGATGGTGATGACCCAGTAGCGCATAGTCACCTTGTAGGCAGGCCAGCCAATAGCTTCGAAGTGGTGGTGAATAGGAGCAATACGAAATAGCTTCTTCCTGAATACTTTCTTCGAAAACACCTGCGCCATACTAGTGAGCACGGTCACGGTGAGCGGCAGCGCAATAATAGGAAGTACAAATACGCCAACACCTTCCCCGAGCACATCGGCAGAGAATGCGGTGACCACGAGTGCTACGGTAAGTGCCATTGTGCCCGTTTCAGACAAATAGAAGCGCGCAGGAGGAATGTTGAACCACAGAAACGCAAAGAGCGCTCCAGCAACGCTTGCGGCAAACGCCGCAAGCGCAATTTGGTTTTGCGCAAAAGCTATTCCCGCGTACGTCATAAAGATGAACGCAAACACGCCACCAGCCAGTCCGTCGATGCCGTCGATGATGCCGCCAGCGTAGAGCGCAAGCATTACCAGTATGAAAAACGGAATAAAGAACCAGCCTAACTGTAGTGCGCCGATAAACGGAATACCCACCGCAGCTACGCCAAGCTTTGCGTAAAACCACCAGCCAATAAATCCGGCGAGCACCGCCACCACACACAAGCGATAGCGCAAACTCAGTCCCCCACTGCTCTTGGTAATCTCGAGGAAGTCGTCGAGTGCACCAAAGAACGCACCCACCATAAGGGCAAAGAGTGGGAGCCAGGTCTGCCCACGATTCACAAAATCAAACTGCGCAAAGGGTTCCCCCAGAAGTGAGCCAGCAAGTCCTATGAAAAGCGCAGTGAGTGCAACAGAGCCCCACACTACAATGCCACCCATACGCGGAGTAGATGTTTCGCGCTCGCGATGCAACTCGTTGAATAGTGGCGTGCCAGAACTGTCCCCCATTCCCTTTACTTTTCCACCTACTTTTTTCCAGGCCTGATGCTTGTACAAGTAGTGCGCTACTACGGGAGCTAGTCCAATACCAATGATGAAGGAGACGACAGAGGGAATGAGGACTCGAGCAGCATCAAGAAACATACAGAAATTAGTGAGACGGTTCTATGTTAGCAAAGTGCGCGCGGGTGCGTGCAAGGAGCGTGTCTACATCGGCAAAGCGTCCCTCGTGTGAAGAGCCGAGCACCACGATAGCCACTGGGTGATTTATTCCTGCATCAAACACAATAGCGAGGTTCCCGCCGGCAAGGTCAGTGAAGCCTGTCTTTGAGAGGAGCAAATTTGGTACCTGAACAACTTCCTGGTTTGTGTTTGGGAGTGTGTGGACTGCACCGGTGACTGACTGCACGGTGACCTCAGGAAGTGTGGTGGCACTTGCGAGCTCTGGAGCGATAGAAAGCAGGGCGCCAGCAAGTTGGGCCACGTCGTATGCAGAGCCGTATCCGCCTGAGAGTGTGGCGCTTACATCAAGCCCGGTACCATTTACGGCATACGTCTGTGGTAGACCAATGGCGCTCGCTGCACTTGCTAGGAGACTCTTGTTTGAGACTGACTTGGTGCGCGCCGCTTCTTCTGCAATTGCTTCAGCGGCGTCGTTTGATGAGGCTACCAGTGCTAGGCGTGCAGCGTTGGTGAATGAAAATACTTCTCCTTGGGCTAGCCCGCTTTCTCCCTCAGCAGAAAGCGCGGACGCAGTGATAGTGACGGGCGCGTTTCGCTCTAGCGTGCTTGCTCCTGCGTATGCGGTGAGGAGCTTGGTGAGAGACGCGAGTGGCAGCTGTGCCTTTGAGTTCTTCTGGTAGAGCACTTCGCGCGTGGACAGGTCGTACACAATGGCTGCCTTTCCTTCTAGAGCGAGTCCCTGGTACGCATCTACGGGAGTAGCTGTTGCTTCCTGTGCGCGTTCCGTTATGGCAACGGGTGCCTGCTTTGGAGCAACATATGTGGAGGTGAGCGCGATGAGTCCAAGCAAGACAGAACCCACAAGGATAGCCTTGCCTGCTTGACGTTCGCG
>CAZNVT010000021.1:0-3704 GCA_964577025.1 uncultured Candidatus Saccharibacteria bacterium
CAGTGCGATTTTTAGGGCTTTGCGCAGGGCGTCGGCCCGAGCAAGAAGAAATTTTCCAGCAGGAAAATATTCTGTACCTAAAAATCGCACTGGTTACTGAGTGCCCACTTATCGCTTTGCCGCAGCTGCGCGCTGCTTGAATCTCTCAACCCGTCCCGTCTTATCAAGCGAACGATCCTCTCCCGTGTAAAACGGGTGAGACGCGCTTGAAATTTCGATGACTACCTTTGGGTAGGTAGCTCCCTTGTAGGTTCCCTCTTCTGTAGCACGAATGGTTGAGCCCACAACAAACTGAGCGCCCGAGGCAATATCCTCAAAAAGCACCTCGCGGTAATCGGCTGGGTGTGTGTCCTTCTTCATAGTGTTGCGAGTTTACCACACGAAAGAACCCTGCGCAAAGGCAGGGTTCTTTCGTGTGACGGATGTCCAATAGAGCCTAAAACTCCTGCACCTTTGGAATGATGTTCACCACTGCCTGAGCGGTGCGCTCACCATTGTCACAGCTAAGGGTGTACACGCTCTGGTTGGTGATAGCTGGGGTGGTCACGGTCCGGCTAGAGACGTTGCAGCTGGTTGGGGTGTAGCTGGTGTTGATCCCTGGGCCTGTGAGGGTACAGGTGGAGTCCACCCCACCAGCAGAGACCGTAAGCGTACTGGTGCCGCCAGATACCACACGAGTAGGGCTTGCGGTAAGGGTAGGCGTAGCCGTACCACACACGGCTCCCGCAGCAATATTTGGACAAGCTACGGTTGCGCCTCCTGCAGTCACGCTCATTCCATAGGTACCAACACTGCTATAGGTGCGGGAAAGCGTCGCGCCAGTTCCACCAGGAGCTCCTCCTTCCGTTGGTGTCCAGGTGTAGCTGCCAAGGTTAGACGGTGAGGCAGACCAAGTCACGGAACCAGGCACCGTTGCAAGAGAGCTTGGGGAGACGGTGCAGGACGTGACCGGGACACTTGGGGAACTCACCGAAATGTTTACCCACGCGCCACAGTTATTCCCGTAGTTTGATTCCGAGACCACGTTTGACCACGAGCTTGTTACGTTGGCGCACACGCGATACATAATCGGCGTAGCAGACGCTGGTGTGTATGAGGCAGAGACAGCCTGAGTAGCACCTGCACCAAGCGACGAGACACTTGTTCCCGCCAGGGTGCCATTAGTATTTATGACTCCACAACCACTGCCTGAGTCACATACTTGTACGACGTTTGGAAATGCTCCCGCGGCACCAGCTCCACTATTAGTCACGGAACCCGTAAGGGTGACCGGTACATTCACTGCAGCGGTTGTCACTGATCCCGTACTTGCCGTAAGGTCTGCCTGACTTGCCGTGACGGTGACCGTTGCGTACTTCACCGCACTTGATCCTCCCGGCCCCGTACAACTAATAGAGTAGGTGGTGGTAGTTGAAGGTGTGACCGCAACCGTTCCTGCTGTTGCACTCCCTGTTGTAAATGTTGCGCTACTGCAAGAGGTTGCGTTTGTAGAGGTCCAGGTAAGGTTGGCACTCGTGCCGGCCGGGACACTTGTAGGAGACGCAGAGAACGTCACATCGGCAGCTGGCTGCGGGGTTCCCACCGTCACGGTGGCAGTTTTTACGGTTGTGCCATTTCCGTTGGTACAGCTATAGGTATAGGTAGTCGTCTCTGTTGGAGAAACGGAAATGGTACCTGAAGTGTCTTGCTCTGGCTGCAATGGGTCGTACGTAATAGCGACCGGCATCCAAGCACGAGGAGTACAAGTCCCCTCCAAATCGCAATCGTAATCGGATGGAACGTGATCCAACCGGGTTGCGTTGTGTGTTGGAATTGTGAAGTTTGTAGCGGTACATATGGTCCTTTGCACCAGAGCATTTGGACCCATATCAAAACTAAGCACCGATGACTCTCCTGACAGGATAGTAGTAGGAGACGCAGTTATAGCGTTTGCCGGCAGTGCGTTTGTTTTGCAGGTGAGATTCTCAATGTAGCTATTTCCAATATCGTCTGCCGTTGCCTTTTGCCACACCGTATACGGTGGCACCTGTCCCCATCGCACAAGCAAATTGTCATGTGGACTCACAAAGCTGCTGGTAGTCCAATTCGCAAAGGAAGTCGAGTCTATGAGTGCACACGTCTTTCCTCCTGTTTTGTTTTGCGTTTGTACGGTGTCTGAACCTCCGTGCACTTGCCAACTATACGCTTGCCCGTTTCCAAACGTGAGCGAGTCAGGGTTTGTGTAGTGATTCACCGCCCCGTCCTCATCTATAAGTTGTTTGACCGGTATAGGATAGGCCGTATATCCAGGAGCGTAGTAAAAACAGCCATCGTAAAAGTTACATATTTCTCCTCCTGGCAAATAGGTCATTACCGGCTTAGAGCCACTCGAGTCAGACATAGAGCCCGAAAAAACCGTCTGACTTGCGTACACAGACACCGGGGTGCCCGCAGCAAACACTACAAGCGCTAGGAATATGCCAAGGAGAAGTGATTTCATCATACGTAATTAATTTACTGAAGACATAGTTGCTACACGCACTGGCGCGTCTCCATACAGACTATAGAGATCAAATCTGCCACTGCCAGACGGCACCACAAAGAAGTGTGCGGACACCCACACTGCCGGCCCCCCGTACACCTGTGGAGCAGTTGATTCCAGGGCTAGCTGTACCGGAGACAACGAGCGCAATGATAGGAAGTCAGTTTTCCCCGATGTGTTAGGGAGCACAACACGCACTCCAGAAGGCGAGAGCGAACTACTCATACGGTCAGCGTCACTACGTAATACGAGTATGTCCACTCCCGAAAGTGCCGGATCGATACGCACCACACCGACGGGCGTAAGTGCTACAAAAAAACCGTCCGCAAACAGTCGCGGACTTCTACCTCGTCCTAAGTCCTTGAGCGAGTTGTTAGGCACTGCTACATTTATTTGCATAATGTGGCTTTCACCATCAACAAGCGCGGAAAAGAGTCCGATGCCGTCGGGGCGCACTACCAAATCTGCTTTTCTGGTGCCGTCAGATAAAACAGAAGTGAATGTGCCATTGGGGTGAATCACACCAAGCACCGTGCCGTCGGTACCGCCCACGTGCGCAAGCACCGCGACGTCTCCTGAGTTTCCGTTGTACTGACTTACTTCAAGTACTTGCACGGGTGCGCGTTCGTATCCCTTCACAGTTGTACGCTTGGAAATACTTCCAAGCGATACGTCGTAGCTCACCGATTCACCCTGTTCAACAACTGAGAACGACGCGCCTTGCGCCTCGAGTGCAAATCGTATGAACGACATATTGGCCAGCACCCACACGCTCGTGACAACGAGCGCAAGTAACGCCGAAGCAACCAACAATGTGCGCTCAGTAGGACGACGCAGCCACGAATGCTTGAGAGGCGCTACGGGAACAGCGGCAACGACTGGTAGTGGTTCATCCATATATACCCAGTCTACCACCGACTTGAATGCTGCTGCGCTGCGCTACAGACCACACGGGGGAAAACTACTAGTTGCCGTTTAGCACGTCGATGTCTTTCTGAAACTTGTCGGCCTTGTCCATCACACTGTTGGCGTAGCCTTGACCTGCCACTGCCCAGTTACCTCCCGCGTAGTAGCGCGCGGCTGCGGTGTGCTCTGCCTGACGGGTTCCGCCGTTTGCTCCTACAGATGCCAAATAGATGCCTGTGGCGGTAATAGCGTGCAGTGCATTCCAAGGGTCAGTTGC
>CAZNVT010000021.1:3804-10399 GCA_964577025.1 uncultured Candidatus Saccharibacteria bacterium
CCAAATAGATGCCTGTGGCGGTAATAGCGTGCAGTGCATTCCAAGGGTCAGTTGCCGCCACACCAAGCGAACTCTTGATTCTTGCCTCGAGTCCTATCCACGTAGACGGAATAAACTGCGTAGGACCCATTGCTCCTCCGTACCCTCCAGGCTGTGGGCAGGACACCGGGGTCGTGCGCCAGTCGCGACCAAGCGCGGTCATAATATGCTCAAACGGTACGGTATCGCGCGGCACTTTCATCGTCCCAGAAAACGGCGTGCCGGTATTCTTTCCCTTTCCATCACCAGTCTCAAGACTCGTTATCAAACACTGCCCAACATTTTTTCCAAGATCAGACTCCTGCGACAAAATAGCCAAAATAAGCGCTGGGCGCACACCGGTAATGCGCGAAGCCGTCTTTGCATTCTCGTACGCAGTACCAAAGGGAATAGCGCCACCACCACCGGCAAGCCCGAACAGTTCAGTTCGAATTTGCGCTGCGGTCTTTTGCTTTTCCGCCACCACCGCGCGATACGCACTCTCCTGCCCCTTAGTCGCCGCAAGGAGCTGATTCTTTTTCTGTTGCTCTGTCTGTACCTTCTGCTTCTCAAGTGCCTGCTGCGCTGCAAGTTTTGCGTGTGCATCGCGCTTTGACTCAAGCGCCTCCTTTTCTGCGGTGGTGTGCGCCTTGGTGTCAGTCACTTCGTCCACTGATACCCCGAGCGAATATTTCAAACTCGCGTACGCATCCATATCGGCAAAGAACGTAGAAAAGTTTTGCGACGAGAGCGCCAGCTCTACGAGTGAGAAGTCATCGAACTGGTCCGTGTTTCGCAAAATTTGTGCAAGAGAGTTTCGCTCGGCGGAAAGTTTTCCATTGAGTGTTGAAATCGTCTTTGAGTGCACCGCAATATTACTATCGAGTTGCTTAATACCTACCTGAGTTGCTTGTAGTTGTAGCTGCGCTTTCTTAATAGTAGCGTTCAGTGTCTGTACTTCCGTAGAGAGTGACTTACCTTCGCTCGCGAGCTTGTCTACAATTGCTTGGTTCTGTGCAATTTCTGCATTCAGCTGATTAAGCTGTTGCGTAAGCTCTGCTCTACGCGCAGCAGTAATAGCTGCAGACTCATCGGCGAGCAGTGTGTGCGGGTATGCCGTAACCCCTACGCCAAGTGAGAACGTATAAAAAAGCACGACTATAGAGAGTACGTAGAGACGGCGCATAGTGAACAATGTCATAGATAAGTATAGCAGAAGACCCCTGGTCTCTAAGACGCAGGGGTCTTCCTAAACTGTCGGTGCGAAACGCAGGACTATGCCTCCTCTTCTGTCTCGGTCTTTCCCTTCTTCTCTACCTCAATAGCATCCATATCAAGTACTGGAGCGTCTACCTCTTCCTCGGCAGGTGCCTGAGCAAGAGCCACCACTTCGTCTGCGTCGGTGATGAACTCAACTCCTGCAGGAGCCTTGAGGTCGCTCACGCGAATCTGGTCGTTAAGCTCTACGAGCACCGAAATGTCTACCTCGATTTCGTGTGGAAGCTTATCCGGAGCCGCCTCTACTTCGATTTCGTGCATAATCTTCACGACGTTTGCTCCGGTCTTTGCTGCTGGGGCGTCTCCTATAAAGGAAAGCGGTACAGAAAGAGTCACCTTTGCTCCCTTCTCAACTGCATAAAAGTCAGCGTGGCGAGGAATGTTGGTAACGGGGTCACGGTCAATGGCGTGAATAAGCGCCGGAATAGCAGCGCCTTCGCCCTCAAGTGTGATAAGAGAAGACTCACCTCCGTGACGAAGTACGGCCTCCATCTGAGATAGGGGAACGGATACCGACATAGCAGCCTGCTTTGGCCCATATACTACGGCTGGCATCTGTCCGGTAGCACGCACCAGATCAGCCTTTTCTGATCCGCCCGTTTCTCGGGGAGTAATGGTAAGAGTTAACATATAGGTCGCAGTATGCCGTATGGGGTCCGTTTTTGCAAATTAGTAGAGCTGCCCAAAACCCTTGTTTTAGACTGAAAGTGCCTTTGACACCTTTTGGAGGCGTTCTATGAATACTGCACGAGCCGCAGACTCATTTGCCTCGTCACCTGCCCACACCGTTAGGGCCTCATCCTGCAACGCTCTGGCGTAACTAAAGGTAAGCGGCCACGGGGCCTTTTTCTCTCGTGCAAGCGCTGCTATTGCGCGCAGGTTCTCGGTTGCCTGTTCTGTTGCCTGTCCTCCCGACAAAAACACAATCCCGGCGACTTCTGGCGGTACCGCCTTCATCAGGACAGCCACCGTATCTTCTGCCACCTCCTCTGGCGTGTCCGTCTTGCCTGTCTCACTTCCGGATAGGGTCATAGAGGTCTTAAGTATAAGTCCAGACAAATCCACGCCCTGGTCGCGCAGCGCGTCCATAACTGCTAAGAGTGTTGCCTCGAGCACCTGGCGACTTCGGAGTCTGCTGTGGTTACCGTCGAGAAGCACTTCGGGCTCCACAATAGGCACCATTCCTGCGCGCTGCACTTCAAGCGCGTACGCTGCAAGACGCTTGGCATTTTCCACAATGGCGCTCGCGCTTGGGAGTCGGTCGCCCTCTATACGTATGACCGCGCGCCACTTGGTAAAGCCCGTGTGGTAGTTCTTCTTATAGTCAGCCAATCGCTCAGCAAGTCCGAGTAGTCCCTTCGTGATGAGTTCTTCGGGAGAGTCTTGCATTGGCTCGGTTCCCTCGTCTACTTTTATGCCAGGAATAATCCCGCGCTCAAGAAGTTCACGAGTAAACAATTCACCATCGTCGTCTTTCTGCGAGAGTGTCTCTTCATACAAAATAACGCCAGACAAATAGTCTTCTACGCCTGGAGCAGCCAGAAACAAATCTCTGAATTGTCGCCTCATTTCGACGCTTGGCGTAATGCCGTATGCGGTCAATCGCTTGTCGGCGGAGGCTACGCTTTCATCCGCTGCCAGAATTCCTTTGCCTGGAGCAAGAAGCTGGTGTGCGATATCAGAAAGATCAGTCATATACAAAAAGTGTAGCACGCACACAATCATGGGCTGGTTTGCGCGTGGTATAGTTTCTCTATGGATGTGCAGTTTAAGGAGGAGCAGTTTGTGCAAGGACGCACAAAGATTCCAGCCGCGCGAGCTGGTCTTATCGCCCTTCTCATTCGTTGGGAGATAGCGTCAAATGAAAAAGAGGCTGTACGGGTACTCGCCGCAGTGCTGTGCCTACTCGTTATCGGTATTGCCCTTCTGTTCTTTATTTCGCGACCTGCACCAAAGCCGCCCACACCCGAAGAAATTCGCGCTCTGCAGCGCCAAGAAGGAGTATGAAACTACCACCGCGCGGTTTTACGCTAATCGAACTTCTCGTTGTTATTGCCATTATTGGTATTTTATCTTCAGTGGTACTTGCGTCCGTTAATTCAGCAAGAACAAAGGCCAACGATACTAAAAGGAAGGCCGAGCTTGTGGAACTCCAAAAAGCGCTCGACATATACTACATAGACAAAGGAATGGTTCCAGGAAATCCAAGCTCCGGTAGTTGGTCGACGGCAGACGCTGCACTACAAGCGCTCGTAACGGGCGGCTATATTGGAAAAATTCCTGTTTCGGCTGATAGTAGCCAGCCCTATTACTATTATGAATACGGTGCAGTGTATATGGTGGCCAGCTACATTGGAGACAAATATGGACCAGGAACGCAGGGGTGGCACTGCTCAGACGCTGCCAGTGGCACGGTAGGCTCTCGATACTGGTGCCTCGAAAGCTACAAATAGCACAGCAACGGCGGGCAAGTGGTACACTATTTCCAATGAATACGGACTTCTTTGCCATCGGGGACATTGTTACTGAGCCCTTTATCCGTCTACAAGACGCTTACATAACGCAGAATCCCGACACAAACGAAACCGAGTTGTGTATGCGCTTTGGCGATAAAATTCCCTACGAATCAGCAACGGTCTGTGCCGCTGTTGGGAACGCAGCGAACGCGGCCGTTTCAGCTGCGCGTCTCGGGCTCTCGTCTGCGCTTCGTGCATACACGGGCGACGACCAGTACGGCACGGAAATGCTAGAGGTCCTCAAGAGTGAACACGTACTCACTGACTATATGGTGCGCGAAGACGGCAAAAAATCTAACTACCACTATGTACTGTGGTACGACACCGACCGCACTATTCTCGTGCACCACGAGGATTTCTCATACACCGTTCCCGAAATTTCCCATTCTCCCACGTGGATATACCTTTCTTCGCTTGCGGCCAATTCAGCTCCCTACCACGCGGCCATTGCGGCGTGGCTGCTCGAGCATCCAGAAAGCAAACTCGCATTCCAGCCCGGCACGTTCCAAATGAAACTAAGTCCCGAGATACTGCAGCCGCTCTACGCGCGCACTGAGTTCTTTGTCTGCAACAAAGAAGAGGCTGGGCATATTCTCGGAATGTCTGATACCGATGACTTCAAAGCACTGCTTCAAGGAATCCAGGCACTTGGTCCAAAAATTGTCGTGGTCACCGATGGAACAAACGGCGCATACGCATATGACGGCACGCGATTCCTGCGCGTTCCTATGTATCCTGATACTCGCGGCCCATTTGAGCGCACTGGCGCGGGAGACGCATTTGCCTCTACAGTGGTTTCTGCTCTTGCACTCGGAAAGCCGCTCGATGAAGCGCTCTTGTGGGGACCAATCAATGCGATGTCGGTGGTGCAAGAAGTGGGAGCACAAAAGGGACTCCTCACCCGTGCTGCAATCGAAGCATTCCTTAGAGACGCTCCGTCTACCTACGCGATTACTGAGTTCTAGTAGTCTCCCGACGCAACTCGATCCATTTGCACGTAGGTCCAATTAATGCGCTCAATAGCGCGGTTAATAAGAAATACTGCACCGATACCAAACACCACAACTACTGCGAGCGCTGCGTACGTGTTAATGCGTGAATCGTTCATATCTAACGTTGCTAGTGCTTTTTCCCTACTGCTGCGCGTGCCACCTCTGCAATATGCGCGCTCGATAGTCCATAGTGCGCAAGCAATTCCTCGGGAGTGCCCGACTGACCGAACACATCGTCCACACCAATGCGCGTAACGGGCACAGGGTACTCCTGCGAAAGACACTCTGCTACCGCACTTCCAAACCCGCCCGCAATCTGGTGCTCTTCTATGGTAATCACTCGCCCGGTAGCGCGGGCAGCTTCCACAATGGCTTCCGTATCTAGAGGCTTCACGGTAGGCAGATGCAGCACAATACTTCCAATACCGTCTGCCTGCAGGGCTCTAGCGGCTTCAAGTGCTTGGTACGCCATACTGCCAGTCGTAAGAAGCGCTACGCTCGGGGATTCACTTCTCCACAGTACTAATCCCTTTCCAATTTCAAAAGGCGTCTCTACGGTAGTGAACGTAGGAACAGGCGAGCGACCAAATCGTATATAGGAAGGTCCTGGTAATGTTGCGACTGCCTCCACAATTTTCTGCGCCTCTAGTGCGTCGCCCGGGACAAACACGCTCATATTGGGAAGCATGCGCATAAGTCCAATATCCTCGAGCATTTGATGCGTAGCGCCGTCAGGACCCACTGACACACCCGCGTGCATACCGCAGACAATTACTCGGGCTTCGTTGAGTGCGATAGTAGTGCGAATTTGTTCGTAGTTCCGGCCGGGAGAAAATGCCGCGTAGCTTGCGATAAATGGCACCTTGCCTGCCAAGGCAAACCCAGCACCCAAGCACGCCATATTCTGCTCTGCCACTCCTACTTCTATGAATCGGTCGGGAAACTCTTTTTCGAACCACTCCGCGCGCGTTGATTCTTTCAGGTCTGCACAGAGCACTAGCACGTTCGGATCTTTCTTCCCCGCCGCCACCGTGCCAAGCCCAAATCCGTCACGCGTCGGCTTTTGTTCTATATCAGACTGGAAAATACTTGAGGATAACTTCAACGTTGAAGAAAGCATAGGTGTAGTATACGACACGACGCACTCTTATAGGGAGGGGATGTACGCCATCTCCCCTACCGCAGTCAGATATCCATTCCCGTCTCCGCGAACTGCACCTGTTGCCAAATTGCCGTCGTCTATAATGCGATCTATGGCAGTTAGTGCAGAAGTAGGGATAACTCCTGTATTGTTGTTGTAATCAGTCCCGGGAGCGTCCTCATCCAGGAAGAAATACGTCTCGGGAACAGCGTCGCCAGTGAGGTCTCCATATCCAATAGTGAAGTGTCCACCCCAAGGATGCTTCAAGTTCCACACTCCTGAAAAGTAGGGCCCAGCCCAACCAGAAACGCCCAGAGCATTTCGATACGGGTCAGTTACACTGGTGCAGGTAAGGCCACAATCAGGCGGATTTTGCCCAGTATCTAATAGGTAGTTATACACGACCGTTCGCATCTCCCGTAACTGCGCAACGCTGTTCGCAACTTTGGCTTTTTCTCGTGCGGTGTTTAGCGAGGCGAGAACGACGGAAGAGAGAATACCAATAATTGCTATTACTACTAATAATTCTATAAGGGTGAATCCCCGTTTAGGCATACTCATGCGGAACTCGCCCGGCGCATTTCCGAGCAGCATGATAAAACCTTTACGGTGGTGAGCGGTTGGTGGCTTTCCCTTCCAGCGGTTATAAA
>CAZNVT010000022.1:0-10067 GCA_964577025.1 uncultured Candidatus Saccharibacteria bacterium
TCCCCGCTGTCTACCATTCCATCACCCCGGCCTAGTAGGAAGATACCACACGAAGGGTGTTGTAAAAAAATGAGGCCCAGACGGAAATCGCATCCGTGCATAGCGGGTTTGCAATCCGCCGCGTTTCTACTTCGCCACTGAGCCGTACCGGCATGCTATCATATTTTCAATGATTTCGGACCAAGATATTACAAAACTCAAGGAGGTCTTTGCCACCAAAGAGGCCGTGGCTGATTTGAGTCTGGAAGTGGGAGAGCTTCACGACAAAATTGATGCTCTAGACGTTAAGATGGATTCTATTGAATCCAAGATTGACGGTCTTGCAGGCATGATTCACGCAAGCCTTGAAGAACACGGCGCAGGAGCTGCGCATCTTTCGCGCCACGATCGTCAAATAAATACTCTCGCTACTAACGCAGGAGTTACACTTCCCGACTAATCCTCACTTGAGTCGCGACGTGCTATCTCGCGGGAAATCTCGTCTATGTGCTGGCGATTGGCCTCGCCGTGGTCAAACTCAAATCGTATGAACGGAATGCGTCCCATACGGGTCGTCTTTCGCAGGCTGTTACGAAACAGGTCCTTATGACGAAGTAAAAAAGCGAGTGCGTTGTCAGTGTCAGTCACCGGGTACACGCTCACAAAAATAGTGGCGTCTTTGCCGTCTTTGGAGAGCGCCACACGTGTAGGAGTAATAAGCGTGTTGCGGCCGGCTTCGCGGGCGATGTAGGCGCCTGCCTGCTCTACGAGTTGTGTGCTGATGCGGTTGTCGCGGATGCTCATATTATTTTTCGGTCATCTTGAACGTTTGGATAGTGTCGCCTGCAGCAACTTCTACCTTGCCTTCAAGCTGCAGTCCAAACTCACCCTCAATGTGAATTTCCTTTACGTCCTGACGTACCTGCTGCAGGTTGGTGAGCTTCATCATACCTAGGGGAATACCACGACGGTCTACCTTTACAGAGTCTCCAACCGTAAGGCTTCCAGATTCCCAGCGAGCGCCCAGCACGTGCTTTACTCCTGCAACGCTAAACACTTTCAAAATCTTTGCCTGTCCCAATATCTCTTCCTCCATAACACGTGGAGCCTTTTCAACCACGAGGTCCGCTACGCGCTTAGCCAAGTCGTAGATAATAGAGAACGAATCTATGGAAACTTCTGCGCGCTCTGCTAGGTCGCGCGCACGAGTGTCAGTACCTACCGTGAAGGCAATGATGTGGGCGCCACCCGCTTGCGCGGTCTTCACATCGTTCTCAGAAACTGACCCAAGTCCCTCAAGTACGATGCGAATAGCGACACGGTCGTGGGTAATTTTGTCGAGCTCGTGCTTGATGGCAGCGATACTTCCGGTGGCGTCTGCCTTAATAATAAGAGGTAGGAGTGTCTTTCCCTTTTCCTCTGACGTAAGAGTGCTAAGGCGAAGTGAAGCTCGCTCAGGGATTGCTACCAGCTTCTCAGCCTCCTTTTTAGTGCTCGTTGAAACAAACGGTGTGCCTGCAGGTGGCAAGTCGCTCCAGCCAGCCACACGGATAGGTTGGGATGCTGTTGCGGTAGTAATGCGGGTACCCGCAAAGTTTTCTATAAAACGCACCGGCACCATGGCGCTTCCCGCTATAACATAATCGCCCACTGAAAGTGTTCCGTCCTTTAGAATAAGAGTTGCGTCCGTGCCTTGCTTTGGGTCCTGCGAAGATTCAAGTACAAAACCAGACGCGGGAAGAGAAGCATCGGTAGAAAGCTCTGCCATATCTGCCGTAAGGAGTACCAAGTCAAGAAGCTCCGGAATACCTTCTCCTGTTTTGGACGAAATACCAACGTATGAAATAGAACCGCCAAGACCCTCGAGGTAGATGCCGTGCTCAAGCACTGCGTACTTCGCCTTTTCTACGTCCGCGCCATTTTTGTCTATCTTGGTGAAGGCTACAACAAAGGGTGTGCCAGCCTCCTGAATAGCTTCGTATGCCTCTAGAGTCTGTGGCTTTACACCGTCATCAGCGGCCACGACAAGTATTGCTACGTCGGCTGCAGCAGCGCCACGCGCGCGAAGGGCACGGAATGCCTCGTGGCCAGGAGTATCAAGAAAGGTAATCTTTCGAGACGCACCCTCGTGGATATGATCTGCTTCGTAGGCAGATACGTGCTGGGTAATACCGCCTGCTTCACCCTCGGTGACCTTTGATTTGCGGATATAGTCGAGCAAAGACGACTTTCCGTGGTCGATATGACCCATCACAGCAACAATAGGTGGGCGGGGAGTAGAAGCCATAATTCCCGGATTATATCACAAACTAAGCGCTTTTCAATCAGTACGGGCGCCCCTTGCAGGGCGCCCGGTAGCGGGGAGTGTCAGAGCTCCCACAGGTTCTGTTTTTGAACGTCAGAGCGGAATCCGTTTCCGGCCGCCAGGTAGGCGACGGCAATGAACACGAACAGTGTCCATTTTTGAGATTCGGGCCAAGCGTAGATGAGGACGCAAATGAGTAGGAAAAGCAGATAGCCGCCGAGGCACATCGCAACGTACCAGCCCGGCTTTTCGTGCGTGCGGTCGCGCACCAAATCAAAGACTGCAGCAAACGGCCACAGCAGATGCCAGAGCACGAGCTTCAGGCATTTAGAAATTGTTTGGACCAGCATCGTTTCCTCCCCTTGCTATATCCTGCTCGACTATAGACCTGCTCTGTAGCTAGCGCAAGCAATTGCACTGTATATAAAAGTAGCCTAGGCTTTATGTAATGAAGTCACTTTTTGGTTCTCGGCGCACCTATCTTGATTGGGCGGCAGCAAATCCGCCGTCCGTGCGTGCACAACGTGCGTTCAACCAGGCCCTACGGGTGTACGGTAATCCACACTCTCCTCATACAGAGGGTATAGAGGCGCGCGCGCTTCTTGAAAGCGCGCGCACAAGCATTGCGGCGCTTGCGGAGGTAAAGCCGGACGCGGTGATATTTACCGGAAGCGCTACCGAAGCAAACGCACTTGGCATTGTGGGGTTTGTTGAAGCGCTACGGGCGACGGGTCGTGCGTACGACGCAATGCACATACTCTACGACGCAGCCGCACACTCGTCGGTGGTGGAAAATATAGCGCTCCTTTCTGCCCGAGGTGTACGGGCTGAGGCGCTCGTATATACGAATGGGGAAATTGACTTGAGTGTACTTGCGTCAAGGGTGCAACCAGACACAGTACTTACGGTAGTGTCTGCCGTGTGCGGGGAAACGGGCGCCGTAACTGCTGTGCGGGATATCCGTCGTGTGCTCGATAAGGCACACAGCGGAATCGCTCTACTGGTAGACGCCAGCCAGCTTCCCTATACGCAGTCTTTCCAGCTCACCCGACTTGGTGCAGATATGCTGACACTCGATGCGCAGAAAGTAGGAGGGGTGCGGGGGATTGGCGCACTTATTGCGCCGCGCCGCGTGTCGCTTGCGCCGCTGTATGAAGGGGGAGGGCAGGAGCGGGGACTGCGCTCTGGCACACCCGCGCACGCTCTTGCGAGTGCCTTTGCGTGCGCGCTTACTGATGCTCATCACAATCGTGCTCAGTTTTTGTCCCGCGCCTTAGAACTTCGCGCACTGTTCTTGCAGCACATACAAACACTTCCATATATAGAAGTGAATAAGGGACGCGAACAAGCGCCACATATTATTAACATTTCACTGCGAGGACGCGACACGGATTACCTTGTGGCGCTGCTCGACGCTGCTGGATTTGCCGTTTCTACCAAAAGCTCCTGCGAGACTGATTCGGTAGGATCGCGCTCGGTATTGGTGCGCTTTGGTGACGAGGCCCGAGCACGCGCAACGCTTCGTATTTCGTTTGGCCCTACCACTACGAGGCGCGAGGTGCGATGCTGTGCACGTGCACTTGTGCAGGCTGTGAAGTTTGTAGACCGCACTGGTATACTCTAGCTATGGATATAGAAGACCTAAACAAGACCCAGCTCCTCCTGCTCACTATTTTGGTGAACTTCGTGACTGCTATTGCGACTGCAGTTCTTGCGGTGTCTCTGCTTGATCAAGCGCCGCCGACAGTGACTCAGACCATTAATCACATCGTGGAGCGCACAGTAGAAACGGCAGCGCAGACTACGCAGATTCCGGGTATCGTCACCAAGCAGACCACGGTGGTAATTAAGGACGAAGACCTGCTCTCTGCAGCCATTGCCGCAAATGCCGCTCGCACCGTCTACATCTATGCGCAGAGCACTTCAACGCCCGCTATTGCAACAGCTACCTACCTTCCAAAGGCGCGCGCTATTGTGACCGCCACCGTTGCCGGACTTCCTAAAGAGGCACTTATTGTATTTCCTGGTGGAGTTGGCGTACCAGCGTCACTATCTCGCGCAGGAGCAACCCTTACCATTTATGGGTTTGCTGATACGGCAAAGCTCCCAAGTGTAGCGTCGCCAGATTTGATAAAGAGCGCATCGCTCAAGCAGGGTCAGACGGCGGTGGGCATTACGCGTGACGGCAGTGCAACCACGGCCATTATCTCAAAGGTTGATACTGATGGGGTGCACGCTGATTTGCCTGGTGTGCCACTTGGCGCGGGTGTGGTAAACATTTCAGGGGACCTTATCGGTATTGCTACTGGTATTCCTGGGCTTGTTGCTTCGTCCGACAAGATTTCAGTGCTCCTTTCCGCCACCTCCTCTCCGGCACAGTAGAAACGCTGTAATGGAGGTGAGGGGTTCATCGTCTTTACTAGCGTAGCTCACATTCTCTATGCCACCATTCAAAAATTTCACCACCAAGGCCAAAGAAGCGATCAAAAAATCGCACGAGCTCGCTATTGAGCGCGGCCAAAACCACGTAAGCCCACTGCACCTGCTTGCGGCTCTTATATACCAAGAGGAGAGCCTCGTGTTCTCTGTGCTTGATCGTATGGACATCGATACGATGCTTCTGGCGGACACCATACTTGAGTCGCTTGAAATGCCCGAAACGTCTGCGACGCTTTCACCTTCCTATAATTTGTATCTCACCCCAGAACTGGCAAGTGCTCTAGAAGCTGCGGCAAAAGTAGCCGCACGAATGAATGATTCGTTCGTAGGAACCGAGCACTTGTTTGTGGCAGTGCTTGAGCACCCAGGCCCAGCAGATGAACTGCTCACGCGTTTTAAAATTGATGCCGACACCGTACTTGCTATCCTAAAGGAACTTAAAAATTCAAAGGAGGGCAGCGCAACCGGAGAAAAGAAGTTCCGTGCACTGGCGAAGTTCACCCGCAACTTGACCAAGCTTGCTGCAGATAACGTACTTGATCCGGTCATTGGGCGCGATCAGGAGATTCATCGTGTTATCCAAATACTTTCTCGCCGCACCAAGAACAACCCGGTGCTTATAGGAGAGCCAGGAACCGGTAAGACTACTGTGGCCGAGGGACTTGCCGCGCGTATCGCCGCAGGTGATGTGCCAGAGTCACTCAAGGGCAAGGAACTGCTTTCGCTTGATTTGGGACTGATGATTGCGGGCACCAAGTACCGCGGAGAGTTTGAGGAGCGAATGAAAAATGTGATGAAGGAAGTAGAGCGCTCCGAGGGCAAGGTAATTTTGTTTGTGGACGAGCTGCACACTATTGTAGGCGCAGGCGCGGCGGACGGCGCTATGGACGCGAGCAATATGCTAAAGCCAGCTCTCGCGCGTGGTGAAGTGCGTATGATTGGTGCCACCACTCTTAAGGAGTACCAGCAGCATATCGAAAAAGATGGCGCGCTCACACGCCGCTTCCAGCCAGTCTATGTAAACGAACCGTCTATAGAGGACGCCGTGGCAATCCTTCGCGGACTTCGCGATCGCTACGAGTTATTCCATGGGGTGCGCATTACCGACGGTGCGCTCGTGTCTGCGGTGGAACTATCCAGCCGCTACATTACCGACCGATTCCTGCCAGACAAGGCAATTGATTTGATTGATGAGGCTGCTTCAGGGCTTCGTATTGCGCTTGAGAATAAGCCACCCGCTCTAGAAGAGACCGATCGCAAGATTCGCCGTCTAGAAATTGAGCGTCAGGCCCTTAAGAAAGACGAAGACGGAGAGCGCGCAAAAGAAATACGTGAGCGTATTGCGGCAATTGATGCTGATATTGCAGATTTGCGTGAGAAGACAAGCGAGCTCGAGCTTAAGTGGAAGAACGAAAAGGAGGTCATTGAAAGTATCCGTGCACTGAAAACGGAATTGGAAAAAATGCGCATTGCCTCCGACAACGCCGAGGCAATTGCAGACCTGGGCACTGCAGCTGAAATTCGGTACGGCCAAATGCCTGCCGTGCAAAAGGAGCTTGAAATAAAGAGTAAGCGCTTGAAGACACTGCAGAAGTCTCGCAAGGTATTGCATGAGGAAGTCACCGAGCAAGAAATTGCAGGCGTGGTAGCGCGCTGGACAGGTATTCCGGTGCTTAAAATGCTCGAAGAAGAAGCGGCAAAACTCTCTCGTATGGAGGAGGAGCTGCGCGCAGCCGTCATTGGCCAGGACACTGCGGTGCAGACTATCACCGACGCCGTGAAGCGCTCTCGTGTGGGTATTAGCGACCCCAATCGCCCTATCGGCTCGTTCCTGTTTATGGGACCTACGGGTGTAGGAAAGACGGAGCTCTCGCGTAAGCTCGCGGAGTTTATGTTCAACGACCCTGAGGCGTTAGTTCGGGTGGATATGTCAGAGTTTATGGAGAAGCACTCAGTATCAAAATTGATTGGTGCACCTCCAGGCTACGTGGGATACGAAGAAGCAGGTACGCTTACCGAGCGCATCCGTCACCGTCCGTACGCGGTTGTGCTGTTTGATGAGATTGAAAAGGCGCACCCGGAGGTATTCAACATCCTGCTGCAGGTGCTCGACTCAGGACACCTTACCGACGGCAAGGGTCGCAAGGTGAACTTCAAGAACACCATCATCGTACTCACGTCTAACGTCGGTTCAGAATTTATCGATCGTTTGAGTGGTATTGGGTTTGCGGCATCAAGCGCTGAAGGCGAAGCTGAACGCGAACAGATAAAGGAGCGCGTAATGCAATCGCTCAAGGCACAGTTCCGTCCTGAGTTCTTGAACCGTCTCGATGACATCGTCATCTTTGACACCCTGAGCAAGGAGTCACTAGTACAGATTGTTGAGAAGCAGGTACAGGAAGTGGTGGCGCGTCTAGGTGGCAAGCGCATAACGCTCGAGCTTTCTCCTGAGGTACGTGCGTGGCTTGCAGAAAAGGGGTACAACCCACAGTACGGAGCTCGCCCACTAAAGCGTGTGATTCAGGACAAGATACTCACCCCTATAGCGACACTTATGGTTGGGCAGGGAGTAATGGAAGGGGGAAGTGTGAAGGTAGGACTTAAGGCCGGAGTGCCCTCGTTTGAGGTGCAGAAGACCGCAAAGCGAGTTCGGGCCAAGACCCCGACTTCGGTTGCTTCCTAGGCCCCAGGCTGGTATAGTCTCCCTATCTATGTCACAAGACCGCCTACAAAAAATGAAGTCTCCTTCGGGGCACATTCGTATGACCACCAAGAATAAGAAAAAGGTCACCCGAAAGCTTGAGTTCAAGAAATACGACCCAAATACCCGTCAGCGAGAGGTATACAAGGAAGTTAAGAAATAACAGAATTTAAGCAAAATCTAATCTGTTTGCAGATTGATAATTTTGCTTATGTCAGACACTGGTGCGGGCTTTCTTCACCAGTGTCTGGCCAATGCACACTAAAGTAGTTTTTCTTATGCCGAGAGGCACTGTGAGCCTTCTTCAGTGCCGTCGGCAAAGAAATAAGAGACAGAAAACCGCCCCATTTGAGGCGGTTTTCTTGTTCTCGAGAGGGTATTGACTATATATACAATCTATGCTATTATAAGTATGCAAGTCAGCGTTACTTGGCCAAGAGGTCAAGAGCGATCGGGCTTCGTGAAGACTGAAAACTGAAGAAAGGTTACAAATGAAGAAGTACATCATCGGCGCGGCTCTCGCGCTGTTCGTGTCCGGGTCGGCCCTGCCGGTTCTGGCGCAAACCACCGGCTGCCCGGCCGGCGTTTCATCCGTCAGCGTCCGTGAGGGTGAAACCCTCTGGAAGTACAAGGGCGACGCGTGGCCGGTCCTGTACCAGCTCAATCCGAACCTGGACCAGCCCTGGCGGAAGTTCACCACCAAGGCCGGCGGCCCCGGCGTTCGTCTCGTCATCGGCGAGACGGTGTGCGGGGTCACCCGCGACTACACCGGCGCCATCGTTCCGCAAGGATCGGTCGCCGGGCAAACGTCGCCCTCGAACGTCGGGTACTTCTTTCAGGAGCATCCGATCGCGTCTGGGATCGGTGGCCTGCTTGCGACGCTCGCGCTCGCGTTCCTGGCGCTCTGCGTCTTGGTCGCGATCGCTCGCCGCAAAGATCCCATCACGTCCGGTTATCCGGTCGTGCCGGGTGGTGTCCCGAATGTCGAGGCCGCGACCGAGCAGTTCAGCACTCGGGTCGCTGCGCGCCATCCGAATCGGCCGTTCCGTATCCTCAGCCTCGTTGAGGGTACCGGCACGGGCGACCTGATGGTCAGCTACAGCAACGGCAAGGGGCAGCGGCACGAGCCGCGGCGCATGAACGGCGAGCGAATCTATCAAGCGCTCGTGCGGTTCGACGACGACGGCAGTGAGGAGCAGCTGCTTATGCTGCAACGCTGTGGCAACGATCTGTGGGGTCACGCCGGTCTGCTGCGCTACGTGCCCAGCCAGAACTTCGTGTTCACGCCGGCCCAAGTCGAAGTCGCTCCGGCGGCTACGACCGAGGCGGCGCCCCTGCCCGCGATCGCGGAGCAGATCGTGCCGCCGCCCGCGGCCAACGAAGAAGCCGTCGCCGAAGCCCCTGTGGCCGAACGCGTCGAACCCACCTTCGCCTGCATGGCCGCCTACGGCGATAAGCCGCCGATGGTGCGGTTCGACAATACCAAGGTCAACGTCACCATCGAGGGGGCGATGACCACCATCCGCTTCATCGACGGCAGCACGCCCAAGGAGGACTCGGCCCCGGCCGAAGCCCCCGCGGAGCGCGTCGCTTCGTAACCTACTTCAGTACCAAGGTGCTCGTGCAAACGAGCCACGCCCCGCGGTTTACCGTGGGGCGTTTGTTTTTGTATTGCGTGTGGAAATGGTGTCGCAGGATTCAGGCGAGAGAGCCCGGCAGGATCTGCACAAGGGGCAAAGCAATTTGAGGTAAACTGACTGCCTCTAAACGTGGAAAAACCGCCGTGAGGCGGTTTCTCCAGTGTGCTTATGAGAACTTGCCCGAGAGCGAGAACTCACAAGCACTTACGAAAGATATACTACCCGGGTTTTGCTGTCAAGGGTTTTTGGGATGTGCAAATTTGGCGGGCTTGCGGAGTCTGGGAGGGAACACTATTGAGGCTGAAATATTGAAATTGAAAAAGTCTGGATAAAAAGAAACCGCCCGACCTAAGGAGCCAGACGGTTCCTTTTGGTTGAGCGGTCAATACGCACCTTTCGGTATTGCGTACATGTTCCAGTCGGTGTCGATCTGAATCGCGATAATCGACACCGTCTCCGACACATCAGGATAATCCCTGTGAGCCGACCATATCAGCAGCTCGGACAACAGAGGAGCTGCCACGTGACTGTAGTAATGATCGAAGCTCACACGTGGGTTAATCCCTTCAGGCAGCTCCGCAGCGTCATGCATGCCCTTGTGTTCATCGCAGAGCTGATTATAGAGCGTAGCAATTGCTTGCTGTTCTGCGGACGCCTTTCCTAGAAGAATAGCTTTGGGATGACGAAGTCTCATTCGCTCGGGTGGCGAGTGAGACTCTTTCTTCCACTGCAATCGCGCAAGGCTGCGCTGTATCTCGGCCAAAATGGCTATTGAGCTTTCCTGCAAGGAACTTCTCCAATATTACTTCACAATCGTTTTATATCATATTTACTAAATAAATCAAACTTTAAAAAATTTCACTTCTCCTCAGTGCGCGGCTTTAGGATCAAGCAAGTACAATATAAAAAAGAGCCCAGTAGGAACCGTGGAGTACCACTTTCGGTCACAGATAATTTTCTGCTGAAAATTTCCGCGAGGCTCTGCACTTGATTTCCTAACTCG
>CAZNVT010000023.1:0-8752 GCA_964577025.1 uncultured Candidatus Saccharibacteria bacterium
GGGGTATTAAGACGCGGGCGGGTTTTAGGTCAATAATCGAAAGCCGGAGCATGTTTCGATTCTTAGAGAAACGGCGAGGTGGGGTCGCGTGACTTAGGAGCGAAGTGAGTTAGTCATACGTGACCGAAAAGTGTAATCGCTGGTTCTGGGCCCCGCAACAAGAAATACTAAAGGCGCTCAAGTGAGCACCTTTAGTACTATTAGTCCTCAGTGAGGACCATAGCTACCTCGATAGGGCGCACAGTCCGCTCGTTTGAGCAGTTGGGTTGGGGACAGGTCACGTTGAGGAACTAACTCTTTTTCGAACGAAAGTTGGTACACGCCGTATTTGTCGAGTAAGAACACCCTCCGGTCTCTCTCTGCAGTACAGTCCAGAACTTTAAAGGTGGACACGTCTATACCTGAGACAACACGACCCTCTGCAAACACATGCGTCGCATCTTTGGCAAGAGTGGCCGATATCGGCTCAAAGCTCGCACGGTCGGCAGGTAGTCGCATGAAGCGGGAACCAAGCGAACTATACTTGTAGGAAATGTTTCCACACCCAGCGTAATACCATGATGGCCAAGGCGCTCCAGAGTCAGAAATATATGAAATTGCTTCTTTCTTGGTGCAGCTACATACGTCATCTGTAGCGCAACCGACAATGCTGCTGCCGACAAAAAGCAGCACCAGGACAAGGCCAACCCAAACTATGGGCGGCACGTTCATTCGGGTTTTGACTCCCTGATTCACGACAACATACTATCACCTACGAATTAGCATAGAGTATACTTTTGCTATGGAACGTGAACTCCTCTCAGCACCTATATTCCAGGGTCGGTTGGGTGTCGGGGACTACTGGAAGAGCACGATTGCGCTCTCGGTGTTTTCGCTCACACTCGGTGTTTTGGTGTTTTTGTGCCTCCCCATACCTTACAGTTTCGTTTTTGCGTTTCTGCCTGCACTGGTAGTTGTTCCGTTTCAACTGGGACTCATTGTCCGGCGGGTGCACGATTTTGGAATGCGAGGAACGCATTTTTTTATCCTGTTGTTTGGTATTTCTCTTGTTACTTCATTTTTTCCGTGGTCAGTATCAGAAATAATAGAGGGTAAGATAGTGCACCCGTTTGGCATAGCTCTAGAGGTAGTTATCACTATTTTCTTCATAGTATTGTTGTCCCGGACTGGTACGAAGGGCGCGAACCGGTTTGGTGAGCGACTGCGGTATGAGTCAATTACTGCGGCCGTGTTGAGTACGAGAAATAAGGCCGCGAAACATCGTACTGTTTTTCTTCACCCTGTCTTCCTACTCATCTTTGTGCTTGGAGTAGTGGCAGTAGCAACGTCTCCGTTCTCTCCGGTGCGTGACTTGATTTCGGATGTGCTTGCACCAGTCAACTTTGTAAAAGGAGCGTATGGGTTAAATGGGGTGACGATCCCTCTTCCGGACCATCTAGAAACACCAATGAGAGTTAGGGCGCACCGGGACGGCTTTGGTTCAGGGTCTACAAACTATGAAGCCACCTCAGAAACGATAGTGCTTTCTGACGGACGTTCTCAGTCGTGGACGCTTACGCTCTATGCAGACGCAACCAAAATCGACGTTGAAGGGAATACGGTATGGTATTTGGTGCAGTTTACTGTAGAGGACCTGCTTGCTGAAGAGGGGTACCTAAGTTATGTCGGTCTCTTTTCCAGAACCGGAAATGCGACTGCTGTCTACCACGACGCTATTCTGGTGGGGAACTTCGTCACGATCCCCACGTGGCATATCGAGGCTACTGACAAAAATTTCGATGGAACGCCGTATGACAATCCTCCAATTGCAATGCAGTTTTCAAGGAACGTCTTTGTCACTAGGTATTTTGGTGACTCAGGCAATCGGTCCATTCTTAAGGATGTACAGTACAAACATCCTCCAATGATGCCTCAAGGACCTACTAATTCTTGGGCTGTCCGTTATCAACGTGATGGAAATAAGCTGAAAGAGTTGAGTCGAGAACCATACCCTAACTACTAATGTGTGGGGTGTGTATCTACATCAATCGGTGGCGGTAGCATGAAATACAAAAGGCGCTCACCTGAGCGCCTTTTGTATTAACCTTTTGTCTTACGAGCACGCTCTGCAGTCCTTCTTGTGGCCTACAAGAAGCCATAGGGCTGAGAGGCCCACAAGTACGTATACTGCCCATTCAACTTGTGGCCAACTTCCCACAATCATATGCACAAGGTTCCAGTCCGTGCCCATAAAACCACCAAGACCTACAAGGCCCCAGTTGACGCCACCGACTACAACCAATAGAAACGCGATAATGTGAAGTACTTTCATAGATGTAGCAGCGAGTGGTACTAGTAAATAATCCGCTGCTCTCATAAGTATTCACCCAAGTAGGTCATATGAACACACCTTGGGGTGCATAAGTTTTCCACGTGCAAAATCTGCTATTTGTGTGCGCTACAATACTAGGGTTATCGATAAATAATTAGTTACGTATGCGTTCAATTCTTAATTGTATGTGTGGAGACAAGATGCGCGACACTGGAATACTAGTACTTCGTGTTGCTACTGGTCTTATCTTCACAATGCACGGATGGCAGAAGCTCCAGGGTGGAGTGCCATACGTGGCTGGATTCCTGGGAACCCTTGGGTTCCCAGCTCCTGAATTCTTTGCGGTTCTGCTCATTGCAGCAGAGCTCGGTGGTGGACTACTACTTCTTGTAGGACTCTACACACACTGGGTGGCAAAGGTTCTTGCCTTCGTTGCGTTGGTAGCATTTGCTACAGTGCATATGAAGAACGGTTTCTTTATGGCGGGCGGAGGGTATGAGTACATCATACTCATCTTTGCTGCGTCAGTGTCACTTATGATTTCGGGCGGTGGTAAGTGGTCTTTGGATCACAAGATGAAGAAATAAAGATCTCTTGTTTCAACAAAAAGCCGACTCATTCGAGTCGGTTTTTTGTTATCGCCTTTTTGGATTGCGGAGCTTTTTGGCGACAAGCCAAAATGCAAAAAGGATAAGAAAAAGAAACACAGGATAGAAGAGCGCAGGATAACGGAACAACGGGAGAAGCACCTTTGCAATCTTGGAACCAATACTGTCACTTGCAGGCGATGTGGAAGCCTCCGTCACTTCGGTAGATGCTCCGAGCACCGAGCCCTTTGGTTTTTTGGTTGTCGTGGTTGCGTTCGTTGTTGCGGGTTCTCCCGCGAGTGTCGCAAGATAGGACTCACCAGCTTTGCGAATGGATTCTGTTGTGTCTGTTGTCTTTGCGATGATGGTTGCCACCACTGGAGTAGAAGATGCTACGGCAGATTGTGCAGTATCAATTGCTTCAAGGGCCGGAGCTTTTGGAGCTTCTGGAAGTACAACCACGGTGATGGGAGCTGTTACCGTCTGTGCAATAGCTGCAGCCGACTTTGTTTTCCGGTCTATCACGCTTTCAATAGACGCCTTGAGCGTGTGCTGTCCCTCTGTGGTCGTCCATGTCACTGATTCAATAGCACTTTCACCAGCACTCAAACTAAATGGAGTAGAACCAATAATTGCATTGTCAGCAGAGAAGGTCACCGAGCCCTCAAGCGCCGTCTGGCTACTGTTGTATACCACCGTGCTTATTTTCACACTGCTGCCTGCGGTTGGAGTACTTTGAGAAAGCCAGAGAGTGCTTGGGACAAAGCCAGCAGCGATATCTCCTGCAGCCGCGTGTGCAGGTACCGCAGTGCACAGTAGGGGAACGATAGCGATGAACAAAAAAGCCCGTAGATGCGCCATATGGCCTCATAGTAGCATCTGTATTCCACAAACACGGTACGTAAATGTATGGATAGACTATATAGTGTATGTACCTAAGGAACATCTCGTACCTTGGTCAATTTATGCGAATTACCGCATCACCCATATTTTTTGGCTTAAGCGCGCTTGGTGTGTGTGGTAGCTTGCTCGCTCCTCTTCCAGCATCTGCCGCAGCAACGTTTACCGCGGATACGGTAGCTCCGTACTTAAGTTCAATAGTAATAAATGTTGCCGGCGAATTTGTGCCACTCACTACCAAGACACGAGAAAATGTGCGCGTTGTTATTACGGTGGAAAGTTTTGGTGTCCCGTATGTGGTAGATGACCCATTGAATTCCGACAGTTATACCTTCACCGACAACGGTAGTTTCGTCTTTCGTTTCCATGATGCTCTAGGAAATGTAGGGAGCTCAACAATTACTATCGACAACATAGACAGGACACCTCCTGTTATTACGATTGACCCGTATACGACCACCGCAACAAATGCGGACATAGAAGTGACCGCATCGACAAATGAAGGAACGCTCAATGCTTCATCGCATCTATTTACCGAGAACGGTTCGTTTGATTTTGTAGCAACAGACGAGGCAGGTAACATCTCCACATCGACCGTCACGATAAGTACCATAGACAAAGAAGCTCCGGTGCTTACGCTCCTGGGGCTCGCATCAGTTGAGTCAAAATTAAATGCCACCTATACCGACCCTGGTGCAACCGCAACAGACAATGTGGATACAACTGTGGTAGTCACAACAGAAAGCACCCTAAACGAAGCGATCGAGGGTACGTATACGATTACGTATCACGCTACCGACTGGGCAGGAAACAATGCCGTACCAATTACCCGTACGGTGATGGTTACGCCTAAATCAAGTGGTCGCGGAGGCGGCGGCGGGGGAACGGTTCGCGTGGGTAGTGTAAGCGCCCCTACTGAGGGAAGGGTGCTTGGTGCATCGACGTACAACTTCACCCGTGACCTTGCAGTGAAAGACACCGGCGAAGACGTGCAGGCGCTCCAGCAACTGCTCGTGTCCCTTGGATTTCTGAAAGAAACCCCTACAGGGTACTTTGGCGTTAAAACTCGTGCCGCAGTAAGTGCGTATCAGGCGGCACACGCACTTCCTATGACTGGAGTGCTTGGTCCGCGCACTCGCTCAGCGCTCAGTGGCAGTATGACGGCGTCGACAACCACACCCACTGCAAGCACTCTACAGGCACAAATAGCGTTGCTTGTGGCGCAGGTTCAACTCCTCCAAGCAAAGCTTGCCGCACTTTCTCGCTAAGTTGTCGATTACTAACTGGACACGTATCATTCATCTATGAAAAAGCGCCAGGCGAGGAAATTTAAGGATTTCATAGTTCCACATAGCGGGAACGGTTATAAGCCGCTGCTGCTTACCGCAGGAGGTGTGGCGCTTGCGCTCCTTATCGTGGTGCTGGTTCAGGGGGTGTACGTGCTGGGTTCGCGTTTCGCACTTTCAAATCCGCATTTCTTGGCGTCTGTGTTGCCGTCGGTTGTCACGAGTCTCACCAACGAGGATCGTCAGGCACAAGGACTTCAAGCAGTTATGCCGGATGCGCTTCTCACCAAGGCCGCTCAAATGAAAGCCGAGGATATGGCAGAGAAGGGATATTTTTCTCACGTAGCTCCAGACGGAAAGACACCCTGGTACTGGCTCGACCAAGTGAAGTATCCGTATAGTTACGCGGGAGAAAATCTCGCTATTGATTTTGTAGATTCAAAGGATGTTGAGGATGCGTGGATGGCGTCTCCGACACACCGCGCAAATATTGTGAAGCCGCAGTACACGCGTATTGGTGTGGGTGTAGCCAAGGGAATGTACGAAGGAAATGAAACTACGTTTGTGGTGCAATTCTTTGCAACACCAAAGAAGGGTGCCGTTATTCCCGGAGAAGACACGCTTGCTAGCGCAGGCCCTGGAGCGCGCGTGCTTGGAGCAGAGACAAGTCCTGCGCTACCTGTCTCATTTGCGGATTTCCTAAGCCGGCTTGCCGCCTCGCCAATGCACACGACTGCGTATGTACTCACGGGGCTTGCAGGAGTATTTACACTGTTGTTGCTTATCGCAATAGCGGTACACGTGCGTATTCAGTTCATAGAGGTTATTGTGGGCGGATTACTCGTTATTGTGGCGGCTCTTGGAGTTGTTGCGTGGAATGCACTGGACGCAGGTAGGCCAAATGTAATTCCAAGCGATAGCGCTACCGCAGCCGTCGCTCCTCGTTAAGAAATTAGGTATGCAGGTAGTTATTCTCGCGTCGGGGCGGGGGACACGAATGGGGACACTTACGGATACGGTGCCAAAGCCGATGCTCACCGTGCACGGCAAATCGCTCCTTGCGCACAAGCTCGACATACTTCCGCCAGAGATACACGAGGTGATTTTTGTTATTGGGTATTTGGGCGAGGTAATTCGAAATGCATTTGGCGAAAAATACGCAGGTCGCCGTATTCGCTACGTTGAGCAGGAGGTGCTGAACGGCACGATGGGTGCAATGGCTCTCACCAAGCCACTCATCACGGGCAGGTTTATGGTAATGATGGGAGACGACTTGTATGGAGCGGAAGAGGTTGCACGTGCGTGTCAGACGTCCGATTGGGCGGTGATTGTAGAAAAGACGGAATCAATGGGGAGTGGGGGAAAGGTGCTGGTAAACGAGCAAGATTTGGTAATAGGTATAGAAGAGGGCGATCACCGCGGTACTCCAGGTCTAATGAACACAAATCTCATAGTGCTCGATGAGCGAATCTTTGAGTATCCAATGGTTGCTATTCGTACCGCAAACGGAAACGAGGAATATGGCCTTCCTCAGACGGTGGTGAAGGTGGCACAGGAAGCGAGCATTCCGCTCCATGCCGTATACGCGACCTCTTGGATACAGGTGACGGCTCCTGAGGACCTGGCTCGGGCTGAGGGTATTCTGGAGGGTAATTAACCTCGTGTGGGTGCGTATATTGTGAACCTACGATATACTTGTATATATGGCGAAATCAAGAGAGCGTATTGAAGCCTGCAAACTTCGCGCTCAAGGGAAAAGCGTCAAGGAAATTGCAAAGCAACTCGGTGTATCGTGCGGGTCAGTAAGCGTCTGGACTCGTGATATTGAGCTAACGCAAGATCAGCGTACGTATCTAAAGGAGAGACAGATAGTGTCTGGTATGCGAGGAAGAATGATGGGTGCTGAATCTAACAAGGAAAAGAAGCGAGCGCGCCTACAATTAGCGGAAGAACAGGCTATAGAGGAAATAAAGCTGCTCGCCAAGAATGAACTGTTTTATATCGGATTAGGGTTGTACTGGGGCGAGGGAGTGAAGGCTAGTGATGGTACTCTGGCAGTTACAAATTCTGACCCACGCGTAATTCAACTAATGATCAGATGGTTTAGAGAGTGCTTTGGTGTAGAAACAGAACGAGTTACCGTGCGGGTGTATATTAGTGACCTGCACCGAGAGAGGGAGGAAGCTATTACTCAATACTGGGTGCGTACCCTCAATCTGCCGCGTCGTAATTTCAAGAAGATGATCTTTCTAAACAAAGGGAAAAAGATTTACGAAAATCACAATATGTATTATGGTGTGCTTACCCTGCGTGTTGCTCGAGGATCTGGAATTCAGTACAAAATACTAGCCCAAATTGCTCGCGTCGCAGAGGTCTCAAATACGCTGTTGTAAGCCTTTCAGGCTTTCAACGGCTCGTTCGGGCGACAGCAAGCATGTATATACTTGCTGTACCCTCACTTCGCCGGTGTAGTTCAAGAGTTAGAACGAGGGACTCATAAACCCTAGACGATGGCGCGACTCCATCCACCGGCACCAGGGTTGTATATGGGCCAATATAGGGCTATATTCAACCAGTGCGCTTAAATGCGGTCGTAGCTCAACTGGTTAGAGCACCCGCCTGTCACGCGGGAGGTTGAGGGTTCAAGTCCCTTCGACCGCGCAAATGAAAAAGCCTCCTCCGGGGGCTTTTTCATTTGCGTGGTCGAAGATAGCGAAGCTTTCGGAGGGACTTGAAGGCCAGAGTGATGATTCGTCAGTAGACGAATACACGAGGCTGTGGCCGACCCAAAGTTTCTTATGAGCAAAGCGAAATAGAAACGGGAAGTACTCCTGTGGTGCAGACCGAGTCGAGTGACGACGAGGTGAGAGTCGAGGCTGTCCCTTCGCTTGGGCCATTGTTAACTTTTCAGTGTTTGCTGAATGCTCGCGAGCGTAAGCGAAAACCAAATCAAAAAGGAAGCGAGCCCCAGAATAAAGAGAGAAGCAGTAGTTTGAAAATATAAGGGAGAGGTAATTGAGTCTTGGAGCCACACTGCGCCAAGTGCCATAGAGGCGCACAACACAAGGCATACAAGAAATAGTCTAAACGTGTAGTAGCGGGTCATGCTTTTATATACCGAGCGGGACGTAGAAAGGTTTCCGGGGGTGGTATCGTTATAGATATGAAACAGCAGCATACCCACAACCCGAACTGGCATCGAAGGCATAAGGAATCACTCACCTTTGGTCAACGACTAGCAGACAACGTCGCTACGTTTATGGGTTCGTGGAGCTTCATAATCATTCAAACACTTATTGTTATTGTGTGGATGACTCTGAACATTGTGGGCATATTCATGCAATGGGATCCATATCCATTCATACTGTTGAACCTACTGTTCTCCACCCAGGCCGCATACGCAGCCCCGATTATTATGATGAGTCAAAATAGGGCAGGGGAGCGAGATCGGCATCACGCAGAGGAGGACTACCGCACAAATATTGAAGCAAAAGAGGAAATTGAGAAGTTGCAGCGGGACCTGTCTAGAATTGAGAACGAGAAGCTCAACAAGATTTTGGAGCTTCTGGACAAGAGATAGAGGGATTTGAGGAAATGAGACGAATGCGTTAGGATTCGAAGGTCTAAGTCTGGAGAGGTTTAGATGTGCGAAAGAGAAGACCGCTGTA
>CAZNVT010000024.1:0-8069 GCA_964577025.1 uncultured Candidatus Saccharibacteria bacterium
GCAAGACGCACAATGTCGTATCCGTCCTTTGAGTGAGCACCCTCACGGTCAAGTACCTGTGTGGATGGCGAGAGCGCATAGAGCACAGCAGCGCGCGCACCCAAGACACGGTTTGCACACATCGCCTCGCCCTGTCCGCTACCGGCACAGATAATACCGAATGCAGCAGGCTCGCTCGCCACACGCGTAGCCAGTGGCGTGACAAACTCCGGGTAGTCATCCTCAGGGTCAAAATCAAACGCTCCCATATCCTCAACTTCTACACCGGTACTTTCCAAGGACGCGAGAAGCGCGGACTTCATACGAAGTCCTGCGTGGTCCGCCGCAAAATATACTTTCATACGGGAAAGTATACACTCATTGACTACCCCTCTGCTACCTGATAAAATACTGGTACAAATGGCTTCGGCCCTCCCCGCAAGGGGTCAAAAGAATAAGACGTCTTATTTCAAAAATGAAGTGAGGCGTTTTTTCATTTCCAAGAAATCACTTTCACCCATCACGCCAATTTTGTAGCTGAGCCGTTTACTGTCTAGCAATCTTAGTTGAGATAGAATCGCCGTCGTATATTCTCCATCTCTGTACGGGAACGTAATATAGTATTTCCCTTTCTTATCTTTCTTGGTTGTTGGTATCCCCCAACACACTTCATTATTGAATTTCTTCACAATAACCACGGGTCGCAAATATTTCTCACTCTTTCCGTCTTGTTCAAATCCAATATTAGCGCCGAGAGAAGCGAACCAAACTTCACGCTCGTGAAAAAATGCCCGCACCTTGTGCTCGTGCAAGTCACTTTTCTCAGTATGCCATTCTTGGAAGTCCTTCTTCTTCACTATCTATGTGCGTTTCCTGCTTTTATAGCGTGCTCTACGAGCGTGTGGGTGTACCCTGCTTCGTTGTCGTACCAGGCCAGTACCTTTACCAATGTGCCGTCCACGACGCGCGTCATACCCAGGTCTGCAATAGAGGCAAAGCGCTCGCCTACAATATCGCTAGATACTAGTTCATCATCCGTAACAGAGAACACACCCGCCCAGCGTGGGTCTGCACTGGCTGCACGAAGTATATCGTTTACCTCTTTCGCTGTGGTGGCGCGCGTTGCGATAAACGTAATATCGGCAATAGAACCCGCCGGCACCGGCACACGAAGTGATACGCCATCAAACTTACCCACGAGCTTTGGGTACGCCTGTGTCACCGCAATAGCAGCTCCCGTAGATGTAGGCACGATGTTTTGTGCAGCTGCCCTACCCTCTTTCATATCTTTTTTAGCAGGGCCGTCCACCAGTGACTGGCTCGCCGTGTACGCGTGCGTGGTAGACAATATGGCCTTTTCTATTCCTATAGCCTCGTCAAGAATTGCGACTACCGGACTTGCGGAGTTTGTCGTGCAAGAGGCATTGCTCGTGATTGCGCAGGTAGCGAGTTTTGATTCGTCGAGTCCCATTAGCACCGTAGCGCCAAGAGGGTTTTCATCTTTGACGGGGCCAGAAATGACGACGCGACGAGCTCCAGCAAGAATATGCGCGTTTGCTTTTTCGTAGTCCGTAAAAAATCCCGTAGATTCGATGACCACATCAATATTCAGCTCCTTCCACGGAAGAAGTGCTGGATCCTTTTCCTGACAAAAACGCACTGGCTTGCCGTTTATCACCAGTGCGCCGGTGTCCACCGCTACCGGAAATGGCGCACGCTTGTAGACCGTGTCGTACTTGAGTAGATACGCCAAATTCTCAAGACTACCCAGGTCGTTTACCGCCACTATTTCAAGCTCTGGTCTATCATAGGCCTGACGCACAAATGCTCGCCCAATTCTGCCAAATCCATTTACTGCAACACGTAGTTTCTTCATATATAAGTCGGGAGAGCTAGTAGCACTAGTTTATCACCTACTCCCTCACTACTATCCCCCTATGATGGACCTCGTAGGTCCATCATAGGGGGATATACTACAAATTATGGAATTGATTCACATATTAAATAGAGGTGTCGATAAACGGAACATATTTTTGGATACTCAAGATTATGCTCGCTTCGTGCACGATATGTATGAGTTCAATACTACGTCACCCGCGGGCAATGCCTACAGAAAGTTCGACCCTGAAGCAATGATGGACCTCGTAGGTCCATCATTGCTTCAGGGTCGGGAGGGGCGTACAAAACTAGTGGATATTCATGGGTGGGTACTTATGAAGAATCATTACCATTTGCTAGTGTCTGAGCAAGTTGAGGGCGGACTTACGCAATTCTTAAGAAAGCTCAATGTTGGGTACGCTAAATATTTTAACGAGAAATATGAGCGCTCGGGTACCCTTTTTCAGGGAAGAACCAAGAAGGTGTTGGTATCGCACCATTCGCAGTTTCTGTACATTTTGCATTACGTGCACCTCAATCCGCTTGACTACCTCGAGGGTAGCGAAGAGTGGCGCGTACGAGATCGAGGAACTATCCGCTCTGCCGCAGCCGCACTTGCCTACCTGCAGTCGTATCGATGGAGTAGCTACTTAGACTACTGCGGTATCCAAAATTTCCCTTCCATTCTGACTACCTCCCTATTCAAGAATACAGACATAGGGAGTGACTTGCAGCGAGCGACTGCTGAGTATTTGAGAGACGTAGAAACTGATTCTCTTTCTGGATTAATACTGGAATAGCACGCCTTCGACTTATATCAAACGCAAATACAGGCTTCGCAAGTCAGTATTTATACATCGAGACAGAATGATGGACCTCGTAGGTCCATCATTTGATTAGGGGGTGGTGGGAATTCCGTCAGGGGTAGGCGCTGGACTTGGATCTGGCGTAGGTGCAGGAGCTGGATCAGGTGCTGGTGCTGGACTTGGATCTGGCGTAGGTGTTGGGTCCGGTGTTGGTGCGGGGGCAGGGTCTGGGGTTGGAGCTGGGCTTGGATCTGGTGTCGGTGCAGGAGAAGGCGTAGGAGCAGGCGTTGGGGTCGTTGGAGCCTCTGTGCGAACAATGAAGTAGTCGAATGTCACATCAGCGCTTTGTGCGGCGTTAAGCACCACCGTGAAGCTTCCGTCCTGCTTGTTCGCTAGGTGCCAACCGCCATCGACTGAAGAGGTGAATGTCACAAATACCTTGCTGTTTGCTTGTGTGTATGGATTTTCGATAACTACCTGCGTGTCTCCGGCTACTATAGTTCCCTCTCCTGCTGACGACTTGCCGTTTTCGTCCGTTCCTGCGGTGAATGAAAGCGCTGCAAGAGACTGGAAGCGCGCCATACCGTTTTCGAGCACTACCCCAAGACCCGAAAGAGCGGTCTGCAAGCTCGACGTGCTGAACATACTGGTACCTGTTCCGGATGTCACCGCGCCACTTTCAAGCATTGCGAGGCGTACTTCGAGTGAATCAAGACGCGCCACAATCAAGTCGGTGCGACCAGACAGTGCGCTCACGCTCGCTAGCGAGTATGTCGCAAGCTTGTACAGATCAACACGTCCTGTGGTGGTGAGCACCTCGCTTGGGATAGTTGCGGTAATAGTGGTGGTGCCGAATACATAGCTTTCAGGAGTATTTCCCACTGCGAGTACTGGAGCAGTTACATATGTTTCAACTTTTTGATTGAGCTGCTGCACTGCGCCAAGGGTAAGCCATGGCAGGTAGCCGTACTTCACCGCGTAGTATCCGTCGGGAGTGGTGGTGACCATTTCTGGAGCAACCGCCAGTACCTCCTGAGCTACGAGTCCGTAGTTCTCTATCTGTGCTGGGTCGCTGTTGTAGGTGAATGTGCGAGGACGAAGTGCTGCAAGCTGTCCAAGTGGGTCAGCGCCAAGTGAGAAGTCCTGGATATTACCCTTCAATCGCGCGTCAGAAGCACACGTACCAAGCGCTGTTGCATCGTAGTACACACAGTCCCAGTGCTTTGATGAGCTACCCAGAGTCTGTGAGTTGTCGGTTCCTGGGATAACGTTTCCTCCGTCTGAAACGGTAAGTATCGCCACAGACACTGCACTATTGTAGACTTCCAAGTTGCCATTAAATGCACGAATGTATTTATTTGGCGTTGTAGCTCCGTTACCCGAAAGAGCAAGAATGGCTCCAGAGTCACCGGTACCCACGATGTTCAATCCTAGAATAAATCCATTCGCACTATTGTATGAGACCAGGTTTCCACCATAGGTGGCTGGGTTGTTGGTACCAATACCTACGCTGCCATTCGGGAAGGTAACGCTACTTATTGCTGTTCCGCTTCGTGTGAAGCGTAGGGCATCAACGCCGTACGAGCCTGCGTCCGATCGTGTAATCAACCCATACGTATTTGCTCCTAATGCACCATTTAGAGACCAGCTCCAGTATCCGTTGTCTGAGCCTATGGAGGTGTCTGCAATGTCACTATCTATGCGTCCTGCGTTCCTGAGAATCATTCCATCTCCTTGTACGTGAAGCTTATACAAAGGATCACTAGTACCAATACCCACATTTCCTCCAAGCGGGTTTAGAGCAATTGGATATGCGAAACCGTCTAATTGAGAATGTTTAGCTTGCAATGATGTGGTGTATGGAGAAACAACTTGCGTATTGATTGCCAATTGTACGTGACCAGGAGTTCTAAAGTTAGCTGTTGCAACAGAATTTGCATTCAATGAAGCAGCAGCGTATGAACCCAGTACATCAAGCTTTCCAGTTGGTGTTGTGGTACCAATACCGATGTTCCCTGACGACAATATCTGGAATGCGCTAGTGCCAGATCCTCCAATGGTTGCACCCACCTGAATCTCGTACCCTCCTGTGGTGATGAGCTGAGTTCTTGGCACCGTAGCGCCCTGTGTTGCAACGAGAAGGAATCCTTCTGTTGCACTATTCTCCATTTGAATAGCAGCTGCCGTAGAACCAGCGTATGATCTCCAGTCTGTTGGGGTAGTAACGGAACCAAGATTGATGTGTCGGCCGATAGAAGTTCCAGCACCTCCTGTGGTATTTATGACGACGCCACCTCCTACTACGTGCAGTTTTGCTCCTGGGCTGGTGTTCCCAATACCGACGTTGCCTGCAGACGAAATAACAAGTCGTTGAACATTGTTTGTCTCGTCTTTAATCTGGAATCCACCATTTGATACTCCGCTTATAAATGGGCTGATGGAGTAGCTATTACCTCCTCCTCCGAGATTGCTATCTAGATAAATAACCGGATTCGTACTGTTCGTTCGTATCGACAGCACACCTACAGGCGTGGTAGTACCGATACCGACGTTTCCGTTATAGTCGATAGTCATCGCGGTATTTGTGATACCGGACGCATAGCTGTTTGATGTACCAAACTGCATGTAGGAGCCAGAACCAGTACTCAAGATTGCGATACGTCCGAGTGCGATACCGTTCGTATTGTTGAGGCCCGTAAAGTCGATACCTGAATAGTCAGTTGTTCCCGTACTACCGCGCACGCGAAGGCCGAGTGTATTGCTTCCGGTGAAGCTCGTTACGCCAGCAGGTCCTTGGACGTCCAGCTTTCCTTGCGGACTCGCAGTACCAACACCGACGTTGCCCTCACTTCCACCATTCAAGATGATTGAGCTAGCCTGCAACCGTAGTGGCTTGAACGTCGACGTTGTACGGTCAATAGCTATGATGCGGCCAGCTGGAATAGATGGGTCATACGCAATCTCTAAGCCGGTGCCTGAGCCTGGGATTGTATAGTCGAGGAAACGACCTCCACCATTTACATCCAGCTTTGTTGCGGGTGTGGTGGTACCAATACCGACATTTCCCGCATAGGTGATACTCAAACGTGCATCTGCAAGAGTTGCATTTGAGCTATCATTCGTACCGTCATTCAGAATATGTATCGTTCCGCGGGCAGCGCCGTCCCCTACCTGCTCCTGAACGAGAGCGCTCTTTTGATAAGTGGGGCCTGTTTCGCCGTACCCGAATGAGATTCCAGTAAAGTTTGTCGAAGTGACCCCGAGGCCTTGACCACCAAAGTGAGAGGTCTGTCCTGTGGTGCTGTATACGTGGAGTTTGTTCGTTGGTGAAGCGGTACCAATACCGACGTTGCCTGACGCATCAACTGTAAGCCTGTCTGTACCTAGAGTCTGCAAACGGACTACTGCGGAACCTCCACTGGAGTACGTGGCATTTACATATGCACCACTCGCATCAGCGCCGAGTGCAATTCGGTTATTTCGTCCTGCAGTATTGTCATAAAGAGTAAGCGTTCCGCCTGAACCTATTGTATTTGCAATACTTCCATTTACTTCAAGCTTCGATGATGGGGTGGTAGTACCGATACCCACATTGCCTGCAGAAGTAATGCGCATTCTTTCTGCATTTCCCGACCCATTGGTAGAAGTGAAGAGTTGGAGATAACCAGCAAAGTCACCGCTCGTGCTGTTCTCTTTCCGTCCCGCGATACCGGCAAAGGTAGTAGTGGCAGAGGCAGAGTAACCGCCACCCAAGGCAATCTCGGCTCCTGTATTTGCTGCAAACGTATCACTCGTCATAACTGCAAGCTGACCAAAGGAGTCGACTGCAGTATTAGCTCCTACGATATGGAGCTTGGATAACGGATTCGTGGTACCAATACCGACGTAGCCTGCGTTAGTTATGCGGAACTTCTCTGCGAGTGTGCCGTTGTTTACCGTTGAGATGTAGAAGTCACCACTTTCAGCACCCGCAGCACCATTGCGCGCAAAGAGTCCGATACGTGCGTACGTTGCGCTCACTACGTTCTTCAATTTGAGGTCAATGCGCAAGTCATCTGTCGAACCGGCTGCGGAGCCGGTAAGGCTGAGCGCGGTGCCGGTTGTACCGCGATATATGGTCAAGTTTGCATCTGGCGTGGTGGTACCGATACCTACGAGTCCTGCAGAGGTAATGCGCATTCGCTCAGTTGCTGCGGTTCCAAAAACAAGCGGACTCGATGCTGCCTGGTAGATCTCGAAAGCGTTTGATGTGGTGGTAAATATTTGGTTCACAAACTGCGAACCGCTGATACCAGCATTGGCACCCTTGAGTCGGATGTAAACACCTTGAGTTTCGTTATCGTTTGAAGATACGGCGAATTGCGATCCAGTAAGTACGTTGTTCGCGCTTGTCGAAACAGCTCCACTCACTTGAAGTTTGTACGAAGGCGTAGTTGTGCCGACGCCCACATTGCCTCCATTTCCCTGCAACACCAGCGCACGAGTAGAGAACGATGTTAGGGGCTGCATTGCTTGAATGAATCCAATATTCTGAGTGTCATCAACACCAAGCTGTAACGAGGTGTTGCCTGTCACCGTGTCCATAATACGAATTGCAGGTGTTCCTTCTGAGTTATATCCCTGACCCGACTTAACTATCTTTAATGAGTTGGTTGGGGATGCTACACCAATACCAATACCTGTCGAGAAGTATCCGGTGCCACCGACAGAGAGCAGCGCCGCTGGAGACGTGGTACCGATACCAACGTTTCCTGTATCAACAAAGGTCATAATTGCACCCGTTGAGCCGGTGTTAGCTGTTCCTCCTGCCGATTCTCTTGAGCGCGCAATGTTGAACTTCCATCCCGTATTGTCTCCGAAGCGAAGGTTGGAGGCGACCGGGGTACCTGGCCCAACTTCAAAGCTCACACCTTGCGTATCGCCACCAATGTTCAGGGCCCTATTTGGCGTGGTGGTACCAATACCCACACCCGTGCCAGTGAAGGTGGTCGATATTCCAGGGTTTGCAGCGATAGTCAACGCGTCGGTAGCATTGCTGTAAATGATGGAACCGATGTTGTTTGTCCCCGAATCTCCAAAGATGAATCCCATCGAACTGGCAGCTGGCGCACCAAACTGCATATAGCTTGTGGTGTTGGTGTCAAAGAACAGCGTTGCATTTGCGTGTGGTGCAGCACCACTACCTGCTCCAACTTGTACGGTCAACTTCGACGGAGGGCTGCTGGTGCCGATTCCCACATTTCCTCCCGTGAAGAACGACGCGGAGTTGGATGAAATACGTGCAGTGTTTGCATTGGTGCCGTCCTGCAAATCAATCTGTCCGCCGTTGCTTGAGTTCTCAAATGCGAGCACTGGATAGTTGCTGCTTCCCACTGCAGTGAGCATAAATCCGCCCAGGTTGTTTGC
>CAZNVT010000025.1:0-2317 GCA_964577025.1 uncultured Candidatus Saccharibacteria bacterium
TTCGCGACGCACTCGAGAGCTTGTCCAAAGCGCCAATTTACATCGACGACAAGCCAGGCAACAACATTCTCTCTATGCGTGCTGTTGCGCGCCGTCTGAAGCGCGAACAAGGTATCGGACTTATTATCGTGGACTACCTCCAGCTGATGGCCCCCACCAACACAAAGGCATCCGATTCTATGGTGCAACAAGTCACCGAAATCTCGCGCTCTCTGAAGTCACTTGCTCGTGAGCTTGAAGTGCCAGTGCTCGCACTCTCACAGCTTTCGCGTGCGGTAGAACAGCGCGGTGGCAAACCACGTCTTTCTGACCTTCGCGACTCAGGATCTATCGAGCAGGACGCCGACGTGGTGATGTTCATTCACCGCGAGGACCGCACTAACCAGGAAAGCGACCGCAAGAACATTGCGGAAATCCTTATTGAAAAGCACCGTAACGGTCCAACGGGGCGTGTTGAGTTGTACTTCGATGATAAGCGCACGAGCTTCCAGTCTATGGATAAGGCGGGGTATGGCGACTTAGCTAGTGAGTTCTAGGGAATATGTCTATACCCTCCATCTGCGTCGTTACGGGTCCCAGTCAGCTCATTCGCCGTATGCTTGATACGTCTACTTCGCTGACTTTCCCGTGCCTAGCATCTGGAAGCGTATCGACACATTCCAATACAAAAAGTTATGAGTGACCGCATCGAAGACCTTGCACGTGCTTTCGAGCGCTTCCCTGGCATAGGACCGCGCCAGGCCCGGCGTTTTGTGTACCACCTGCTATCAGCGCCTCCAGGGGATCGTGCGCGCCTTGCAGACCTTATCATTCACCTTTCGGACGACATCCGTCAGTGCGCTATGTGCATGCGCTTTGCTCCTACTGAGTCCTCACAATCATTGTGCTCATACTGCAACGACCGTTCCCGCGACGACTCACTGTTAATGATTGTAGAGAAGGACCAAGACCTGCAAGCAGTGGAGCGAGCAAACGCGTACCGCGGCCGCTATTTCGTATTGGGTGGCATTATTTCCCTCTCGGGCAAGGGACAGATTCGTGAGCGGGATTTGGTACGTGTAGTAGAGGAGCGAACCAAGACGGGCTTGTCTGAAATAGTCCTTGCACTTTCAGCTACGAGTGAGGGCGAACACACTGCAGACCGCGTGCGCGAACTTCTCGCTCCTCTGCGCACGATGCTTTCCATTACGGAACTTGGCCGCGGACTTGCTACCGGTAGCGAGCTTGAATACGCGGACGGCCCCACCCTCACCAGCGCGCTACACAATCGCAAGGAGACGTAACGAAGCAGCCGTCACATTTAGTGACGGCTTACGCTACTTCGAACGAGTGGTCGCTTCTAGCGAACGGGCTACAATGACGATGGCCATATAGCCGACGAATAGTACACCTGCGATGAGGTACTTGCGCATATAGCGCACGTCTTCAATCTCAGGCAAATGGTTGGGTTTGCCAGTCATCGAGTAACTCCTCAGGGATGATCCAAACAAATAGTGCGCCTGCGCCATACTAAAGTCAAAACCCGCCTTTCGGCGGGTTTTGAGATATTCTTTGTCCCGTCTAAGCGTCAGGATTGGATGATTGCTAGGCGCGAGCGAGAAACGAGCGAATCGTACTGGCTAGTACGGTGAGCGAGTCTCGGAGCTCGCAACAACGCAAGCGCCAATACTGGAGCTTAGACCTTGTCGATTTTGACTTTGATCTGCGGCTGCTTATGCCCACGACGCTTCAGGTAGCGGCTCTTAGCCTTGTACTTCACCACTTCTACCTTCTTGGCGCGTCCTACTGAATAGACAGTGCCAGTAACGGTCTTTCCTGCCACAAGCGGGGTTCCTACGACAGTCTTCTTGCCGTCGTCCGTAAGGAGTACCTCAGAAAACGTAAGGGAGTCACCCTTCTTTACATCCTGTGTAGCAATACCGCGACCGAGCTTCTCGATAGTCACCAAAGCACCCTCGCTCACCACGTATTGCTTCCCTCCTGTCTTTATAACGGCGTAATTCATAGATACTGCGTATTTTAGCGTTTTCCCCATAAAAAGCAAGCTTTGTTGTGGCTACGTCGTTGGTAACATTGACTATTGTTGTATAAACAGTATAGTTACATCGGATTCCCGTTGACACATTGAGGGAGGTTTACTCGATGGATTTTCTGCGAGTGCACCGCGCTCGATGTACACCCTGGTCGCCCTGCAAGAATTGCACTGCAGAGCAATACCTGAAAACCGAACATCCAGAAACCTATGCTTGGCTCCTTGAAGGGCTTCGCTACAAACGGTTCCCCAAACCCAAATATTCGAAAGGATATGGAGTAATGC
>CAZNVT010000025.1:2327-8051 GCA_964577025.1 uncultured Candidatus Saccharibacteria bacterium
GCTTTTTTTAGCTTTTACCCAAAAAAACCCAAGCTCCCTTGTACAAGCCCGCCCGGGGCGGGGGGGGTCAGCCTAGATATTCTGCGACTTAGGAAGTCTGCCTCCCTCCTTACGAAACAGCTCTGGCGTAGGGTACGGGTGCGATGGGTACTTCTTGGGGTTGTACACCACTGCCGGGTTTGCGGGTGTGTCCGCACGGGCCCTGGAGTTTGCTGCTGCTACGACAGCCAGCAAAGCTGCTCCTGCCACGATTAGGAGACAGTTTGCGAGCGTCCTGCCTTTCTCGTGACGTAATGCTGAGACCACACCCGCACACAAAAGCAGAAAACCAGCCATCGCCATTACAGCGAGTGCAATTGCATTAAGAGACATACTCACCTCCTGCGCTAGGTCGTTGCTGGTACAAAATGACCACCTGTACCTAAGTGTAAAGTACGGAGCGCAGCACACAAAAGGATAGTGCTAGTGCACAAGGCCGAAAGGCTAATCTTCCACCCCACTACCTGGCTTCTCCAAAAGAAGCGAATCCACACCAACTTTCTCATCCGTTATCCGGTACACATCTTTGTCTATCTTCCCCAGCTCCTTGTACCCAGCATTGTAGTGAGACACCGCGGTACCGAGTGCGTTCCCTAGCTTCTTGTAGTACTCCTCATAGGCTCCTACGTGCTTGCCGAGCTCTCCCACACGCTTTTGGATATCGAGAGCCTTCTGCTCTATCTGGAGCGCCTTCAAGCCCTGCATCACGGTCTGGAGGTATGCGAGGAACGACGTAGGAGAGACGATAATCACCTTGTACTTTCCACTTGCGCGCTGAATAAGATTCTCATCCTCTCCTGCTCCCACCTGATTGGTGAGCAAATCGTAGTAAATGCCCTCAGACGGAATAAACATAAAGGCAAAATCCATAGTCCCCTCCTCTGGGCGAATGTATTTGGCCGTCTCGGTGATGCGCAGCTTCAAATCGTTCACAAACGCTTTCTCGAGCGCGATACGCTCTGCACCCTCTGCGTGTATGTAGCGATTGTAGTTATCGAGCGAAAACTTCGAGTCAATCGGCACTATCTTCTTATCGATAAACACCACAGCGTCCACTATTTCCCCATTAGGAAATCCATACTGCATTTGAAACATTCCCGGTGGCAGTACATTCTTCAGAACCGTCTCCAGGTAGTACTCACCCAATATCCCGCGTTGCTTTGGATTCTTGAGAATATCCTGAAGCCCCTTCAGTTGCTCTGCGAACCTGCCCGTCTCTCGTCCTATCTCCTTCACACTGGTGATCTCTTCCGTAATTTCCTTGATGAGGCGCGAAGACTCTCCGAGCTGACTTCGCATCGTGTCGTGCATTTGTCGTGCACTCTCAGACATACGGCTGTCGAGCGCACGCTCGAGCTTTTCCATTTGGTTTTGCAAGAGAAGGAGCCCTCCCGTATCCTCGGGAGCTTGCAGTGGAGCTTTCTCTGCCCTGCGTGCAATAATCCACAGCCCAATACCCTGTACCAGGACAAGTGCCAGCACGATAATTCCCACATAGAACGGTGTCATAGAGCTATAGTATACTCTCCCATATGACCATTCACGAAACGATAAAGGCGGAAATTCCTGCTGCAATGCGCGCCAAGGACGAGGTACGGTTGCGCACCGTGCGTTCGCTCGTCACCCTTATGACAAACGAGGTAGTAGCAAAGAAGCGCAAGCCAGATGAGTTCCTCACCGACGAGGAGGCACTCGCCGTATTGAAGCGCGCAGCAAACCAACGCAAGGACTCTATTGAGCAGTTTCTTGCAGCAGGTCGCAGCGAGCTCGCAGAACCCGAGCAAGCAGAGCTCGCCATAATTTCTGCCTACCTCCCCACACTTATGAGTCGCGAAGAAATTGTGAAAGTTGTAGAGGCAAAACTTGCTGAAGTTGGACCTGTAGACAAGGCAGGAGCCGGAAAGTTTATGGGTGGTGTTATGAAAGAACTAGCTGGTCGCGCAGACGGCCCACTAGTGAAAGAAGTTATAGACGAACTCATTGCTTAACAACCGAAAGTTGTACGGCGTGCTTCGACGCTATACGCGGTAGTTTGCCAAAGTTCATTTTCGTAGTATTCTGCATTCGGGTGAACATATACAAAAAGTGATGGTGGGGTGTCTTCTCTTGAACCCACAGGAGAGCACTTAAGTGATAAACAACGGAATGGTACTGGCGTCGCCCACACTACTGCGCGGCGTACCGCACGTGTTTGAATGCGTGTTGTTTTCTGACAAGGGCGAAAGTCACGATGTCAGCATCAACGCAATCAACGCGCTGCGGAAGGGATTTCCGGGAGCAACTATCGACCTTGGTCGGTCCATAGCAAACCTGCCGGTTATCAGGCTTCAGTGCGGGCCTATCTATCGTCCCGAAGCCATCATCTACATCGGCGCAAAGCTTGCCGGGAGTGTCAGTATGCTTTTTGGTGGTATTCCCATCGACTTGCACACTATCGTTCCGGTCGGCTCGGTTTCGGATCTGAGTCTGGTATGTGTCTCGAATTGGCACTCGCCTGGCTCAAGAAGCCGGCGCGTCGCCTGACACAAAGGCCGCTTATGGACGCAGAACGCGTCCCGCTAAGCGGCTTTTATAATTTGATGTGTTTCGGTTGAGCTCTCGTCCTCGCTGGCGATTAATTTTCGCACCCGAGGACCGTTCAGCGCATCGCGGGGCGGCCCTTCTTCTTTTTTGGTACACTAAAATATCTATGCACAAACTTCGAAGCCCTCTTGCTATCGTATTTGCAATCGTTCTTATTGACGTACTAGGTATTGGAATTTTGATTCCCGTCATTCCACTCCTACTTACCGACCCCTCCTACGCATACCACCTATCAAACCTAACCATTAAGCAGGGCTTTGTTGTGCTCGGGTTACTCACCGCCATCTATCCATTGATGCAGTTCATTGCCACTCCTATTTTGGGCCAACTTTCAGACCGTATAGGTCGCCGGCCCGTTCTCGCATTCTCGCTTCTGGGCACGTCGTTCTCCTATGTGGTATTTGCTTTTGCCATCATCACCAAAAACATTCCGCTACTGTTTGCCTCTCGCGCCCTCGACGGTATCACTGGTGGCAATATTTCTGTGGCTCAGGCCGCCATTGCGGACTCCACCACCCCAGAAAAACGCGCCCGCAGCTTTGGCATTATTGGTGCGGCATTCGGCATTGGATTCGTAATTGGCCCATTCCTTGGGGGAAAACTTTCGGACCCTTCGGTGGTGTCCTGGTTTGATGCCACCACGCCGTTTTGGTTTGCTGCAGCTCTTGCTCTCGCAAACGCCTTGGCGGTGTTCTTCTTCTTTGAAGAAACATTGAAGCAGAAAACAGCTGGTGCTATGAAGTTTGGACAGTCACTCGTAAATATATGGAAGGCATTTTCCAGCAAGACGCTTCGCAAGATATTTGCTGTGTCGTTTCTCTTTAACGCAGGCTTCTCATTCTTCACTACGTTTTTTGGTGCCTATCTTATCTATCGCTTTAATTTTGCACAGGGACAAATTGGCGACTTCTTTGCGCTCGTGGGAATTTGTATCGCGTTCACCCAGGCATTTGTGACAGGATTTATGAATAAGCGCTTCAGTGCATACGCCATTATCTCGGGAGCTCTCTTGGTGGTATCTGGTACCGTTCTCTCCTACGCACTGGTTCCCACCGCAGGGCTGCTCTATCTCATTACCCTGCCCCAGGCTATGGGAATGGGACTCATAATGGCAAACCTAAACGCGCTCATAAGTCGTTCAGCTTCCCCATCCGAACAGGGCCAGATGCTCGGTATTGCAGCTTCTGTACAGGCGCTCGCCCAGTCTATTCCCCCTATACTTGCAGGAGTACTAGCGGCGTATTTTAGCCCTTCAGCGCCCATTATTACTGCGAGCCTCGTCATCTTTGTGGCGTTTCTTGTGTTTGTGTTCTTTGCGAAAGATACAGCGCACCGTATCACTGGTCACGGCGAGGCTGCGCCCGCGGTTCACTAGTTCACAATGAAGCCCTACGTCGTCCTAGAGAAGCCAGTCGGCAAAACACCGCTTGCTGTGCTTACCGCGTGGAAGACTGAGCACCCTGAGTATGAACATACTCCGCTCACCTATGCGGGAAGACTTGACCCAATGGCCTCTGGCAAACTCTTGGTCCTTATAGGAGACGAGTGCAAGAAGCGCGACACCTACACCGGACTTGATAAAGAGTATGAGGTGGAAATACTGTTCGGTGCCCACACCGACACGGGGGATGTGCTAGGCCTCCCCGCTTTACACGGCACTGAGTCTAAACTGGAGCTTCAAGAACTTTCTGCTGCACTGCGAGAAGTAGAGGGCTCACACACGGTTGCGTATCCTGCGTTTTCCTCAAAGACCGTCGACGGCAAACCTCTCTTTATGTATGCACTCGAGGGTACGCTCGACACCATCACTATTCCTACCCACACAGAGACGGTGCGCCGCATACAACTACTATCCCTTCACACGCTGTCTGCATCAGAACTACAGGAACGAATATCCAAAACGCTCTCACGTGCGCCGCGCACCGATGAAGCGTCGAAAGACTTAGGCGCAGACTTTCGCCAAGACCGCATAAAAGCAGAGTGGGAAACACTGTTAGGGACGAATCCTGCACGTTCGTTTACTGTCGCTACCGTGCGCATCGTGTGCACCTCTGGCACCTATATGCGCACGCTTGCGGAGCGTATAGGGGCTGCCCTGGGAATAGACGGCACAGCCCTTTCTATTCATCGCACCAAGATTGGCACCTACATTCCCTTTCTAAAAACTGGTGTCTGGATACGCCTCTACAAATAATGTAGAGTGCAGGTGGAACAGAACCAGGGGGTAGCGATGGACAGCTTTAGTGAGAGTGTGATCTTTGATTTTGGCATCTCGTGCGTGCCATCGTTTGTGGCTCTGCTGAGCTCGGAATCGGCCCTTGTATTTCCAGAGCCTGTGCCAATAAAAACGCACCTGCTCGGATCAAGCGGCTTGCATCCGCCACTACCGATGGCTCTGTGGCTCGCTTCGTGCCTCGAGGCAGTCGGCAGTAACGGACAGATACCTCCGTACTGCGAGGTTATACAGGTGGGGCCTGGGAAAGCAGAAGGTTACGTTTCTATCGACGTAACCAAGCTACCCACAAACTAACGTGCGAAACCCCAGCCGGAGACGGCTGGGGTTTGTGCTATGTATGACAGTGCCCTGCGAAGCTTGCGCTCCGCAGGGCCGTGGATGTCTACTCTGGCCAGTGCCGGCTTATGCCAACAAGAATGCCTTGGTCGATGAGGTCGATATAAGCCTCAGGATGCACTGGCGGCTTGATACGAATCAAGCACTTGTGTTCGGGCAAAGTCTTCTTGCCCGACGGATCGATCGGCAAGATGTTAATCTCGTGATCACGAGCCATCCTTCCGAGCGCCTCAAACATTTCAATCCGTCGCTCATGATCGGCGGTGAGGATGAAATATTCATCGTGCCCGAACTGCAACACTGCGGCGCGCAGCTGCTCGGGCAATTCCAGTTGAGTCGTGTCGGTTTCCGAAGGCATTGGTGCTCCCTGTATGCCGTGAACGTCTGTATGTATAGTAACCTATTTTCCACCTTTCGTCAAAACTGGCCCATTTCCCCACTGGCGCCAAAGTCATAAATACGGTATAAAAACACGGACGGCCTCATCGTCTAACGGTTAGGACAGATCCCTCTCACGGATCAAATCGGGG
>CAZNVT010000026.1:0-4800 GCA_964577025.1 uncultured Candidatus Saccharibacteria bacterium
GGCTTGTCGTCGATGTAAATTGGCGCTTTGGACAAGCTCTCGAGTGCGTCGCGAATACGGCTGAAGTCTTCCTCGTCGTTTACGGCGCCGGTTCGAATCTTCCAGGAGTTAACATAACTTTCTGCAGAAAGCATACGGTCGATAATTTGCTCGGAGCTCATTTCCAAAGAGAAGATGCCCACAGGAGTGTTGTGACGAATGGCGGTATTGCGCGCAATATCGAGCGCAAACGAGGTCTTTCCCACCGATGGACGAGCCGCAAGGATGATGAGGTCGGACGGGTGTAGTCCCGAAAGCAGGGTATCAAGCTCAGGGAAGCCGGTAGGGGTACCGCGCACGATGTCTTGGTTCTTGGACATATTCTCGATGCGGTCCCAGGTAGCATCTAACTTATCCTTGATGGCGACAAACTTATGACTCGTGGAAGCGTTTGAAATTGCGAACACAGACTTTTCTGCGTGGTCGAGCACTTCTACTGGGTCGCGGCTTTCGTCATAGGCAGATTCGGTGATGTCGTAGGACACATCGATAAGCGAACGCATCAAATGCTTACGCGATACCAGGTCCGCGTAGTGTGCGAGGTTTCCGGGAGTAGGAGCCGTGCCAGCAAGTTCCGCAATGTACGCGCGTCCACCAACACGCTCAAGCAAACTTTTGGCCTGCAGACGCTCACCAAGAGAGAGCATATCGATAGGCTCGCCGCGCTCCGTAAGCTCGCGCATCGCTTCGTATATAAGGCGGTGCTTCTCTGCGTAAAACGAATCAGGACGAACCAAATCCGAAATGTCGTGAATGGCGTCCGGCTTCAACAAAAGGGCACCAAGAAGTGCGCGCTCGGCGTCGAGACTTTGTGGAGGAATTCGGGTGACGGGATCGCTGCTCATTCCCGTAATTGTATCGCTCTTAGGTACGGGTGACTATGGGGCCAGAAGGCCCGTCATCCACACGATATCCCCGACTCTCTATGTGGATACGCAATTCGTCCGCACGGCCAAAATCCTGCTCAGCTCTCGCGCTTTCACGCTCTCGGACTAGTTCCTGTATATCCGCTGGAACAGGCTCAGAGACCGCGGTGCCTGGTGGGTGGGCAAGGGAGAGCCCCAGCACCTCGTCAGCCGTGACAATGAGATCCCACAACTGTGGACCAGACAGTTCGTCATCCTTGAGTGATTCCCACAACAGTGCAAGCGCTTGGGGTGTAGCCAGGTCATCGCGTAGATAACTGATAAGCTTGCGTGCTTCGTCAGAGGGTGCGCGTCGCTCGCTAGAGAGTGCACGTATATCGCGAGCGTGTCGCCACAGGCGCTTTAATGCTTCGTCACTAGCTTTGAGTGCCTCCCAGGAAAACGAGACGGTGGTGCGGTAGCTTGCTTGTAGGAAAAAATATCGCAAGGCAAGGGGGTGATACCCTTTTGCTTCTATATCAGACAAATAGATGTCGTTTCCAAGCGACTTGGAAACTTTGTCACCGTCCACCGTAAGAAACGCTTCGTGCATCCATACTCGTGCAAGGGGAAGACCAAAGGCTGCTTCGGACTGCGCCATTTCATTGGTGTGATGAACCGGTATGTGGTCGATGCCTCCCGTGTGTATGTCTATGGGCTGACCAAGTAGTGCACGCGCCATCGCAGAACACTCAATATGCCAGCCAGGAAAGCCGGTGCCCCACGGACTCTTCCATTCCTGTAGGCGACCGCTGTTGTTCTTTGAGAATCTCCAGAGTGCGAAATCAGCAGGGTGGTGCTTCTCTTTGTTTGCGGTGATGCGCCTGCCAATATCAGCTACTACCGTGTCGCGCGTTTGTACATTAGCGGTACCTGCCAAGAGGCCGTAGCTAGAGAATTTTTGAGTATCAAAATACACACCGTCCGATGTCTTGTACGTAAAGCCTTTTTGTTCAAGTATCTGTACTATCTCTATTTGCTCGGCAATATATTCTGATGCACGGGGAAACTGCACCTGCTTGATATCGATGCCAAGCTTCTGTATATCTTCGACAAATAATTTGGTGTACGTGTCTGCAATTTCTGAAGCTGTTTTGCCTTCACGAGTAGCACCCACAAGCATCTTGTCCTCGCCCTCGTCTGCGTCAGATACCAAGTGGCCGACATCGGTAATATTTATAACCGGGCGCACACGGTAGCCAGCTTGCTCTAGGACACGCGTAATAGTGTTTGAGAACACATAGGCGCGCAGATTGCCGATTTGTGCTTTGGAGTAGACTGTCGGACCGCAGGAATACATCGTGGCGAGACCGGCCTTCCGTGGGGTAAATATTTCCTTTGTTCCGGTCAGCGTATTGGTAAACAGTACCGGCGCATTACTTACTGAAGCGCGCGACGCAGGGCGAAACATTCCACTAAACCAAGACATAGCTACACTATATAGTGGTATATCCCTAAAACCAACGCTTAAATTTGAAGAAGAGGAAGAATCCAAGAGCGAGGGTGGTCATTATGGAAATGATGAGCCAGAACGAACCAGGTGAGCCAACAATAGGCATTTCGTCTACGTTCATACCGAATACACCAGTAATAAGCGAGAGAGGGAGAATGATAAACGACATAAGCGTGAGTGTTTTCATCACCTCGTTTTGAGAGGCAGACAAGAGAGAGTCGTTCGTGATTCGCAGCTCGCTGGCAATGGCGCGATAGGAATCAACCAGTGCCGACGCGTGGTCGCGCTCTGCTTGGATACGTTCCGCGTGCTCTACAAATTTCTTGCCAAAGAAGGCTGCGCCCGAAAGCTCGCCAAGGAAATCTGCAAGAGGTTCCTCATGACGATCGAGCACGGTATCAAACTTAAGTAAGATGCGACTGACGTCCGAAATAGACCGCACCGTGACGCGCTCGCGACCAGAAAAAATATCCTGCTCGATGCGCTCGAGTTTCCGCAACACTTGCTCCGCTTCGTTGCTTATGGCGCCATACAGACGGCGCAACATTTGCTCCACCAGCTCCTCTCCACTTGAAGAATCTTCGCTTACGCCAAGGAGCTCCTCTGCTTCAAACACGCGGTGCAGACTATGGAGTGGTTCTACTACTTCGTAGCGCGCCGTTACGATAAAGTGTTTTCCGACAATAAAATCCACCTCCTGTGCGCGGGTATCAAGCCCGCCCTGCGCAGTAGGGAAATGAAGCACCAAGTACTGATAGTCCGGGAAGGTAATGGAGAGCGGGTAGGGGGTGGGAGAAATGATTTCCTCCTCGATGCGCGCATTGATTCCAAACTCGCGCATCACGCTGTCGAGCTCCTCGTGCGTAGGGGATTCTAGATCTACCCATACGACCTTGCCTCTGGTGTGTCGAGTCATCATAGCTGCATCTAGTATAGCGCCTCTGGTATGCAACGAGACAAAAGTTCTCAACAGTTTTTGTACGAGCGTGTCTGGTGGTACAGTAGGACTACGTATGAATCACGAACCGCACCTCGTAGACGAAGAGCAACTGCACTCAAGTGAGAAAGAAACAGGCAAACTGTTGTCTATGGTGCGCACCGGTGCTCTTGTGGTGCTTATCCTGGTGATTGGATTTGCAGGAGGGCTCAAGGTAGGCGCATCAGGAACAACAAACCTGCTTTCCAATGTGCCACTTATTGGCGACTCACTCGACGCCACGCCAGATACGTCTGCTGACTTCACCGCGTTTTGGAAGGCGTGGAATGTATTGAACACTCGCTTTGTGCAAACACACGGCACCACCACCGCTCCAACCACCAAGGAGCGACTATGGGGAGCAATTGCGGGAATGACAAGTGCCTATGGAGATCCGTACACCGTATTTATGCCGCCCCAAGAGGCAAAGACCTTTGCGGAGTCTATTGCAGGTGAGTTTGGGGGAGTTGGTATGGAAATTGGAATGAAGGACAAGGTGCTGACGGTAATAGCGCCGCTTAAGGGCACACCCGCAGAAAAGGCGGGCATTAGGGCGGGCGATCTTATTCTCACCATAGACGGCAAATCAACCGAAGGACTTTCAACCGACGAAGCGGTAAAGCTGATTCGTGGAAAGAAGGGCACAACGGTGGTGTTCAAAATGATGCGTGATGGAAAGGTGCTTGAAGTATCTGTCGTACGTGCCACTATCGCGACACCCACCATAGACAATTCCTACGATGCAAAAACCGGCGTCTACACCATCGCGATTTACGAGTTCACTGCAACATCTGCAGGACTCTTTGATAAAGCGCTCGCAGAATTCCGTGCAAGCGGAAGTAACAAACTCATTATTGATGTGCGTGGAGACCCAGGAGGCTACCTAGAGTCAGCGGTATCTATTGGCAGTCATTTCTTGCCAGAGGGCGCTACCATTGTGACGGAAGACTATAAGGGTAAGCAACAGAACGTGGTGCACCGTAGTCGTGGTACGGGGGGTGTGCCAAGCGACTTGAAGGTTGTGGTGCTTATGGACCAGGGTTCTGCGTCAGCGTCTGAAATTCTTTCGGGAGCGCTACAGGACGCAAAGGTGGCGACACTTATCGGTACGCGCTCATTTGGAAAGGGGTCAGTACAGGAATTGGTAGACATAGACGGTGGCTCTCTCAAGGTGACTATCGCTCGCTGGCTCACGCCAAGTGGCCGGTCTATCTCAGATGGTGGACTCACTCCAGATATCAAAGTGGAACGCACACAGGAAGACTTCGTGGCAGGGAAGGATCCACAAAAGGCGCGTGCAGTAGAGTTCCTCACGACAGGTAAGTAACAGAAAAGGCGACCATTGTGAGATGATCGCCTCTTTTCTTGTGGCTCGTTCCCCAGGAAGCCTAGGGCTTCTGCGGGAACGAGCAGTCGGTTCCAGTGCA
>CAZNVT010000026.1:4900-6200 GCA_964577025.1 uncultured Candidatus Saccharibacteria bacterium
ATGAAAGTCGTACTACTCAAAGACGTAAAGAACACGGGCCGGGCTGGAGCGGTTATTGAGTGCTCAGACGGGCACGCGCAGAACTTCCTTATCCCTCGCGGAATGGCGGTGGTTGCTACTGCAGCAAACGTAAAGGTTGCTGAGAGTCGCGCTAAGCAGTACGTGGAGCAGAAGGAGCTCGATGCAAAGCTTATCGAAAACCGTCTTAATGCACTTGCTGAGGGTCGCATTGTGATTACCAAGAAAGCAAACGAGCAGGGTCACCTGTACGACGGAGTAGACGCAGCTGAAATTGCAGCAGCTACCGAGCTTCCTGAGAGCGCCATCAAGCTTGAGAAGCCAATCAAGGAGCTTGGCGAGTTTGCTATCCCGGTAGCTATGGGGGCAGCATTCGGAAGTATTTTCATCTCTATCGAGGCTGAGTAGGAAAGCGGGAGTAGTAGAAAACTTGAAGGGCTCTGTCCGCACGGACAGGGCCTTTCAAGTTTCGCTGGAACGATTGCTCCGAGTGCAGATAAAGCAAAAGGCCCCGGACGGGGCCTTTTGATGTCTTACGCTTGCGCGAGGACGTCTACCACTTTCTTGCGGACAATCTGTCCATCAAAGTTGGTCTTGCGACGGCTGCGGTACAGAACCTTGCCGACAATCATAGAGTAGAGGGTGTGGTCGTGGCCAACCTTTACGTTGTGACCTGCCTCAATCTTGGTTCCGCGCTGGCGCACGATAACCATACCCGGGCGAGCTGCCTGGCCATCGCCAAGCTTAATTCCGAGGTATTTTGGGTTCGAGTCGCGACCGTTCTTTGACGATCCTCCTGCTTTTGTATGTGCCATAATTTAGGTGTTATGAATATAGCAGATATACGGGAGCGGGGCAAGGAGCTTTTGGGCCGTATTCCCCCAAGCGCTCTTACGGTAGCCATTTTGGTGCTGTCCTGTACGGCCTCGTTCTGGCTGGGGATTCTGGCGGGCAAGGATATGGCGGGTACCACCCAAAAGGACCATATGTGGGTCGAGGAGCGGGGTGGGGAGGTGCTTGGGGCAGCGGCCCTTCCGGGTGTCATTCCTGTCGCTAAAGAGCCTGCGCTAGGGGCTCCTGGGGTGGGGTTTGTAGCGTCCAAAAGCGGGAAAAAGTACTACCTGCCCACCTGCAGTGGGGTAGCGCGTATAAAGGAGGTAAACAGGGTGTGGTTTGCGACTAAAGAGGATGCTGAAGCGGCAGGACTGACTCCCGCAGCAAATTGTGCCGGAATATAATGCGGTAGAATAGACCTAATGATCGTCCTTGATGTAGAAAGCAG
>CAZNVT010000027.1:0-5735 GCA_964577025.1 uncultured Candidatus Saccharibacteria bacterium
CTCACGGAACTGAGCGAGCTCAAGCTTGATCTTTCCTGCCACCTTCTTCATAGCCTTGGTCTGCGCCGCAGAACCTACGCGAGACACAGAGATTCCCACGTTAATAGCTGGGCGCTGTCCCTGGTTAAAGAGGTTTGCCTCAAGGAAGATCTGTCCGTCCGTAATAGAAATTACGTTGGTAGGAATATAGGCAGACACGTCGTTGTCTTGTGTCTCAATAATAGGAAGTGCGGTGAGTGAGCCTCCGCCCTTTTCCTTTGAAAGCTTTGCAGCACGCTCAAGTAGGCGAGAGTGAAGGTAGAACACGTCTCCTGGGTACGCCTCGCGTCCTGGTGGACGACGAAGAAGAAGTGACATCTGGCGGTAAGCAACAGCCTGCTTTGAGAGGTCGTCGTATACCACAAGTGCGTCCTTGCCCTGCTCCATAAAGTGCTCTCCAATAGAAGCTCCTGCAAATGGTGCCAAGAACTGGAACGCAGCAGGAGACGACGCTGGAGCAGTCACTACAATCGAGTACTCCATAGCTCCCTTCTCGGTGAGCTCTGCTACAAGCTTTGCGGTCTTAGACTCTTTCTGTCCAATAGCCACGTAGATACAAATAGGACGGGACTCCTTTGGCTCAGACTTCTGGTTCAAAATGGTGTCGATTGCTACGACGGTCTTTCCAGTACCACGGTCTCCAATGATGAGCTCGCGCTGACCACGACCAATTGGAATCATGGAGTCGATAGCTTTGATACCGGTGTGAAGCGGCACATTCACCGGAGAGCGGTCCATAACACCGTAGGCAATGCGCTCGATAGGACGAAACGCAGTCTTTCCCGCAATTGGTCCCTTGCCGTCTACCGGCTCACCGAGCGGGTTTACCACGCGTCCCACCATTTCGTCTCCAACAGGAATGGAGAGCAGGCGACCAACACGACGCACGAGCATTCCCTCGTACACTTTGGAAGAGTCACCAAGCACTACCGTGCGTACACAGTCCTCTTCGAGGTTCAGCACCAAGCCGTAGATAGGCTCGGGGTCCTTGAGTGCCTCCTCGAGGGTGCGATCAAACGTCGGATCGAATATAACCATTTCGGTCATAATCGCGTTTGAGAGACCGTCGATCTCTGCAATACCGTCTCCGGTGGACCGTACAATACCGGTCTCTTCGCTCGCGCCACTTGGTGCAAACGAGGCAATTTCACTTTCGATGCGCTTGATGATGCTCTCCATACTAGTTTGTAATCTTTTTATAAATGTCGGTTAGCGCGCGCTTTGCTGAATGGTCCCATAGGAGACCATTTGCGCGTGCACGCCATCCGCGGATAAGGCTCGGGTTTACAACGGTGTTAACAACTTCAATTCCCTCTTTCTTGAGTAGATCTTTTGCTGACTTCTCGTCCTTGTGACTTGCTACTTCAAGTACCGGTGCGAGCTTTTCAGCACGAGCGTTCTCACGCTTTAGCTCGCGCACAATACCGGGCAAAAGCTTGGCACGTCCTGTCTTCTTTAGGTGTGCAATAAGTCCGCTCACCAACGCAGACTGGTCGCGACCTTCTTGGCGCGACATTGTGCGTATGGCGTGTGCGTACTCTTTTTCCATAGTTAGGCAGTCTCCTTTAGTACCTTTTCGGCAGCAAGTACAGAGAGACGAGCAATTTCCTTTTCGCTGTCGCGAAGGGCTTTACTTGCCGCCTCCTTTGCTCGAGCATCTGCGTCTGCGGCAACGTGCGCGGCGCGAGTCTCTGCCTCCTTCAGTATGCGAGCCTTCTCTGCGGTAGCAGCATCGCGAGCAGACGCCACGATGCCTTCAGCATCCGTCGACGCTTCCTTTACGATGCTCCCTGCCTCTTCGCTTGCGGTAGCAAGTTTGAGTGCGGCAGCGTCAGCGTCAATCACGCCTTGTGCGATTTTTGAACGCCTGTCATCGAGCGTTTTCATCACCGGCTTGTACAGCAAGTAGGTAAGACCCACGAACAGTACGCCGAAGTTGATGAGCTGCGCGATGAGCAGCTTGCCGTTTATGCCGAATGCGCCGAAAAGTTGGTCCATAGTGAAGTTTAGTAAGTCAGAGATGTCTGAGCATTAGATAAGCGACTTCAGGGGCCCCAGATGCTAGGCGCGAGGAGAAAATTTCTTAAGAAGTACTGCCCCAAATCTGTTATGCACGAAGTGCATTAGAGATTTGGAAATGCCCTTGGGGTGAGCAGTACGGCGAAAGAAATTTTTGAACTCGCAACAACGCAGATGGAGTCGCTGAGTCGTTTATCCAACGAAGCGAATGATGAATGACACAACGAGGGCTAGGATGCCCAAAGCTTCAGCAAACACGATTGCAAGAATCATGTTTGATACCACCTTTCCAGACGCTTCTGGATTGCGGCCGATTGCCTGCATAGCGTTTCCTCCAATAAGTCCGATACCGATACCAGGTCCTAGGACGCCGAGTCCGGCTGCAATCGCCATAGCGATTAGTTTTGCTGCTTCTGTTTCCATAATAAGTTTGTGTACTACGAGTTAGTTCCAGAAGCGGTATCTGCGGTGTTGTGAACTGTGGGGCTCACTCGCCGTACTATTAGTACGTCTCGTTTCGCTCCTCGTTCACGCCTAGCATCTACTCACTTCTTGAACCAACTCTAGTGATTTATATGCACCATTGATGCAGATTGATAATTTTTTGGTCCGAGCCTTAATCCCGAAACCACAACGGAGCAAGAGCCTAGTGGCTCTCGTTCCCGTGTGGCTCCATGATTGAGAGCTTTATAAAGAACAGGGTGAGCATAGAGAACACCACTGCCTGAATAAAGGCCACAAACACTTCAAATGCCATAAGTGGCACCGGCAGCAGGTACGCTACAAAGTAGCCTGCCACCGCAATCATCACCTCTCCAGCAAATACGTTTCCGAACAAACGGAACGAGAACGAAATCAAGCGTCCTGTGTTCGACAGAAGCTCGATAATGCCCACCACGAAGTTAACCGGTGAAGTAAAATTAACATATTTTGCGCCATACTTGAAAAATCCAAGTACCGCGACTCCCGTAATTTCAATTACGAGAAACGCAATAATCGCGAGTGCGAGCGTCATATTGAGGTCTGCTGCAGGAGCGCGAAGCAGTGGCACCGTCTCGCCATTGTGCGTGATAAGGAAACTACCCACGCCAGGAAGGAATGCCAGCAGGTTTGCCACCAGGACAAACAGGAAGATGGTCATAATGAGCGGGAAGAACTTCCGTGCCATCTTCTCGTCCTCTAGCGTCTCAGACATATAGTTGAGTACACCCTCGAAGAGCCACTCAATACCTGCCTGTAGTTTCCCTGGAATAAGCGCGAGCTTGCGCGCAAAGAGCGCCGAGAAGCCAAGCAAGAGCGCAGAAGCGAGTAGCGTCATCACTAAGCTGTTGGTGATAGGAAACCCCATAACCGAGCCAATTTCCTCGGCCTTCAGTACTACGTGAATACCGCTCTCGTGAGCTGCTTCTGTGTGCGTTTCAGTCTCGGCCACAGAGGTAGTGGCCGCGGTTGCGTGCTCAAATTCCACCGGATTATCGTTGGTTTCTGTCATATCTAAAAAAGACCCGCCTGGGTCGATACCCCTACCATATGTAGCTATCCTAGCAGGCACAGCCCCGGATGACAAAGGAAAACCGGCAGGTGGAGCTTCTGCTCCACCTGCCGGTTTTTGTCCTTAGGACTCCCACTCGAACGCGTCGAGTTCGCGTCCCGTGGGCGTGCGCGGTTTTCCGTGTTTTTCCACAGGGCGGAATGTGCAAAGCGGCGTACAGCAGCTCGTGACCCGCACATCGATGACGAGCGGCGCCCAGCCTGAACTGGCAGACGCCACCCATATCAATGGCTTCCTGGTCGTACGCAGACTCGTCCGCTCGCACTTCGTACACCAGTGCTTCTGCTGCCACCAGACCCAGAGTCCGACGGCGATGGCGGGCACCAGGTTGAGTGTAGGGCCGTATTCATTCCATAGCTGCTCGTTCGTCATCTCGACTCCTCCCTCTTCCGATTTCAACATACTGAATGCGCGAAGCGCAGTCAACGGCTCAGCCAGTAGGATATAGTAGTTAGAATATGCAACCCGAATCATTCCTCAAGCGCCAGATTATTCCCCTATCACTTACGGTAGTAGCTTTCGCCGTACTCACCGCTCTGCTGTACTTGGAAATTCGTATTTTGAATCATTTCACCCTAGAGGACATCGCTCTCAAGATAAACCCGGTAGACGTCATCATTGGGCTCACTATTTATTTAAAGACCGCCATCGACTTTGCCATTTTTATCGGCAACCTGATGCACAAGAACCCAGGTATGAAAGGGCGCATTTCGGTGGAGCTTGGTTCTGCACTTGGAAATGCCGCAGGAACAATGGCCATTCTCCTCATTTGGACATTCTTCAAGGAAATCCGCTGGCTCTTGGTCATTATGTTGTTCCTGGCAGCCATAGTGCTGTTCAAACTAGCGGAAGATTCACTTGAGCACGCACACGACGCGGAAAATCACCCGAAGTGGTTCAACTTCATCGTTCGTAAGCTTGAAAAAGCGCTGCATTACTTCAACATACTGACGCACCCTCTCCTGCGCCGTATCCTGCCCCACGGAGGAATGAAAGCCGCTGCGTTCACCTCGTTCTGGGGACTCTTCGCCTTTGCATTCACCGTTCCGTTCATCCTAGGTCTCGACGACTTCGCAGGCTACGTGCCCCTCTTCTCAATCATCAACGTATTTGGCTTCGGCATTGGTGTGTTCCTCGGACATATGGTGCTCAACATCCTGCTCTACATCAATCCAGAAAAAACTATCAAGCTGGTGAAGCTACCCACCATCGCGCTTATTGGTGCGGTGGCCTTTGTGGTGTTGGGTATGTACGGCTTCTACGAAATTGCGCACCTTATTGGGCACTAGAAAGTAGTCAGGGCCGCCACGAAAGTGGCGGCCCTTATATGGTTCTAGCTTAACCGCTTCATTACTGCTGCGGCGTCTGCTTCAGTTCGCATGCCCTGCTGAAGGACTTCGAACAGCTTACTGTTTGTCTCTGCCTGCGCGTCGTGCAGCGACCAGAGAACTGATCCCCCAAGATTGGGTTCGCCACAGTGCGACTGGTCCCAGGGGATACTCTCAATCTCAAGTCGCCTTTCGTCAAAGGCGATAAGCTCAAACCGAGGACTGTGCTGTGAATCTCGCATGGTGACATACCTCCACTCAAACGTAAGCGAGTGAAAGTTCCCTTTTCGATCAAGACCGAGCTGCTCCTCGAACGAGATAGTCCCGTCAGCCACACAAGCCGCCGGAGCCGAAGGAAATGCGAGGAAGGCGCACTCGAGATACACGGCGGTACGTGAGGTCAACCCTTCCGCTATTGCCCGACGATCCATACTCTTGGGGAAATGGTCGCTAATGCGCAAGCGCTGAGCGATATCTCGTTGGGTTCTGAAGCCATTTAGCCTTTTCAGATCAAACTTGGCCGTGTACGTCTCAATGATCTCGCACCACTCGTCCTGCGAGAGTTGCTCGGCGGGAATCTGCCCCACACCAAGCACTGAACTTACACGTTCACTACTACCCCTGGTCGCAACCATGTCGGGCTCCTTTTTGGATTAGCGTTATGGAACCGCAGCTCCATAAATAGAATACATCATTTTCTACATTGCGTCAATTCGCGATTCAAGGAGACACATGATTACACTTTCGGTCACAGATAATTTCCTGCTGGAAATTTCCGCGACCCCGCCTCAGCGCCG
>CAZNVT010000028.1:0-5580 GCA_964577025.1 uncultured Candidatus Saccharibacteria bacterium
TAGCCTGACGAATCCACCACGTAGCGTACGTAGAGAACTTGTATCCCTTCTTCCAATCGAACTTATCGACGGCCTTGAAGAGTCCTAGGTTTCCTTCCTGAATAAGATCAAGGAGGGTGAGGTCTGGTGAGCGGCCCACGTACTTCTTGGCGATAGATACCACGAGGCGGAGGTTAGAACGCGCAAGAATGTTGCGGGCTTCGTCGTCACTGGCGTCGATGCGCTGAGCCAGCTCGCGCTCCTCAGACGCGGTCAACAGTGGGTACTGACCAATCTCGCGCAAGTAAATCTGGATAGAGTCGTAGCCGGACGACTCGCGACCCTTGATGTTGCGGGTGGCGAGGTACTCGTCTGCGTTGTCTTCGAGCATTCCGCCTTCGAGAATGTCGATACCGCTGGTGGCAAGGCGCTCGTAGAGCTCCTCAAGGAAGGACACGTCGTCCTCGACGTGTGGGAACTCACGGAGAATTTCGCTGTACGTGATGTATCCGCGCTCCTTTCCCTTCTTGATGAGGTGCTCTGCCTTTGTTTCGTTCTGGGCGGCTGCCTTTGCCTTTGCGCCGGTGAGGGCTACCTTTACCACCTTCTTCATTACCTCCTTCTTTGCTGCAACCTTTTTAGCTACTACTTTCTTAGCTTGCTTTTTTGCAACAACCTTCTTGGCAACTTTTTTAACCGCCTTCTTTACGGGCTTTGCCACTTTTTTAACTGCCTTTTTGGGTGCAGTTTTTTTGACCGCCTTTTTGGCAGCTGGCTTTTTTACGGCACTCTTCTTTACCGTCTTCTTTGTAGGCATAGGAGGAAAATATTGGAAAACGTCTGCTAAATCGCACGAAACTTGAACTAGGAAAATGCTGCGAGACTGCGAGCAAGAGTGCGGCACTCGTCCGCAAGAGCACGTGCGTTCATTTCGTCTCCACTGGCCTCAGCCATCCGAAGTCGTTTAGAAACGTCGCTTAGGCGCTCCGCTAGGGTCGCCTTCTCAAGTGCTTGTAACAGTTCGTCAGCCGCGTGCTCGTCCGGATCCTCGCCATAAGCGATACCTGCCTCAAAAACCTCAGCTTCGGGCAGTGGGTCTTCCGGGAACGAAGAGCCGATAATTCGAGAATACTCGGTTTTGAGCCTTTCGGCAAGCGCTGAACCAGGATAGCTTTCAGCAATAGCACGCACCAGAGTGGCGTGACGACTTCCCACACTCGCGGACTTCTGCCCACTTACCGTCTGCCGTACGGGCGCGGAAGTTCTTACACTCTCACTGCCTGCCAGTAGCCCGTCTGTTTTCATTTGCGCCATCGTGCGTACAACGCCGTCGCGCACTGCCTCTGAGGTGCTACCAAGTGCTCGAGCGACAATGCCCACAAAGTGCTCGCGCTCCATGGCGCTGTCCATACTGGCGATGAGTGGGAGCACGGCGCGCTCGCTTGCCACTATCAGGCGAAGTGAGTCGGGATAGTTCTCTGCAAGTACGGAAAGGAAAAACTCAACAATGGTGTGCGCCTCGGAAATGCGCCGGGTCAAATCCTTTGGATCCTCCTGTGCCATATCTGCCGGGTCTTTGCCCGTTGGCATCCGCACCGCCTTTACGCGCATACCGGCGCGCAGCGCGGTGATGGCATTCTTCTGCGAAGCAGCAAGGCCCGCGCGGTCGCTATCGAGCGCGAGCATCAAATTGTCCGCGTAGCGCTTCATCAGGTGCAGGTGCTGCGGCGAGAGCGCAGTGCCCGAGAGCGCTATGGCATTGGTAAATCCTATTTGGTGGAGCATGAGCAAATCCATCTGCCCCTCTACCAGAAGCGCAAAGCCACGCACACGTATTGCGTCTTTGGCGCGATCCATACCAAAGAGAATCTCTGACTTTTTGTACAAATCTGTCTCGGGACTGTTTAAGTATTTGGCTTGGTCGTTTGGATCAAGCGCTCGCCCGGTAAACGCCACCGTGCGCCCGGCGGAATCTCGAATCGGGAACATAAGCCGGTTACGGAAACGGTCGTAGTAGGTGCCCTTTTTCTCGTCGGCTTCCTTAATAAGTCCGGCCGCCACTAACTCTGCCTGGGTAAATCCGTCCGCCATTAGTTTCTCCAACAGGCCGCGCCAGCCATCGGGCGCAAACCCGAGTCCCCAGTTCTTAATCGTCTCTGCAGAGAGTCCGCGACCAAGTGCGTAGCTGTAGGCACTTCCTGGCACGTCTTTGCCGTCCGTAAGTAGCCCGGTGTAGAAACTTTCTGCGCGCGCCATTGCTTCGTACAGGCGATCCTTCTTACCCTTGTCTGCGCCACTTGCTCCACGCTCATACACAATTTCTACTCCTGCCTTGTCTGCAAGAATTTTGAGGGCGCCCTTGAAGTCCACGCCCTCCATTTTTTCGATAAACGTAAACATATCTCCGCCCTGCCCAGAAGAGAAACAGTAGTAGCTCCCGCGTTCGGGATTTACATAAAACGACGGGGTCTTTTCTTTATTAAATGGAGAGAGACCGCGGTGGTGCTTGCCCGCGCGCGTGAGCTTTACATAGCTCCCCACCACATCGAGTATGGTGAGCTTCTGTTTTATTTGCTCTACGGTATCTACGGCCATTACCTATATACTACCGCTTCTCTCAAATCAGTGCCTCCTACGACACAAAGCAGAAACCCCCGGCTCGTAAGCTGGGGGTTTCTGTGAGTCTTACGAAAAGACTGGATTCTATGATGCTACGCATGGGTGCCGGCTAGTCGTCTTTTATATCCAGACTGTATTCCTAGCGCATGCACACTGTAGCTCTATAGACTGGCGGTTCGTGGCCCCTGCAGGGAGCGCCGCACCTCGACCGTCATACCTATTAGGACGCTCCACTTCCCTTTTTCTTACACATTTTTGTATCACCACATAACTTGACATAGTGTGTGTATGGTGTATACTATATATGAACGTTCGCCTCCAAAGAGGCCTTTTAGGAGCCAAGAAAATGATCAAGTTGCTTTTGCGTTTAAGGGTGCGTCCTGAAGTTCGGGAACGCGGTCTCGTTGACATTCAGAGACCGATCCTCTGGGCTGTATGTCCGGTAATCGGCACGAAATTCTGGGTCTCGAAGGAATCCGACTTCTTCTTCCCCGTTGTTGACGTGCATCACTGCCCAACCGGGGACTGCATCGAGATCCTTTTCGAAACCCGTGACCGCGCAGACCTCGAATCTCTGCTGAGCGAGAAGGACGGCGGCTGGAGGAAGGAGACCCTTGACTGGCCACCGAACAGCTGGCCGAAACCCGAAGATCATCCGACTGCGTGGGTCTGACCCACGCTAAACCGCCTAAGGAGACCGCCCCGGTCCTCCTGGGCGGTTCTTCTTTTATACAAACAAACACCGCGCCTTTAGGCGCGGTGTTTGTTTGTTGTACTTTCCTGAATTTTGAGGCTCAGGAAAAATGTTCAGATACTAGGCGTGACGAGAGAATTTCTTGAGGCGTACTGAAGAGTACGGTGAAAGAAATTATCGAAGTCGCAACAACGTAGCTGGATATTTTAACGAGTCTCCCCTACTGGACTGAAGATTGAACAGTTTCGGCATCAAGCGCAGCGCGCTCAATCTCAACCTCGCGCTCAAGAGCCGCACGACGCTCCTGCATCTTGTCGATAGCCGCAAACTTCTGGCTACCAGCAAAACCAGTTCCCGCTGGAATCAAGCGACCAAGGATAACGTTCTCCTTGAGACCACGAAGCGTATCAACTGAGCCCTTAAGAGCGGCGTTGATAAGAATCTTAGTGGTCTGCTCGAAGGACGCAGCAGAGAGGAATGAACGACGAGAAAGTGCAGACTCCTTGATACCAAGCACCATTTCGCGTGCCTTTGGTGGAATCTTTCCGTCTGCCTCCATTGCCTTCACCTCCTCCTCAAGCTCCCAGTGCTCAATCACGTCGCCTACTGACCACTCAGAGTCACCAGTCTCCGTAACCTTTGCACGAGAGAACATCTGCTTCACCACCACCTCAAGGTGCTTGCGCGACACGCTTGCTCCCTGAAGCTCGTAAATCTTCGAAGTCTCCGCAATGATGTACTCCTGTACGGTGGCACGTCCTGCGTACTCGAAGAGATCATCGAGGTCTACCGAACCATCAGTGAGGATCTGGCCACGAGTTACCTCGTCTCCTACCTTCACAAATGACTGGCGAGGGTATGGTGCTACGTACTCGGTAGCAGAACCATCCTTCTTGCCCTGTCCTACTATTGGCGTGACGACAAGTACCTGGTCGCGACCGTTCTCGCGAATGTCGGAAATGATTCCGTCAAACTTAGACACAATAGCTGGGTTCTTTGGTGAGCGCTTCTCGAATACTTCCTCAACACGAGGTAGACCCGAGGTGATGTCTCCACCCACCGACGCGGTTCCTCCGGCGTGGAAGGTACGCATCGTGAGCTGCGTTCCTGGCTCTCCAATAGCCTGTGCGGCCACTGTTCCCACTGCCTCTCCCAAGTCCACACGCTCCTGCGTGGTGAGATCAACTCCGTAACAGGTACCACAGATACCGTAGCGGGTCTCACAACTCATTGGTGAGCGCACCATTACGTTTGCGGCGTCGCTAGCGGACACTACGCGCGCATCGGCAGCAGTTAGGTAGTGACCCTTCTTGAATCCAGCCACTTCAGCGGCTAGAGTGCGACCACGTACTGCCTCAGCGAAGTCGATAGTGATTCCCGACGCTGACACACGGTTGATGGTGATGCCACGCTTCGTGCCACAATCCTCTTCGGTGATGATTGAGTCCTGCGCAACGTCGAAGAGACGACGAGTGAGGTATCCTGCGCGCGCGGTTCCAAGCGCGGTGTCAGTAAGACCCTTACGCGCACCGTGCGTACTCATGAAGTACTCCACCGGATTAAGTCCCTCGGTCATCGAAGACACGATAGGCACTTCGATGGTGTCTCCGGCTGTGTTCTGGATAAGTCCCTTCATACCTGCCATCTGGGTCAGGTTGCCGAGCGTACCGCGAGCACCGGAGCGCACCATATCGTGCACAGACCCTGCTGGGTCGAGCGCGTCCTCAACGAGCTTCTCAACTTCAGTCTTGGTGTTGTGCCAGATTTCAATAACCATACGGCGCTTCTCATCTGCTGAGAGAAGTCCATCACGGAAGTTACTCTCCACAAGCTCTACCTTCTCACGAGCAGCTGCGATTACTGCACCCTTGCCCTCTGGCACGGATACGTCGTCGAGACTCCACGACACACCAGACTTGGTAGCGTACTCGAATCCGAAACGCTTGATCTTGTTTACGATGCCTGGAAGTGCGTCGATACCGTAGCGCACAATGCTGTCATCCATAATGCTCGAAAGCACCTTCTTGGAGATAGCGTCGTTTACGAATGGGTAGTCGCTCGGAAGCACGGTGTTGAACAAGAGTCGTCCCACCGTAGTCTCAAACGTTCCTCCATTTGCAACGAGCTCGCTGTACTTCTCCTTTCCAGGAAGTGGCATCACGTTGATCTTTGCACGCAGGTCGATTCCCTTGTGATCGTACGCGAGAATTGCTGCGTTTGGAGACTGGAAGTACTGCCCTTCTCCCTTCTCTCCCGGCATTGCCTTGGTGAGCCAGTAGGTACCAAGC
>CAZNVT010000029.1:0-5443 GCA_964577025.1 uncultured Candidatus Saccharibacteria bacterium
CGGCTCTTCCAATCACGGATGATGCCAAGGCGGTGTGCGTAAGGATGTACGGTGTGTGTCATGGTAAAAAATTACGCAGTTTCAGTAGCGGCTGCCTTGTCAGCAGTCAGCGTCACAATAACGTTGCTGCGACGACGACGAATAGGTGCTGCGCGACCCATAGCGCGAGGCATAAAGCGCACAATCATTCCGGCGCTGTTCACCTGAATGTTTGCTACACGAAGAGCGTCCTTGTCCTCCCCTTTCGCTACACCGTTAGCAACTGCGCTCTCAATAAGCTTCTTTATAGGAAGTGCTGCGCGCTTTGGGAGGAATGAAAGAGCAGCAACGGCATCTGCCACCTTCTTTCCCTTTACCATGTCAGACACAAGGCGAACCTTGCGTGGAGACTGGTTGTAGGTAGAAAGCTCGGCGCGAATAGCCTTTTTCTGTTCTGCCTTACGAATTGCAGCGGGCTGCTTGTGAGTTCCAGTAGATGCCATAGATTATTTCTTCTTGCTTGCAGCAGGTGCGGCCTTAGCAGCCTTAGCAGCAGCAATTTCAGCCACCTGCTTCTTCTGCTCGAGCTGCTTCTGCATCTTACCTCCGTGACGCACGAACTTCTTGGTTGGTGAGAATTCGCCTAGGCGGTGGCCTACCATTTCCTCGGTGACGAGGACATCTACGTGGTTCTTGCCGTTGTGCACACCAAAGGTGAACCCAACAAATTCAGGAGCGATCTGGCTGTTGCGAGCCCACGTCTTAATAGAGGCCGTTGCGGACGGCTTCTTACCATCAAGCTTCTTCATAAGCTTGAAATCAACGTATGGGCCTTTTTTAAGGGAGCGTGACATAGATAGACAATGGAAAGCCCGCCAAGCGGGATAGGTAAAATCTATATTAAAGGCGGGCTGGTGTCAAACTTTATGGTGGTGTGGTAGGGTGCGGGCAGACCTAAATGGAGGATTTTGGAATGATTCTTGAGATAGGGTACCGGAAAATCAGTATGCTGACGGCGGATGGGCAGATAATGCCCGTCCGGGAGCTACTCACTCAGCAGAGGGGTGAGATCAAATCAGTAAAAGGATTCACCGAATTCGACGACCTCGACACGGTGCAATTTGTCTTTATGTGGGGGTTATTTACGCAGCGCATCCCGATTGATTCGGGTGTTGAGAAAGCGATAATCGCCCATTTACGGCTCTACCACGCAAAAGCTGACCTTTCCTTTGATTGCTACGCATTCGCCAATTTGGTGCGCGGCGTCCCATCTCACCCCATAAAGTATATGAGAGCTTATTGGGAAACAGCGGTTCTGACCAAGAAACCGAAAGGTGGAGATGTTGTGTTCCTCGTGAACATGGAAGACACTACCTTCTATCATGCTGCCATCTACCTTGGTGTGGGCCTCTATCTATCGGTCTGGGGTGCTGGCGGAGATATGGAAGTTGCCACGCTCCAAGACATGAAGATAGGCTTCAATTCCCAGAAGGTGTTCCTTGCGACCCCGCGTCAGCCATAACGGCAACGCGGGGCGCTTCTTTTTAATCATTGGGGAGGAGTATACTTTCTGTATATGACCCAAAGCATCAAATCTCTTCTCCCCGCCATTATTCTGGGCCTTGTCCTACTTGCGGGCGTCGTCTGGTATATGACACACGTGCCAGCACCTACTGCAGTAGCTCCGACACCCACGCCAGTAGCCACAGAACCCGCAAAAATAGCCGAAGAAGCCCCGTACTACACGGTAGACGCTACCTATCCCACACAGACCACGCTTGCCACAAGCGCGAGCGCACAGGCCGACCAGGCAGCGGTGGCTACTATGAAAACCTTTGTTGAGGGAGCAATCGCGCAGTTCAAAAAAGACGGCAACTTCCCAAACCTTTCTAAGGAAGACATTCAGATGCTTGGCCTCGGCGAGCGAAAGTACACCATTGATATTAAGTACACGATGTACCAGAACGAAAGCACATTGTCCTACGTGTACCTGCTATTCACCGATACTGGGGGTGCACACCCAAACACCAATTACCGCACATTCACGTTTGATAGGAAAACCGGAGTGCTACTTACCCTAAAGGACGTGTTTGCGGCCAATGCACCCTACCTACAGACCCTTTCAACCAAGTCGCGCGCAGTGCTCCCAGGAAAAATTGCAGCTATGGAGAATGTGACCGTAAAGGAAGTGGGTATCGACGACATAAACAGCGGTACCAAGCCTGAAGTAGAAGCATTCCAGAATTTCTACTTTGAGGGTTCAAGCCTCGTACTTCTTTTCCCTCCCTACCAAGTAGGCCCGTATGTCTTGGGAATGATTACTCTGCCAATCCCTACGAGCGAGTTGAAGGACTTGAAGCCTGAATATACAAAGTAGTTGCCCACTGTTATTGTTCGGGCAGGAGCACAAACAGGAGAGACCGATGTCTGAATGCTGTGGCCCCGCTGATGGGGTACGCGAACGAGTGAGCCCGGAGCTCATGCAACAAATCCGGGACCGCAACCAACGAAAGGATGAACGTCGAGCCTCTGAACGCGGACTCACGATGGAGGAATACTACAACACCGACAAACTGGTCAGCCCGATCAATCGTCTGCGCGCTTGGTTCAAGAAAGCCAAGCTCGACTTCCAGCTTTGGCTGCCGTAGCTCGGTAAGGGTCCGTCGCAAGACGGACCCTTCGTGTATCTCACCTAAGCAAAAAGCCGCTCGTGAGAGCGGCTTTTTGTTTATCCCTTCTTGCCGACCTTGCGACGAGAAACAATATGCTTGTTCGAGTACTTCTTTGGAGTACGAGTCTTCTGGCCCTTTCCGGTAGGCTTGCCCCACATACTCTTTGCACGGCGGAGTCCACGTCCCTGCTTACCTTCTCCACCTCCGTGTGGGTGATCAACTGGGTTCATCGCAGTACCACGAACGGTAGGACGAACACCAAGCCAACGGCTGCGACCAGCTTTACCCCAGTTAGCGAGACGCTGCTCCTCGTTACCAACAGCACCAATAGAGGCCCAGCAGAGCTCGTTTACCTTGCGCACTTCAGATGAAGGAAGCTTGATCTGCGCGTAGCCTGCGTCGTGAGCCACTACTTCTGCGTAGTTTCCTGCAGAACGAGCAAGGCGAGCGCCTGCTCCTGGCTGTAGCTCGATGTTGTAAATGAAGGTTCCAGAAGGAATCTTTGAGAGTGGAAGGCGGTTGCCGCTCTTGATAGGAGCAGTCTCTCCTACGATGAACGTGTCTCCTACCTTCATATCCTTTGGTGCAAGCACGTAACAGCGCTCTCCATCAGCAAACACGGTGAGTGCGATGAACGCGGTGCGGTACGGATCGTACTCGATAGTCTCAATGCGTGCAGGGATATTGTGCTTGTTGTACTTGAAGTCGATATCGCGAAGAAGGCGCTTGTGACCACCTCCCTGGTGACGGGTAGTGATGCGGCCGGAATTGTTGCGACCACCCTGACGCTTCTTGTATGTAGTGAGTGCCTTGTGTGGCTTCACTCCGGGTGTAAGTACGCCACGGTAGGTGACGACCTTCATGTTGCGACGACTTGGACTGGTTGGTTTGTAAGACTTCATACGTAAAATTGCTATGCGAAGCTGATGGTGTCTCCCTTCTTGAGAGTCACATATGCCTTGTGGCGACGAGCGCGAGTACCCACACCACGCTGACCTCCACGAAGCGCTACCTTCTTAGCAGGTAGGTTCACGAGGCGCACCTGAGCTGGTACCACGCCGTATGCCTTCTCGATTGCGTTTGCGATATCGGTAGAGGTTGCAGACGGTACTACTTCGAATGTGTATACATTCTTTTCGGTACCGATAAGTGCCTTCTCAGAAAACCACGGACGCTTAAGCACGTTTGCAAGGCGTGCATCGTCGTGAGCCAAGACACCGCGAGCCTTTACAGGTGCCGCCTTCTTGGTTGTCTTCTTCGTGTTGGATGAGAAAAGTGCCATAAATAAGTTCGTTATGCTTTCTTACCAAGGCGGACCGTGAGGAGTCCAAGTGACTCAGTCGGGTTCTCGATAACGAGGAACTTCTTAGTCACAAGGTCTACCGGGTTTAGGTTGCGTACCTCCTCTAGGGTAAGGCTACCGATGTTGCGAAGTGACTTCTCAGCAACCAGGTCCTTCTTTGAGAAAGCAATAACTGCTGCGTTCTTGCGCTTGGTAGCAAGCTCGCTCTTACCTGAAGCAGTTGCTACCGCTACGAGCACTGCCTTTGCCTCCTTTGTGCTTGGTGCGCCAAATGCAATCTTGTCGACAAAGATAACCTCGCCGTCGCGGTGCTTGCGAGAAAGAATAGTAGCAAGCGCTGCAATACGCATCTTGCGGTTGATCTTTACTGAGTAGTCCTTCTCAGCGCGTGGACCGTGGGTCACACCTCCACCGCGCCAAATTGGAGAGCGAGTAGATCCGTGACGAGCACGTCCAGTTCCCTTTTGCTTCCATGGCTTCTTTCCTCCTCCCGCTACTTCTCCACGGAACTTCGTGTGCGCAGTCACCGGGCGAGCGTTTGCCTGCATACCGGTAACCACCTGGTGTACGAGGTCAGAATTCCACGACACACCGAAGAGCTCCTCTGGAAGAGAGATAGTGCCTGCAGTTGCTCCTGCTGACGTGTAGAGAGGTGCCTCTAGAGCGCCCATTACTGGGGTCTTCTTTGGAGCAGCCTTCTTGGTGACGGTTTTCTTTGCAGTTGCCATAAGTATCAAAATTACATTGAAATGATCTCGACAAGTGCTCCCGGAGCTCCAGGAATAGCACCAGAAATAATCATCTCGCCGGTTGTACCGTTCACCTTAAGAACCTTCAGGTTCTTAATAGTGACGCGATCGTTACCCATACGTCCGGCCATACGCATACCCTTTGCCACACGACCTCCAGCGCGACCACCTCCACCGATAGATCCGGCCTCGCGCTCAGAGTGCTTCTGACCGTGTGAACGGCGACCTCCGTGGAAACCGTGGCGCTTAACTACACCAGCAAATCCGTGACCCTTTGAAGTAGATGAAATAACGACCGTGTCTCCCTCAGCAAATACATCGGCCTTGATTTCGCTTCCTACAGTTAGGTCTCCAGCTTCGGTCTTGAACTCCTTGAGGAAACGGAATGCCTTGCCCTGTGTGTGTCCAAGCTGTGGCTTAGATACGCGGCTTTCCTTCTGCTCGCCAAAAGCGACCTGCACAGCAGCGTATCCATCTTTTCCAGCAGCATCCTTTACCTGCGTAACAACAACAGGACCCGCCTGCACAATAGTGCCTGCGTATACACGACCAGACTCATCAAAAATCTGAGTCATGCGGCCTTTTCGAGCGAGGATGAATTTCATGAGGAAAAAATAAATCGCGCTAATCAATAGCGCGTTCCACCCCTTTGGGCGTCCCGGCCATTGGTCTGGCGTCCGAAGACGCCGTACATAGCAACTTAGGGACTATACAGGGTCCGTCTCTGGAATGCAACTTTC
>CAZNVT010000030.1:0-1670 GCA_964577025.1 uncultured Candidatus Saccharibacteria bacterium
CGTGTTTGCTGGATGACATAGATACGTGGTTTAGGGTTTCCTGCATTCTACTACATATGTGCAAAAAGGACACTTGCCTGCGGCCTACTGCGCGCGCAGGCGTTGTATGCACCACTGAACCAGTCGGCGCACCAAGGTGATTCGATATAGGTACGAACGAGCGAGAGACTCTAGAGTCCACAGAAATAGTCTAGTGTCGTGAAGAGGGATATGTCGCCAACGGTTATTACTATTAAAAAGCCACCGCAAAAGCTCGCTCACATTATGTTCACTAATTGATCTGCGGATATCGCGCATAAAGTGGCGCGCCTCGACACACTGCGATGTGATCGGTTGACACAGGGTAATATCGTTTTTCCGCAAATAATTTTGTATAGCTATCGAAAAATCAACTCCCGCAAAACGCGAAAGCGCGAACCACGAGTGCGGCCGCATATCTGCCTCGATGAGATAGTGATCGCCTGTAATAGAGTCTCGCATAAACGTAAGACTACTAAAACCGCGTATTCCAATCGCACCTCCAATTGCAGAAAGGGTTGCGAGCATCTGCTCGTTTGCACAGTAGGTGCGTACGGCCGAGACACCGTACTCGTTTTCCATATTGGCGGTCACGGTTGCGTACGTATACGCATACACCGTCCCGCCTCGAAATAGTGCTTCCACGGCGATATTGTCGCCCGCTATGTATTCCTGAAAAACGAGTTTGTCCCGTTGTGCGGGTGAAAGGGTAGAGACTATATGTTCTAATTCCTTCGCGTTCTCACATCGAAAAATGCCCTTGCCACCACCACTTCGGTCCACCTTCAGAAGCATTGGAAAGGGTACGTGCTCTAGTGCCTTTTCTACTGTGTCGTCACCATCGTAGATTACAAACCGAGGAGTGCGCAGATTGTATTCTAATGCCACACGCGAGAGCTCAGCCTTTGATCCAACAACCGCACGGTGCTCTAGTGTGGTGAGGGGTAACAGGGAAAGAGCGTCACTCTCACTGGAGAGGTGGTCAGTGAGAACACGAAGCGCAAAATCGTCGGTAAGTACTACCCAGTCGTACTGCTGTGATTGTGTCAGTGACTCAAGTCCAGCTACATAGGCTTCTTCGTCTTTAGTATTAGCTGGATACCATGCACGAGCGTAGCGGCTCTTACGCAACCAGGAATGAGGCGAGCAGTAGACATCTATATGGCAGCCAGCACGATGAAACAAAAAAGGAATTTCCCCCGAAATGTCGGCATCCTTGAAATCAGCAATGAGCACTCGGGGCAAGGACAACGACATGAAGCGATGTGCTAGATTATACACCAAATGGACGCTCGATATTATTTTGAGGGAAAACGGGTCACGGTAATGGGACTCGGATTACTTGGTCGGGGCGTTGGGGACGTGGAGTTCTTGGCAGACATGGGCGCCGACATTATCGTGACTGATCTGCAAGATGCCGACCACCTGGCGCCATCGCTCGCACGCCTTGCGAAATACCCAAACATCACGTATGTATTGGGTAAGCATCGCTTAGAGGACTTTCGTAACCGCGACCTCATCCTGAAATCGGCAGGCGTGCCCCTTCGCTCGCGCTACATAGACGAAGCGAAAAAGCACCGTATTCCCGTTCGCATGAGCGCGGATTTATTCGCTGAACTCTCTGGCGCAACTATCATTGGTATTACAGGTAC
>CAZNVT010000030.1:1680-4875 GCA_964577025.1 uncultured Candidatus Saccharibacteria bacterium
CAACCACAACCTGGCGTCTCCACGACATTCTGCGAGCCAGTGGCTTGACAGTGATTCTTGGAGGAAATATTCATGGTGTGTCTACTCTGGCGCTTCTTCCGAAAGTAACGGCCGATACGGTGGCAGTGCTGGAGCTCGATGCTTGGCAGTTGCGAGGGTTCAGAGATATAGAGTCGAGCCCATCGCTTGCAGTATTTACGACGTTCTACACAGATCATTTGAGATACTACGGAAATAGTTTGTCCGACTACTTTGCCGACAAGCAAGTGATCTATGCGTACCAAAAGCCTGGCGACACCCTGATAGTCGGTACACAAGCGTATCCATATATTAGTGCTGCGTCACCTCTCGTTGCCGCACGCGCGCTCGTTGCTGATAGCTCACTCGTGCGCGAGTGGCCACGACTGCTTGTGGGAGAGCATAATGTGGACAACATTGCGTGCGCGGTGACCGCTGCGCGCACGCTTGGCGTGCCTGACAAAGTGAGTAAAGCAGTTGTTGCTACGTTTGTCCCTGTAGCCGGAAGGCTTGAGAAAATATATGACAAGAACGGGATAGTCATATACAACGATGCTGCGGCCATTATTCCCGAGGCGACGATAGCGGCAATTCGCGCGCTCGCTCCTGCGCCACTTATACTTATTATTGGTGGAGGTGAAAAAGGAACAAATATAGATGAATTGGTGAGCTGTATCCGAAGTAGTACGCAGCGCATTGTCCTGCTTGCAGGGACAGGCACTGAGAGAATGCGTCCACATTTTCCCAACGCGTCCGTGTGCCAGTCGCTCGCTGAAGCGCTTGATGCTGCGTACGCTCTCGCGACTGTTGGAGACTGCATACTCTTTTCACCAGGATTTTCTTCGCGGGGAATGTTTTCCGATGCGCATACACGTAATGAGGCCTTTGCTACACTGGTACGGAATCTATGAGTAGCAGTACTGAATACGCGCGAGTGTTGTGGGAGTACCTCGCGGAGCGGGACGAGCCCTGCAAAAGTGATGTGCTTGTGCTACTAAGCTCCCATTCACTGCGCGTGCCCAAGCATGCATCCACACTCTATGCAGAAGGCTACGCAGCGTCTGTAGTGCTCAGTGGTGGCACACGCGCACGGTGGTGGTGGCCGGGATCGTGTGAGGCTCATCGAGATGCTCGCATTCTGGCAGACAGCGGAGTACCGAGACGGGCGATGGTGCTTGAAACGCGCTCAACCAACACGGCTGAAAATATACAGTATTCAAAGAACATTGTTTTGGAGCGGTTTGGTCGGGAGGCCTCAGTATTGTTTGTTCATAAGCCCTATATGCTGCGACGTGTGCGGCTAACACTACAGGCACTGTGGCCCGATGTCGTTGCGCGCGTTACCTGTGAACCGACCTCATTTGATGCCTACGAACCATCGGGTAGCGCTCAGGAAGCGCTCATTCACATACTTGTTGGAAATGTGGATAGACTTATTGAGTATCCCAAGCTCGGATACTTTGCTGAAGTGGAAATTCCCGCCATGGTGCTGCGTGCCTACCAGGAACTTGTGGCCCGAGGATACACCGATTACTACTTGTGATGCATCTCTTCTTGCACAGTACCGTCGCGGATAATAAATGAACGATCTACGGCTCTCTGAAGCGCGGTGGTATGACTTATAAGTACTAGCGTGATGCCAAGTTTCTTAATTTCCTCAAGTATCTGTGTAATAGTTGTTTCGTCTAGGTTGTTGTCTGGTTCGTCTAAGATAAGAATATCGGGTGACCGTAGGAGTGCGCGCGCTATGGCTATGCGCTGCTTTTGTCCGCCGGAAATTTGTACACTACGATTTCCTACATCGGTCTGGTATGCGTGGGGAAGGGCGCGCACAAAGTCATCAACGCGACACAGTTTTGCAATGCGCTCAATATCTGCGGGCGATACATCGGTGAGGCCGTATGTGAGGTTGTCTTGAATGGAACCAGGGAAGAGCAACGGGTCTTGCGGGAGCACGCCTATCGCGCGACGGTATCCAATTTTGTCCGTTGTGTGAATGTCATGGGAGTCAATGCGTATGCTGCCAGAATCTGGAGTATAGAGTCCGAGGAGTAAGCCCATCAGCGTAGATTTGCCTGAGCCAGATGGTCCAAATACCCCCACCGTCTCACCCTTGCGTATGTCAAAGGTTACGTTGCGGAGACTAAACGATTCGTTATGCGAGAAGGTAACAGAATCAAATACTATATTTTTCTTAAGACCCGCATAGGGGAGGGTATTGGTCGCCGGCTGCGGTCGCTGCAGTAATGCCAGCACTCCATGAAGTGATTCTGAGCCCTCAATAAGGAGCGGGACACTGCCAGCCACTTGCTTTGCTGAGGAGAGCGCCAGATTGAGCGTCACATAAAACGAGACAATTGCGCCCACGGTGGTAACTCCATTCATAATCTGTAACCCACCAATGACCAGTATCACTACTCCGCCAAGCATCAATACATTGCCCTGTACCACACCATATGAAGCGGAAATAAACGCCATGCGCTTGCTTGAGTGTTGCAGGTTAGCAATTCTCCTTTCCTGAAGTGCCAGTTCATGAGATTCAGCGGTAGAAAGCGAAATGAGCTCATTAAACGTAAGTATGAACGAGGCACCCTTGCTATAGCTGGCAAAGTCACGATGGAATTCCTGAATGCTCAACTGAACTCGTTTGCCGAGCAATTTTCCCACCACGTACAGTGGAGGAAAAATCGCAAAGGTTACTAAGAATAGGAACGGGTTGATATATGCCAGTAAGCAGGACAGGCTGACCGCCACAAGTGCACCAGGAAGCACATTGCTCAGCAATGCGTTGGTCATTCTATCAATGCGTTCCGTATCAAGTACGGTGCGAGAATGTACCCCATCCAAGTCTTCGGTTGCATAAAAATGTCTCCCAAAAAATAGCGAACGGTATGCGAGCTCTCGCCGAATTGCATACAGCACCGCCTTGCTGGTGGACAAGGTAATGTGTCTATTGAAAAGCGTAATGAGCGAACTAACTATAAGTAGACCAACGACGCTGGTTGCGAGCAATAATAGATAGCCCGCATTTTTGTCTGGGAGTGCATGGTCAAAGAGATGCTTCACCACTAACGGAACAGGGAAGAGTGCGACTGTTTGCAACACTGACAACAGCAAGCTCAACGCAACAGAGCGTTCATGACCACGATAGTAGGAAACGTACGCGCTGAAGTCTTT
>CAZNVT010000030.1:4885-5256 GCA_964577025.1 uncultured Candidatus Saccharibacteria bacterium
AGTCTTTGTGAGTATCAAACCAACGCCTGAGCATCGTACGCATATGTTGAGAAGTAGATATGGTAACTATTCGCGATCTGCCGCAGCGCTTACGTGCGCGAATACTGCCCGCTCCAACTCATCAAAGTCATATGTGGACGGGAAGTGTTTGTTAAAAAGACGCATTGCTGGCGTATTTGCGTACTCGCCACCTTTTGCTGCCAGGTGCATAGCAAGAATCATTTCTTCAGGTTCGCCCACGCAATCCAGAGGCTTAAACCCTTCAAGACCGAGAATGCGCTTAATAAGCGACAGGTGGCGACGCTTTGCGTAGAGGTTTCCACCAAACATCTTTACTACTTCTTTCTTGGGGAGGAATGCCGCAAAACAGG
>CAZNVT010000031.1:0-2581 GCA_964577025.1 uncultured Candidatus Saccharibacteria bacterium
CTACCTCTCGCGAGGTAGCCTCCTCCCTCCTGGTGTCTATGACCGCGTACAACGCGCTCGTAGGTCAAACCGACGGTGACCCGTCGACGACGGCTAGTGGTGCCTTCTCAAACCCTGAGGTGGTCGCTGCTCGCTCTCGCGACCTCGCCGGCGAGCTTCCGTTTGGTACGGTTATCCGTATTGAACGAACCGCCAAGGATACCCCTGGTTGTCGCTTCTCACAGATTGAGCCACAAATTGGCTATCGTGTGATTGCGGACACTATGCATTCCCGCTGGACCAAGAAGATTGACGTGCTTCTCGACGAAACCAATACGGTTTCTGTGGAGGGACATGAATTGAATCCTGGAATCGCGCTTGGTGTGTGTAGCAACGTAAAGGTGACCGTAGTGGGTAGTGTAGACATCAATCGTATGCCTACCACCCAGGCCGAGCTTGTTAAGATGTTTGGCAAAGCTACGCTCGCACTCAAATAACACGTAAGGAATTAGAACTCCACACGTCTTAGAAAGAACGGACCTCGCGGCCCGTTCTTTCTATTTGTTATACTCACTGTACTTTCTATGTCTATTTCACTACTACAACGAAGTGCAACGCTCGCGCTCATCCTCGCAATCGTGCTTCCGACTATTGCGACGCCTGCGTACGCGCAAGCAGCCACAAAAGCCACCACTTCCAAGCTCGAGTTTTCGGGTTGGTTGCCGTACTGGCGGGTGGCTTCGAGCACCAAGGACGTGCTTCCACATCTTGATCAGTTGACCGAAGTGAACCCGTTTGGCTATACCGTAAAGAAGGACGGGACGCTTAACGATGCGCTCAAGGTGGGCTCTCCGGAATGGCAAAACCTATTCAAGGAAGCAAAAACAAAGAAGGTACGTATAGTGCCTACCGTGATGTGGAGCGATACTGAATCTATCCATACTATTCTTTCGAACAAGAAGCTGCGCAAAAAGCACATAGCGTCCATTGTGGAAATGGTGACCACGAACAACTTCGACGGTGTTGATATTGACTACGAAGGAAAGCGCGCAGAAGATCGCGACAATTACTCAGCCTTCCTGAAGGAGCTTTCTGCTGCTTTTGCCAAAGACAAGGCGAACAAGTGGCTGATGTGTACTATCGAGGCTCGTACCCCGCCTGTTGATTTGTACAAAACCATTCCCGCAGATTTGGAGTACGCAAACGATTTCAAAGAAATCAACAAGTACTGCGACCGCGTGCGTCTGATGACCTACGATCAGCAGCGTGCAGACTTAACGCTCAACAAAGCCTCTACTGGACTCTATGCACCGGTGGCAGACACGGCCTGGGTGCGAAAGGTAGTGACACTTGCCGCAAAGGATATAGACAAGAGCAAGCTAGTACTTGGGGTAGCAACGTACGGATACATTTACCAAGTAATGCCGTATGACGATGGGTCGGGATATTCCTACACCGTGCTCGAAGCGTTCAATCCAAAGTACGGCACCGACACCGCAAAGGAATACGGCATCACTCCTGCAAGAAACAGTGCAGGGGAAATGAGTTTTACCTATGTGCCAAAATCAACGCCAAGGACTCTGCCAAATAATGCAGAGCTTCAAGCAAAAGCGCCAAAAGGAACCATTTCAGCGCTTCGCACAGCGCTTGGTGCAACGGCTCTAGCAAAAGAAAAGGGAACTCAGTCGCCATTTAGTATGTTGGTGTGGAGTGACGCTAAGGCAATAGAGGACAAGGTAAAGCTCGCGCGCGAGCTTGGCATCCGTGGTGTCGCCGTATTTAAGTTTGATGGAGGAGAGGACCCGGGGATGTGGAAGGTGCTTAAATAGTTTCTTCCTCTTCACTTAGACGCTCGAGCAATGCCTGGTAATAGGCGGCTTTTTCTGCAGGCAGGGTGGAAAGGTCAATGGCGTTGATGCGACGACAAACCTCAGTGTATGTCAGAGGCGCGACTAAATCTTTTTCGGTAATGCGGTGAAACGGACTGAGTAAGTGGGGTAGGGTATCAGTAACCTCTTGTACTCTGTTTCGAAGCGCACTCACTTTAACTCCGTCCACAGAAACCTCTGCGCTTTTTTCCGTAATGCTCTGTTCTCCGATGTGGTTGTCGTTTGCGGGTTTACGATAGTCTGAAATTCGTTCAATCATATGGACATATTCTATCGCTTGGAGCGCGTCTTCGCGAGGGTGCAGACAGCAGGCAAATACGCTACACTCTAGTCACCATGAAAGGGAAATACGTGCCAGGAGAGTGGAAGCTCCGGGTCGGCAGGTCAACTGCCGGCCTTGGACTTTTTGCCGGCGAATCCATACCAAAAGGTGAGTGCATTATTGAATATGTGGGAAGGCGCGTGACGCCAGAGGAGGAGGAAACTAGCAAGAGCCGGTATCTTTTTGAGATCAAGAAGGGCTATACGATTGACGGTAAGCCGAAGTGGAATAAGGCTGGCTACATTAATCACTCATGTAGGCCAAACGCAGAGACTGAGATTTACCGCGACCGCGTGTTCATACTCTCCACAAAGACAATTAAAGAAGGTGAAGAGATTACGTACGACTACGGGAAAGAGTACGTAGACGAATTCATCAAACCGCTTGGCTG
>CAZNVT010000031.1:2681-4540 GCA_964577025.1 uncultured Candidatus Saccharibacteria bacterium
GCAATGGCATTTTTTGTCTGACCGGTGATGCTTGATATTTCGGTAAGTGACAGATGATCCACATAGCGCATTTTTAATGTCGTGCGATATTTTTCTGGCAGCTGCGAAATGAGCTTCATAGCATTGGCACCATCGAGTTGGTCTATGATTCGCTCATTGGATCCCGAACTTGGCTCGTAGCCTTTCTCAAGAAGTACATCAAGCGAGCTAGACGTCTTCTTTCGGTACTCGTCGATAATGAGACAGTTGAGTGTGTGATACAAAAACGCGCGCATTACCTGAATTTTGCCGCCGCGCACCAAATACCCCCACGTTTTCATAAAGGTGTCCTGCACCAAATCTTCGCTCAGCTCTTTGTTGTGGAGTTTAAAAAGGGAATGACGATTAAGGCCTCCTTCGAAGTCAGTATAGGCACCAGACATCGTTGCCTCCATTCGAGCCTCAGCCTTTTGTTGGCGTTTGTTCATTACTAGAGAAGCCGTACAACTGCGCCTTTTATTACAGCGCATTACAAAACATAGGAGAAAAGTGACTACAAGCGCATACTACCACTAGCCGCTCGCATCTACTAGTTCGTAATAAATTACGCCGCCGCTCGGCAGTATCCATATGACAGACACATCACCCGTGAAAGAGGTTGCGGACGCAGGGGCCCTATCGGGCACCGCACTAGCAGAACGACTCTGGGAAGAAAGCTGGACGTACATCAAAACAGTTGTTGACACAGTTCGCGAACCATTTCTTATTCTCAACAAAGATCTGTGTGTGATGGCAGCGAATAAATCGTTCTATCGGACGTTTCAGGTGGAGCCTCATACTACAGAGAACAAACACGTGTATGAACTCGGGAATGGTCAGTGGAACATACCCGCGCTCCGTAAACTGCTGGAGGAGATTTTGCCACAGAACACCTTCTTTAAGGGCTTTGAAGTAGTTCACGAGTTTCCAGGGATAGGACGCAAGGTAATGCTCCTTAATGCACGACGCATATTTCAGGAAGGGTCAGTCGCTTCATTCTCACCAATTATTCTCCTTGCTATGGAAGATGTGACCGAAATTATGGCTATTGCAGAGCGCCTTGCTGGGCAGGCCCAGGTGAACGAAGCGCGTATATCGGGACAATTACAGCGTCTTGAGAAGCAAACGGCAGTACTGATGGGTGAAGTCGCAGAACTCAAATTACGGAACTTGTAATAATTACTGGCCCCACTCGTCTTTAGTATCGAGGACATCACGGGTCGATGTCTCCTAATAAAAAAAGCGTAACTATTCTCAAATCATATGACTACTCCCATCACTCGCAAGACACTCTCGTTTATCAAGGTTGGCCTCGTTGTTGCAGCGTTTGCAGTAATGAGTGCCCCAGCTCTTTCATACGCTGCTACATACGCGTATGTAAACAGCGCAGGAAACGTAAGCACCGTAATTGCAAACGATCCTAACACTGCGCTTATGACTGCTCCTGGCATCTCTACTCACAGTGGTGTAATGCTACTTGATAGTACTGACGACACAGAGGTAATTGGCGACGGCGTGAATGGTGTATAGCCAACACACTCGCTAGAACAAAAGACACTCGCTTTGCGAGTGTCTTTTGTGTAATGACTAACGCTCGTCTCCGTCTTCACTACTAGTTACTATTGTGCGCGTATACTTCTTTCTATGACTATCTCTCCTCTTGTGCGGGTTACAGTATTGGCCTCGGTGCTGTTTCTGGTGTCGCCATTTTCCGCGTTTGCTGCAGAACCGCCAACGTGTCTGGTGGGTGTGGTGACAAAGGACGCAGGAAAGGTATTTACTCAAGGTACGGTAGCCGTACAAAAAGGCGACTGGGCGTACATTCTGTGGGTGAGTGCAAA
>CAZNVT010000032.1:0-4278 GCA_964577025.1 uncultured Candidatus Saccharibacteria bacterium
TACTTGACCGTGAGGGTGCTCACTCAAAGGACGGATACGACATTGTGCGTCTTGCGCGCAAGCACAACAACGCAAACATTCTGTCTATTGGTGCGCGGTTTGTATCCCTTGAAGAAGCAACAGAGGCAGTAAAGGTATTCCTTGCCACGCCGTTCTCAGAGGACGAGCGACACCTGCGCCGTATTGCTGCGTTTTAGTAACTGTCCCCGTACCCACACAAACCGTAGCGGATAGGGTATACCATATATAGGTATGAGCATTATCGTGCCGGCCATATTGCCGGTATCGCGTAAAGACCTCGTGGACAAGCTCGAGCAGTTGGTCGGGCTCGTAGACGAGGTGCAGATAGATATTGTGGACGGGGTATTTGCCTCTCCTCCCACGTGGCCTTATGACAGCGGGCCAGAGGAACTCACGAGAATGCTGGCTAGTGGCGATATGATTCCTCATTCAGGCGAGTGCCGGGTCGAGGTGGATTTAATGGTTGCTCATCCAGAAGCAACCGCAGGCGCTTGGATTGAGCTTGGTGCTAGTAGAGTGACCGTACACGCGACACGTAGTGAATACGTGTCGCGTTTGCTTAATGACTTTGCAACGGTGTACGGATACGAAAAGGGATTTGCAAGTGGTCTTCTTGCTATCGGGCTTGCCATACCAGCGGATTCTGATCCAGAAGCGTTTGCGCAGTATTTTGACCAGCTAGACTACGTGCAATTTATGGGTATTAAGAATGTGGGGCGACAGGGAGAACCTTTTGATGCAGGGGTGCTCAAAGCCATTGCACTGTTTCGTCGCAGGCACCCAGATATGCCGGTGCAGGTAGATGGCGGGGTGAGTATTCATACCGCAGCAAAACTGCTTGAGCTTGGGGTGTCTCGTTTGGTGGTGGGGTCTGCGCTCTGGCAAGCACCCGACTTTCAGAAGGCACTCGCCAGCTTGGAGGAGCTCACACAGGAGCGCGGCATTTATGAATAATTCGATGCTGGGGACTTTTGCATTTGTGAATCGAGCGGTAGCTGGCTACACTATATCTATATGAGCGATGTACAATTCACCGAGGAGCAAGGTTTTGGAGTAAAGCCAAAAACGGCAGCGCGCGCGGGAGGCATACGACAGCTGTGCATTGATGCAGGTATACCCGCAGGCTCCGTTGATGCGGTGTTAATAGGCGCAGTGGTTGTACTCCTATGTATGGCAGGGTATTTCTTTATTTCGGGTTCCAAAAGCGGCGTTGTATCAAGCCCGAAACCTTCAGCAGAAGAGCTACAGCGAATGTCCCAGCCGCACTAATCTACGCATATGCGCTCGCGCGGATTCACCCTTATCGAACTTTTGGTGGTTATTGCTATCATCGGTATTTTGTCTTCGGTGGTACTCGCGTCTCTCAATAGCGCGAGAGGGAAGGCAAAGGATGCTGCCATAAAAGAATCGGTGCACCAGCTTGTGCAGCTAATGGAAATTGATAGAAGCGAGTACGGCTCGTACTGTCAGATGACGACGAGTTGGGTGTCTCGGGAGGGAGTCTGCAATGCAAAGTTTTTTGGCACCTATGCCACAAACGCGCGCGCCATCTGCAACAATATTGTGGGAAACGCTGCAGAGAATAACTGGGGGTCTCCTGGTCAGTACAAGATGTACATCGACTCTAGTCCTGGCTGTACTACTGCATACTCTATTATGGTGCAGCTCAATAGTGGCAAATGGTGGTGCTCCGGAAGTAGTGGCGCAAAGGGGGAGTATGCTACCTACGATATGCAGCCTGGTTGCTACAACAATCCCTAGGGTCGCAGGACTAAGGGCCCTAGAAACCCGCTGTCCACAGTGGTATTTGTTTCTGTAAGCGCGCTGATATACTTAAACCAATATGGCAGATGTGTCGTTTAATGAAGAGCCGCAGTACCGTAGACCCGTTACCGTCAAACGTTCTGCATTTATAGCGTTTGCGTATGCAACGGGTATTCCAAAGAACGACACACAAGCGCAGTATGTGCTTTTGGGCATTGTTGGAGTGTGCGTGCTTATCGGGATTGGGGTGTTGTTCGCAGGGAGTCTGACCAAGCCAGCACCGAGAACGCCAAGTGACCCAACCTGGCCGAAGCCAGTTTCACAGTATCGATAATTCTATGCGTATTAATTCACGTGGATTTACACTCATAGAACTCTTGGTAGTTATCGCTATCATCGGTATTTTGTCTTCGGTGGTACTGGCATCTCTCAATAGCGCACGCGGGAAGGCAAACGATGCGAAGCGTTATGCCAACATTCAAGCAGTTCGTAGCGCGCTAGAGTTGTACGCAGCCGATCATAATGGCCAGTATCCAAATGCTGGTGGCAACTGGATTAGTCAGTGTGCGGGCTGGACGCAGGCCACCGCAGCAAACACCGTCCCTGGACTTGTTTCTGGAGGGTACATTCCGCAATTACCTACTGACCCCGATCAGAACATTAGCGGCAACCAATGTTGTTATCTGTATTACTCGGGCGGGGGCACTGCTGATTACAAATATATGTTGTACAACTGCGTTACCTCCTCCGGCTGCTATACAAACACAAGTACCTCAAAGAATTTTTACGATCCAGCACGTAACAATAGTTGTGCAGTGTATACTCCGGGAGGTTCTACGTGGTAGCGCGTGGTATCGTAGTACTAATGACGCTCACTGACACCGACGTACAAGGCATCGAAGAAAAAGCAGAAGCAATTCGAGAAACTATTCTCGATATGCTGGTACAGGCTGGGAGTGGTCACACCGCAGGGCCACTGGGCATGGCGGACATTTTTGCTGCATTTTATTTTCATATTTTGAAGCACGATCCTATGAATTCAGAATGGGAAGAGCGAGACCGCCTTATCCTTTCTAATGGACACATTGTGCCGGTGCGCTACAGCGCTATGGCGCACGCAGGATATTTTCCCGTCGAAGAGTGTCTTACTCTGCGGAAGTTTGGTAGTCGCTTGCAGGGGCATCCTGAGCGCAACCGCCTACCGGGCCTTGAGACCACATCGGGCCCTTTGGGTGAGGGGCTCTCGCAGGCTGCCGCTATGGCGTACGCATTTGGAATGGACGGAAAGAAAAACCAAGTGTACGTGTGTATGGGAGATGGAGAACAGGATGAAGGAAATGTGTGGGAAGCCGTTATGTGGGCTGGGAAGAACAAACTTGCGAACCTCACTGCGGTGATTGATCGCAATAATATTCAAATAGACGGACTGACGGAGGATGTGATGCCCTTAGATTCCCTCAAAGACAAATACGAAGCATTTGGCTGGCACGTGCTTGAAGTGAATGGCCACGATGTGCGGGCATTTATTGCGGCCGTAGAAGACGCCCGCTCCATTTCAGAAAAACCAGTGTGCATTGTTGCGCATACGATAGCGGGTAAGGGTGTGCCAGAAATAGAGTTTGATTACCGCTGGCACGGGAAGCCACCAACAGCAGAAGAAGCGAAGCGATTTATGGTTGCGCTCCGCAGTGGCGCCGGCCGCGTCCCTCACGAATATGCTTAATTCTAAACTCCAACTCAGTAACGAGATATTCTCAAAAGATATCGAGCAAAAGCCAACGCGCGATGGGTTTGGTCTTGGTACCGTGGCTGCGGGAAAGAAAGACGCAAATGTGATTGTGCTTTGTGCGGATTTGAAAGAATCTACGCGCGCGGAATGGTTTGAAAAAGAATTCCCAGACCGATTTATAGAAGTGGGTGTGGCAGAGCAAAATATGGCGTGCCTGGGTGCGGGGTTTGCGCTTGCCGGAAAGGTGCCCTATATCGCAAGCTACGCGGCATTTTCTCCCGGCCGGAACTACGAGCAAATTCGAACTACTATCGCACTCAACGATGCGCGAGTGATTGTCTGCGGTATGCACGCAGGGGTGTCGGTAGGGCCAGACGGCGCAACGCACCAAATGCTCGAGGACATCGGGCTTATGCGAATGCTTCCCAATATGAATGTGTTTGTGCCGGGGGACGCGGTAGAAGCGCAAAAAATTGTAGAGGCTGCTGCAACATTACCAGGACCTTCCTACATTCGTTTTGGCCGCTCACCGGTGCCTACATTCACCACCGCAGAAACACCCTTTGAAGTCGGTAAGGGACTAGTACTCTGGAGAAGTGAATCCCCGAGCGTGGCGCTTCTTAGCACCGGAAGTATGGCGTACCAAGCGCTTGAAGCGGCGCGAGCCCTGCAAGCCGACGGTATTGGGAGCATTGTGTTGCATTTGCCAACCGTGAAGCCTCTAGATACGGAAGCCATTGTGGAAGCTGCCCGCGCTACCGGGC
>CAZNVT010000033.1:0-4159 GCA_964577025.1 uncultured Candidatus Saccharibacteria bacterium
TAACCATAGCTACGGCCGCTGCTACCCCGGTGCGCTCGCTTGATATTAGCGGCAGCACGACGGGATTCAACTATGCATCTATGTCAAACACCTCTGGAAGTCTCTGGTGGGGGGTTGAGGGATCAAGCGCCGGACAGGTATTTGCTAGCAGTCTAGCGTACGCCTCTGTGATTGGCTCCTCAAATGCAACGGCACTGCAGCTTGCTTCTAATGGAACCGTGCGTATGACTCTCGATACGAGCGGCAACGTCGGTATTGGTACTACGAGTCCGCAAGACAAACTCCATGTCTATGATGGAACAGCAGCGGTCGGTAACGCAGGTATTCGTGCTGAAGGATATGTGGGTGGATATGGTGCCGGAATTGAAGCAGGGTCTCAGCTTATAGGCGGCAGTTACCTCGCTATGGGTAAGGCGGTGTGGGACGGGGAAAGTTCCTGGAATAGTACCGTCTCTACCCAGGACTCCTACTTCTCACTCCATACTACAGAGAACGGAACGCTTGGCGAAAAGCTCCGCGTTACGTCATCAGGCAACGTCGGTATTGGTACCGCTTCACCAACGAACAAACTCCACGTATACAGCACCACAGGACAGACCTCTCACTTTGGTGGTCAAGGCCTCGGGGTCACTTCGACAAACTTTACTGGAATCTCATTCGGGTACGGCGAAACAGGCCCCACTTATCAAAAGAGCGCTCTCGTTCAGGAGCAGGTAGGGGACGGCGCTGCCCGCGGAACGATACATATTCTGAATGACGGTACGAATGATAGCTCAAATGCAACTCTTGCAGATGCACGTTTGAGTATCACCTATGCGGGAAATGTCGGTATTGGTACCACCACACCCGCAACAAAGCTGGATGTAAATGGTGGAGGTCGTTTCCTCGACTATACAATCCCAGGCTCAGGCACCGGCTTAGAGATTGCGTATGACCCATCTATTCCAGCTGGCCGCATCATAGCTATTGACCGTACAACGTCGACGTTCAAGCCACTACGGTTGCAGGCTAGCTCAATCATCTTGAATGGTGGAAGTGAGGGCAACGTCGGTATTGGTACTACGAATCCATCAACTAAGTTTGTAGTGAGTGGTGGAGCAAATGGTTTTGAGTTTGTTCCAGGAGCCACCGCAAGCGATTCCGTATTCCAAGTTTATGATCGAGTTGCCAGTTCGTATGGAACGATGGATGTTGATGTTGCAAAACTCAATGTTCGCATAAATGGTAGCGGTAGTGCTCTGTATGTTGATGGTTCAGGCAACGTTGGTATTGGTACCACAAACCCAAGTGCACCATTTGAAGTTTCCAGAATTCTCACGAACGCGGATTGGACTGCAGTAAAGATATCGAATAATGGCGCTTGGGGTACGGCCTCCGGAAAGTATGCGCAGATGCTCTTTACCGACGGAACGAATAACGTGGCAGGGATAGGTGCTACCTATGACGGGACTTATGGCCGCCTTGACTTCAACGCGCTATACAACGCCGGTTCTGGATCAACAGCGGCTGTGGCCATGTCCATCCGTGGCAACGGCAACGTCGGTATTGGCGCCACTAATCCTCTTGCGAAACTTGACGTTGCGAGCGGTGCAATATTCCTCTCAAACTCCTATTACGCAGGGGCTCTTCCCGCTGTTTCAGTAACGCCACTTACGGGAGAAATTAGAGGCGGGGAGAATGCGGCTTCTTCATACGGTTTCCTTCGACTTTCTGCGGGTAGTACCGTGGGTGAACAATCGGCAATCGATATTGTGGGATACAACAGCCTTGCGACTGATGCTCAGCTCATACGCTTAATAACTAGTGGCAACGAACGTATGCGCGTTACTCAATCGGGCAACGTCGGTATTGGTACTACTACTCCAATCGTGCGTCTGTCAATCGCAAACAACTCAGCAGATGGACTTTCGATTACCAATACGAGCCAGACAGCAAATAATAAAATATTCGCTATCCAGAATACCGGCAGTACGTTGCGCATTGCTCCGCTGAATGACGCGGGTTCAGCAACAGCAGACGGTCTTCAGATTGATAGGTCGGGCAACGTCGGTATTGGTACTACATCTCCAGAATCAAAACTCACGGTGACAGGTGCGGTTTCAGCATCTGGGCTCATTACCTCTTATGGAACAGGAGAGTCATTCCGTGCAGGGAATGGTGGTGTTGGTCCAGTGTCGTTGCGAGCAGTGAACACTGGAAACGACGTGTACTTCGGAAGTGAAGGCTCAACTGCAGGTGGCTTCTTCACCGGCTCTCTTGCGTACAGCTCTGTTATTTACAGCAACACTGCCATTCAGCAGATTATTGGTGGTACTTCGCGAATGATAATTAATACTGCAGGCAACGTGGGTATTGGTACTGCGAGCCCTTCGTACAAGCTTGATGTCAATGGTTTTGTTAATACACAAGGAACGTACACCGTTGGAGGCTATAAGTTAAATGGGTACAGCGTTCTTGCTGATGCCAGTGGGGATATTCTTGTGGGTGACATAGGGAACAACTATGCTGGAGGTGTCTCTATCCGTACTGCAGGAAGTGAAAGAGTATATGTCAAAAACACAGGCAACGTGGGTATTGGTGACACATCTCCCGATGCAAAGCTCGACATTCTTCAATCAAGCGATGCATCTACACAAGGCTTGCAGATTAGCCGCTCGAACGATAGCGATTATATGCGCCTGTACATGTCTGCAGGTGTGGGTACACTTTCAGACACGCTCATATTTAGCAGTGCGTTCGGAGGAGACGTGGCCGCAATCGGTAGAGATGGTAGTGCGTACTTTGCAGGCAACGTCGGTATTGGCAACGCCAATCCCCAATACAAACTCGATGTTCATTCAGGCGCAACCGCAGAAGCAGTAAACTTTTATTCAACTGACACTACCGTGTACAACCCAGCAGTCTTCCAAGGAACGTCCCGTTTAAATCTCGTTTCGGGTGGAGGCGTTACTGGTTCGCATAGTCTCATTCGCTTCTCCAACGCAGCTGGAAGTGTTGAGAACTTCTTTGGTGTCGTGCAGGAGTCGAATACGCGAGGTGCGTTCGTGTGGAAAGGCTATAACGGAACAACGGCTGCATATGGAGAATATATGCGTATCGCAAATGATGGCAACGTCGGTATTGGTACTGCAAGTCCCGGTCAAAAATTGGATGTGGCCGGCACTGTGCGTCAGACAGGTGGCGTTAATTGTGCGCTTTCATCAAACGCGTCTGGAGACATTATCTGTACGTCAGACGCCAATCTGAAAGAGAACATCGCACCATTTGCCGATGGCTTGAGTATCATCAAGGGAATAGATCCGTCCTACTTCCAATACAAGGGTGAGAACTACACGCACGTTGGATTCATAGCTCAGAATGTTAAAGCAGTTCTTCCTGCGGCAGCGCCGCTGCAGAACAACGGCTTCTTGGGACTTGATAGCAACGCTATCCTTGCGGCTGTGGTGAACGCTATAAAGGAGCTGTCCAACCACTTGGACGGGCTGCAGGCCACCGTTCTTGGCTTCTCTGACCGCTTCACCACCAAGACGCTGTGTGTGGGTGAAACCTGCGTCACAGAGGATGAACTAAAAATGCTTCTCCAGAACGCCAACATCAATGTAGCTGCTTCAGCTGCGTCCTCTGTACCAGAGGAAACGACACAGGCGACTACTACACCTGAAATAATTGAGGTGGGCACATCTGCAACGTCTACTGAGGCCACTTCTACGGAGGCGACTTCTACTGAAGCCACTTCTACGCCTTCTGTTGAAGTGCCTCCTGTGCCTGTTGTGCTCGTACAGGAAGATGAGGTGGGGCAGATTCATATGAGCGAAACTACCTTTACGTCGACGCTACCTTCTAATGAGGTGCCAACGTCTCAATACATCAGTTTGTAGGCAGGGGTTTGTGGGAGAATTTTGGGACTCGCGGGGAGCTGGCGCCACTAATGTAGATTCAGAACTGACGGGGAACCGGCGAGTACGCCTTTCGCCTACACGTCAGCAGTTCGTCGTCACTCACCGCTGCGCGCAGGCCCGACTCGCGGTTCGCTTCTGCTGAAGCTCACAGCGCTCCGTCTTTCGATTCCCCGTGAGGATCTACAAACGGCAACAGCCCAAGAGCATACGCTCCTGGGCTGGCCGCTTTGTGACCTCACGCGGAATAGAACCCCGCTTTG
>CAZNVT010000034.1:0-1523 GCA_964577025.1 uncultured Candidatus Saccharibacteria bacterium
AGGAGCTCGAGCTTGGTGCTCGTGTTACTGCTGCTCTTACCGACGCTGGCATTAAATCAGTAGCAGGTCTCGTAAAGAAGACCGCTACCGCGCTTCTCGAGCTTGATGGCGTAGGGGACAAGGCTGTGTCTGAGATCCGCGAGGCCCTCGACAAGCTCGGTCTCGAGCTAAAAGGCGAATAGTTAGACGGTCATAGGAATTCGTGTTAAAACAGATATATGCGTCATCATCACAAAGGTAGGGTTTTCGGCCGCACACACGACCAGCGCGTAGCGCTTCTTCGTGGGCTTATGCGCTCGCTCATCATTCATGAGCGTATTTCGACGACCGAAGCAAAGGCCAAGGAGCTCCGTCCCCTTATCGAGAAGCTCGTGTCCCACGCTCGCGTGGACAATGTGGCAAACCGCCGCCTTGTAGCAGCTCGTCTTGGAAACGACGACGAGGCAACGGCAAAGCTCTTCACTGCTATCGCTCCTCGCTACGTTGAGCGTCCGGGTGGCTACACTCGCATTGTGAAGCGTGCCATCGCACTTGATGGTTCCAAGAACGCCTATATCGCTTTCGTATAAACCTATGACTATTACCAAAACACAGAAGGGGGATCGCACACACTACGCTATTGATGCGTCGGGACAGTCTCTTGGACGCGTAGCGTCTGAGGCTGCCTCTCGTCTACTTGGCAAGCACTCACCTCAGTTTATGAAGAACGAGGTGTCAGCAGTGGAAGTCACCATCGAGAACGCAAACGCACTCGTAATGACCGAGAAGCGCATCAAGGGCAAGGAGTACGCACGTTACACTGGCTACCCAGGCGGTCTTCGTATCACTCCGCTTGCACGCCTTATCGAGAACAAGGGTGTTCGTGCAGCTATTGAAAAGGCTGTGGACGGAATGATTCCTCGCAACAAGCTCCGCAAGGAACGTATGAAGCGCCTTACTATCACTGATTAATTCGTATGCCTGAAACACAAGACAATTTCGTTGTAGCCGTAGGACGTCGCAAGACTGCCTCAGCTCGCGTAAAGATGACTCCGGCTGCAAAGAGCTCTCTCACCGTAAACGGGCAGACTACTCGCGAATACTTCAAGACCGCAGGTCGTGAGGCAGTGACTGGAGACGTATTTAAGACCGTAGAAGCAAAGCAGGACTACGAAATCCTAGCGAAGGTTGCAGGAGGAGGTATTGCTGCTCAGGCTGGCGCTGTTCGCCACGCTATCGCTCGCGCCCTTATCAAGATTGAGGAAGGGCAGCGCGGAGCACTTAAGTCTGCAGGACTCCTTACTCGCGACCCACGCGCAAAGGAGCGTAAGAAGCCGGGACTTCGAAAGGCTCGTAAAGCTCCACAGTGGTCCAAGCGTTAAGATTACGTTAAAAATTCGTATCTGCTTTGTTGCAGGTTCCAGTGCGCCCTCGTCGTATAGCCCATACGCCTCGGTGTGCGCTTCACCTGCGCCTCGCATCTCCTGAATTTTAAACGCACTCAAAGAATGCAGCCCCGCCTCGCGGGGCTGCATTCTTTGCTG
>CAZNVT010000034.1:1533-4121 GCA_964577025.1 uncultured Candidatus Saccharibacteria bacterium
CGTAAGAAGCCGGGACTTCGAAAGGCTCGCAAGGCTCCACAGTGGTCTAAGCGCTAGAGCACGTCCAAAACGCTCATCTGCGTTGTTGCTCGCTCCGGGACTTCCTCACCGTACTTCTAGTACGCCTCGGTCGTCTCCTCGCTCGCGTCTAGCATCTGAAACGTTTTTGATCGCACTCTTGAATACAGCCCCGCGAAGCGGGGCTGTATTCTTTTTACACGTGAAAAGCCGCGTGAATGTCACGCGGCTTTTTCCGTAGAGTCTCCTTCTTCTATGTCGACGAAGTCGTCGTTCACGTTCGTGAATTCTATCGAATCAGCGTCTTCATCGTCTTTGTACGGCGGGATGGGGCAATCGGGCATGTTGTGATACTTCCACGTCAAGACCTTTCGCCCCCGACGCTCAACAAATCGCTCGTAGTAGTCCCCGGGCTCTATTCGTTGAGCGCACCGGTCGCAATCATGACGAATAGTAGCCGTGTGATAGGTAGTGCCAAAAGCCCTCCAAGAGTAGTCCATATGAGTCCTCCCTTGCTTCCAACTGGACTCTAGCACGCCAGTGGTGTGGTAGCCACGTACCGAGCAATCGGGGCTGTTTCGGTGTAATATGACACTCACTAGTACGTCTAAACATATATGAAAAGGAAACTGCTTATCGCGGGTGCGGGTATCTTGGTTCTTGTTCTTATTGGCATAGCCGCATACGCAGTAACACGCCCGCGCGTACCGTCTAACGACTTCCAGGTACGCGAAGTGGTGTATGGATTTGGAGACGAAATAAGTCAGGTGTCCCTTGCCAAGAGTCCAGACGAAGTAGCCCGTGATATGGATATGCACTACGCGGTGTACATTCACCCCGACCTTCTCGCTGCATGGAAGCAGAACACCGCACTTGCTCTCGGCACAAAAGCCACTGGCCCTCGCACCGACAAGGCGGAAATAACCACCGTCACCCACAACAAGAACGGCACCTACACCGTGGACGCAGCCCTCGTGGCAAAGAACACGAGCAAAGATCCCGCAGCAGCACCCATAAAGACTCCTGTGCGCTTCACCCTTACGCAGGGGCTCGATGGATGGCAAATCACTAAGTACGAATTGCTGTAGCATTTTGACTCTCGCATCAGTTTCAGGCATATTCAGTACATATGAATGACCACGATGATATCAACATTGAGGCAGACGGCGCGGAAGAGATTGGCATGAGCGAGGAAGAGCTCGAAGCTACTGAGTCTCGCGAGGGCGCAAAGGTTGCAAAGATTAAAAAGGAGCTCGAGGCCTGCAAGGCTGAACGCCAAGAGTATATGGACGGGTGGCAGCGTTCCAAAGCCGACTACGTAAATGTATTGAAGCGCGCAGAGGACGAGCGTAAAAGCGCAGAGACAAAGGGCACCGTAAAAGCCGCAAAGGCATTTATCGGCGTACTAGACTCTCTCACCCGTGCAAAGGCCGCAGGCGAGGTCCCAGAGGCATTCCAGGCCATTTCTCGCCAGCTAGAGGAGGCAGCAGCGTCGCTTGGACTCGTGTCTTTTGGAGCTGTGGGTGAGACGTTTGACCCTAATCAGCACGAGGCACTTGGACAGGACCCGGTCACTGATATCCTGCTCGACGACACCGTCACTACCGTGCTTGAGCAGGGCTGGAAGGCAGGCGACACCGTTGTTCGCGCTGCAAAGGTGCGTGTAGGTACTCATCAATAATTCTCATCTAATATGAAAATCTTTGTTGCGCATTCAAGTAGTTTTGATTTTAAGACAAAGCTGTACGCACCGCTTCGTTCATCAGTGCTAAATACTGAGCACGAAATTCTACTTCCTCAAGAGGGTGAAATTGAAGAAATTACACGAGACATGATTGAGAACTCTGACGTGCTCATAGCAGAAGTTTCATCACCCTCTCTTGGTGCAGGCATTGAGATGGGCTGGGCTGACTCATTCCACCACCCCGTAATAGCAGTCTACGAAAAAGGCACGACCCCGTCTTTCTCAATTGATAACGTCGTAACAGACCGCATCGAGTATGACGGAGCAGAGGACATGATCTCAAAACTTACTGCCGCGCTCGATAAAATCAAAAAATAGCACCCCACTTGAACCTAAAAACGTGCAGGTGTAAACTGATAGTACTTGGGCGCAAGCGGGCGAACAGAATGGATATACATCCACTTTTATTACTTCACTAGATTCACATCTCTATGGCAAAAATTCTCGGTATTGACCTCGGCACCACAAACTCCGCGATGGCTATCATGGAGGGAGGCGAGCCACGCGTTCTCGAAAACGCAGAAGGACAGCGCACCACGCCGTCTGTTGTAGCAATCGCAAAGAACGGCGAGCGTCTTGTCGGTACGCTTGCAAAGCGTCAGGCAGTGACAAATCCAAAGAACACCATTTACGGTATCAAGCGCTTTATGGGTCACAGTTTTAGTGACAAGGACGTACAGAACGACAAGGGTGTCGTGCCCTACGAAATAAAAGCAGGCGCAGGTGGCGGTGTAGAGGTACACCTCGGCGACAAGGACTACCGCCCAGAAGAGGTGTCCGCAATGATTTTGAGCAAACTCAAGACCGATGCAGAAGCAAAGCTCGG
>CAZNVT010000035.1:0-2832 GCA_964577025.1 uncultured Candidatus Saccharibacteria bacterium
CGGCACATCCACCTCAAGGATGCTTGTCTACCAATTTCAACACCCGGGCAGGCATTAACCAGAAAAAGACTCTGGCCCGCATACTATAGCGGGCCAGAGTCTTTTTAACAAATCTTGGGGCGCTTTACGCAGCCTCTTCCTCCTTCTTGTCCTCTGTTGCAGCTACCTCTTCTGGTGCAGTCTCGGTCTCTGTAGCCTCCACAACTACCTCTGGAGCCTCTTCTTCTTTCGCCTCTGCGACCTCCTCTACCACAGGCTCTACTTCCTTGTAGTCCTCGGTAGACATCTTCACCATACGCATATTGCGAAGCTGGCGACGTACCTCGCGAGCCACCTTCTCACGAATGAAGTACAGCTTTGCGCGACGTACCTTTGAACGCTTGGTGATCTCAATTTTATCAATAACTGGGCTGTAGAGTGGGAAAATCTTTTCCACACCGATACCTGACATCGTTGCGCGGACAGTAAATGTCGCGCCTGGCTCGGTTCCGTGCTTCACGGCGATTACGAGCCCCTCAAATACCTGGAGACGAGTCTTGCCCTTTTCTACCACCTTCTGGTGGACACGAACGGTGTCGCCGGCACGGACGCCAAGCTGTACGCGCTCGTTGGTTGCTACTGGAGTAATTACGGTATGCATATGTTGCCAGACTCTACCACGCGCTCTATAAGGAGGCAATAACGGCCGCAGCGCGTGGGAACGAAGCCACCGCTTTCTCGAGGTCCACGGGCACCGGGGCGCTGATCTGGATATCTTCCCCGCTCATTCCCGGAATGCGCAGTTGGTAGGCGTGAAGGGCCAGCCTGGAGGTTCCCAGGTCACACGGCTTCCCTATTGCATAGAGTGGGTCGCACACTACCGGATGGTGAAGTGCCTTTAGGTGCACGCGAATTTGGTGCGTGCGACCAGTTTCAGGGACAACTTTTAGTAGCGAGTGCGTACCAATGTCATCGATTACCTCGTAGTGAGTGATTGCTTCACGCAGCGTTCCGCGCGCCTTGGGTTGCGCACTACGGAGCCTAAAGTCCTTACGGGACCGCCCGATAGAAAATTCAATGGTTCCCTTTTCTTCCTTCATTAGTCCGTACACCACTGCAAGGTAGGTTTTTTTGGTGAGACGTTCCTGGAATGCGCTTTTATAAAATGCGTGCGCTTCTGGAGTCTTTACCAGAATCAGGACACCCGACGTATCGCGGTCGAGACGATGCACGACTCCCGGTCGAGCAATCTCACTACCATCTGGAAGGCGCTGAGTCTCCCCCACCGCAATTGAGGCGGGGTAACGGGACGCAAACCAGTCACTGACAGTCTCGTCCGTTGTGTGGCCATCTGGGTGCGTCATCACACCAGCAGGTTTGTTTATAGCCACCACGTGCTCATCTTCGTACAAAACTTCAGGGTTCATATGCCCACCCTAGCACATCTGCTACTTTCCGCGTCTGCGTTCGCGGTTTCCAAACTCTTCGATTATTGAAAGAAATTCCTCTTTCGTGAAGGCTGGCCACTTCGTGTCCGTAAAAAAGAGTTCACTGTATACCGACTGCCACGTAAGAAATCCAGAGAGTCGCTGCTCACCACTGGTGCGAATGACAAGGCCTGGATCAGGGAGACCGGCGCTCCAAAGAGCTCGCGAGAAGTCCTCTTCATTCTCGATCTCCTTCCCTTCTCGTATTAGTTTATTCGTAGCGGCAATAATTTCTGCGCGTCCGCCATATGATAAGCAGACGGCGAGCGTTCCGCTCTTACCGTGCCGCGTTCTTTTCTCGGCACGTTCCATTTCAACCAAAAGTCCTGGTGGTATGCGTGTTCGGTCACCAAGAAACATTATCCTGCCGTCTTCCTTTTCAATTTCAGCAATGATTCCTTCGGAAAAGAATCTCGCCATTAATTTCATGAGGTACGAGACCTCCTCCTCCGCGCGATTCCAATTCTCTGTAGAAAACGCGTAGATATACACCGTACCGATACCGACTTCTCGAGCCCATCTCACTAAATCCTTTACTCTCTCTGAGCCCTCTTGATGTCCCTCAAGTGGCTCGAGACCCTGTTCTTTGGCCCATCGGCGATTGCCGTCGAGTATTACCCCGATAGATTCTGGAATGGAGCCGTTAGTCATAGCAAATAGTAAACGTGGTGAACTCACTGGTTGCAGGTAGCCACGTAGCGGTTACAGATTCTACACGTGAGAGTAGCGAGCCCTTCCGGAGCTTTGCTATATACAACTCGAGCTGTTTCCTTGGTCCTTCTGCCACCACGCGCACGGTGCCGTCGGGCATATTCTGCACTTCCCCAGTAAGTTTGAGGCCGCGTGCCTTGCGCGTGGCAAAGTCTCGATACATAACCAGCTGCACACGCCCGGTGACTGCTGCTTCGAGACGTTCGTTCATAGAGTATAAGAACCAAGGATACGCGAGTATGGTTGCTTTCCAAAATCCAAAACCTGCGGTATCGTTCTCCTGCGCGCGATTAGCTCAGTTGGTAGAGCAGTCCGTTTACACCGGAAAGGTCGGGGGTTCAAGTCCCTCATCGCGCACCGAAACGAATCTGGCCAGACTTCTTGTCTGGCCAGATTCGTTTTAGATGAGGACTTGAAGAACGGAGACGCGCCTGCTGGGAGCAGGCAGTGCGTCGAGTTGGGGTCGCGTGACTTATGAGCGTAGCGAATTAGTCATACGTGACCAAGTCCCTCATCGCGCACCAGAGATAAGAAATCGCCCCGTACGGGGCGATTTCTTATTGAGGTTCTGTGGCGACGCTTACGTCGCTTCGCTCAATCGGTGCCCCCACCTGGAATCGAACCAAGATCGACGGCTTAGAAGTCCGCAGCTTTA
>CAZNVT010000036.1:0-2781 GCA_964577025.1 uncultured Candidatus Saccharibacteria bacterium
TGAAGAAGGTCTCGGGCAAGATCAAGCTTGAGCTCGCTCAGTTCCGTGAGCTTGAAGCCTTTATGCAGTTCTCTTCAGACCTTGATGCGAACACCAAGAAGCAAATTGATTCTGGTCGTCGTATGACTGAAGTATTGAAGCAGGGCAATGGCGCTCCTATCGCCTTTGAAATGGAGTCAGCAATTATCTTTGCAGCGGTAAACGGCTACTTCGATAGCTTTGCTCCAGAGATGACGTCCGACGCTGAGCAGCGCCTCCAGGACTTCCTCACTCGTGAAGCAACGGGGGTACTCGCAGCAATCCGCACCACCAAGGAAATTGGTGAGGCAACTGAGAAGGACCTGCGTGCTGCACTAGAAAACTTCGTATCTCGCTCTGCATAATTGCTATGAAAATAACGGTCGGCTCTACAAACCCAGCAAAAGTTGAAGCAGTACGCGAAATACTGCAGGACTACACGCATCTTAAAGATGCGGAAGTTATGGGTGTAGAAGTACCGTCTGGTGTATCAGACCAGCCAAAGTCGCTGGAGGAAACTCTTACAGGTGCAATGAATAGAGCGCGCGGTGCTTTTACTGATGCGCAATACTCTATAGGATTGGAGTCGGGCTTGTTTCAAGTCCCATTCACTAAAAGCGGGCATATGGATGTGTGCGCGTGCGCGATATTTGATGGAATTGAGTTTCATCTTGGGTTGTCCTCAGGATGGGAGTTTCCAGACAAGGAAATAAGCAGACTTATGCTGGAAGAGGGTCTAGATATGTCTCAGGCAATAAACAAGGTGGGCTTAACAACAGACCCTAGTATTGGAGCAGGACAAGGGGCTATCGGTATTCTCACAAAGGGGCGCTTGGACAGAAAGGCATACACTAAAGAAGCACTTCGTACCGCGCTCATTCACATCGACAAATAGCATATGGCACTCAAAGACATCAAAACGAAAATAAAGGCTACCGAGCGCATGAACAAAGTGACGCGCGCTATGGAGGCCGTGTCTGCGGTGAAGATGCGCAAGACGCAGACCACAGCACTTGCTGGTCGCTCGTACGCACGCGCAGCACTTTCCATTCTTGCTCGTTTGTCAGGGACTGAGCATGTGGTAAAGCACCCGCTTTCGCAGCATCGCGAGTACAAGCGCGTGGCGCTTGTCGTGATGACGAGCGATAAGGGTCTTGCGGGAGCGCTCAACTCAAGTGTTCTCAAGAAGGCTGTGGAATCAGTGTCAGAGTTCAAGCCTGAGCAGGTAAGTGTGTACGCGTACGGGAAGAAGGCAGACGAGTACTTCTCTCGTCGCGGGTACGATGTAGTCGCGCGCTATGAAAACAAGAGCGACACCATCGAAATTGAAACAATGGAAGAGCTCTCGAACGAGCTTACTCGCGCGTTTCTTGCAGCAGAGTTCGACAAGGTAACCGTGGTATACAGCAACTTCAAATCAACATTCGAGCAAATTGCAACCGAGCGTCGCCTCCTTCCGCTATCACTTGGAGCGTTGAACGACATTGTGATGGGAATCATTCCTGAGAAAGGAAAGTTTAGCGAGACCAAGCAGGTAGCTGCGCCTGCTTCCTACTCTGTTGAGCCAAGCGACGACGACATACTATCAATTCTTATTCCGCGCTTGGTGGCCGTCGCGCTCTATCATATGTTGCTTGAGTCGAAGGCTTCCGAGCACTCGGCTCGTATGGTGGCAATGAAGAATGCTTCTGATAAGTCCAAAGAGGTGGTGCGTGATCTTACGCGTAAGTACAACAAGGTGCGCCAAGCGGCAATTACGCGTGAGGTGTCAGAGATTATTAGTGGTTCGCTCGTGACGTAGGTATGGAAATAACGAGCGACCAGCTAGGATTTGCGAGCGAGTTAGTACCGCTCGTCAGGAGCGGAGAAAAAGTTCTAACATACCGCCTCGGTGATAAGTGGAACTTCCTGAACGTAGGAGATACGATAGAAACAAAGGACAGCGGTACAGGAGATAAGTTTGGAAAACTCGAAATTACCCAAAAGGAGCTGACCACGTTTGGGGAACTGACCGAGAATCGAGAGGGGCACGAACAATACGAAGATAAAGAGGCAAGAAGGAAAAAGTTTGAGAACTATTACAAGCGGCCCGTTGAAGATTCAGAATCAATTACCATTTTAGGATTCAAAGTAGTAGAGTTAACAAAATAAGTATGAATACAGGAAAAATCACAGAAATCATCGGGCCAGTCGTAGACGTGCATTTTCCCGAGAATCGCCCGGCGATTCAGGACGCGCTCGTTATCGAAAAGAACGATATGCACGCTCGCATCGTACTTGAGGTAGCCTCCCACCTCGGTATGGACCGCGTACGCACCATTGCGATGAGTGACACCGCAGGTCTTTCTCGTGGCGAAACTGCCACCGCTACGGGAGCACCTATCTCTGTTCCTGTGGGTACTGAGTCTTTGGGACGACTCTTTAACGTGCTTGGCGAGACGGTGGACGGAAAGGCAGAGATTCCTGCGAGCTCTCCTCGTCTTCCAATTCACCGTATGCCGCCGTCATTTGATGAGCAAACCACCAAGGCAGAAATCTTTGAGACGGGTATCAAAGCCATTGACCTTATGACGCCGTTCCTTAAGGGAGGAAAGGTGGGACTCTTTGGAGGAGCTGGAGTAGGAAAGACCGTGACTATTCAGGAGCTGATTCGTAACGTGGCCCAGGAGCACGGAGGATACTCGGTGTTTGCAGGAGTGGGAGAGCGCGTGCGTGAAGGAAACGACCTCTATCACGAAATGGAGGAGTCGGGCGTGCTCGACA
>CAZNVT010000037.1:0-2473 GCA_964577025.1 uncultured Candidatus Saccharibacteria bacterium
TCAATCAATGGCGGAATGTTTCTCTGGCAGTTTGCGCAGGAACTCAACTGCCCGTGGGCGCACCTTGATATCGCCCCACGTATGACGTCTGCACCCGGAGACGAGTTGGCAAAAGGTGCGGCAGGCGAACCGGTGCGCCTTTTGTATGCTTTTATAGAAGGATGGAAACCGTAGTACGCGATAACGGGCTACACATAAAGACGCACGTCTACGAAGGACCCTTCGAGCTTATTCTTGATCTCATCGAGAAGCGCAAACTTTCAGTAAACGAGCTGTCGCTCGCGCAGGTCACCGACGACTACATACAGTTTGTGCGCGGCCAGGGAGAGTTTCCCATGGAAGAAGCAGCTCAGTTTATTGGTATTGCTGCTACGCTGCTTTTAATAAAGTCGCGTTCACTCATTCCCGAGCTAGAGCTTTCTAGCGAAGAGGAGGAAGACGTGGACGACTTGAAGAAACGCTTGATGGAGTACGAGCGCGTGCGCGAGCAGATGCGCGAGCTGTCACGTATCTTTGGCACCAATGTAATGGTGTCTGCTGGCGAGCGTGTGCCCGAGCCTTTCTTTGCTCCCAGTTGCGACCTTACCCTGGAGCGTCTCACGGGCGCACTGGCGGACGCACTCACGGCTCTTGAGAAAACGGCAGAGAAACTGCCGGAAGCGCGTGTGCGCGCACTTGTCTCTATCGAGGAAATTATGGACACGCTCTTGTCGCGCGTGCAGAAAGCTATGACGCTTTCATTTCGTGAATTCTCCGGCACAGCAACTGACCGTGTAGAAGTCATCGTGTCATTTCTCGCGCTTCTGGAGCTCGTAAAGCAGGGGGCGGTGGATGCGCTCCAGCACGAAGGATTTGCCGACATCAGTATTGTGAATACCAGCACTGGTGTGCCGCGCTACTAGATTGACTTTTTTGGAAAAATAGGACAGAGTGCGTGCAACGCACGGCCGAGTGCTGTGTTCCTTCAACCTAAATCTGGAGAGTAAGTCATGGCTGCGCAAGCCAATTCCACGGACTATGGCTCGACCACGTCGGCCGAAGACTATGTCGCGGGAATCAAGGCGCACATCTGGCTTGCTCAGATGTACGAGTTGATGATGCGAACTGCTATTCTTGAAATCCGTAGTCGCCTACAGAAGTACCCGGGCGAAGAGATCGTAATCTATGACTTGGGCTGCGGCCCTGGCCATTTCACCATGGCACTCGCTCAGCGGATTGCGGCTGAATTCAGGGACAAGGCTTTCTTGAGAGTCTCTATCAAAGGGATCGACAAGAGCCCCTCGTTCCTGGCGTACGCCTTCAACAAGAGCTTTGACTACCACTTCGATACGCAGCGACTTGTCACCTTCCACGAGGAAGATGTGATGCAACTCGACTGGCAGCCAGTTCACATCGTCACTGTTTCTGGGGTGATTCACCACTTCCCGTACGCAGAACAAAGGCAAGTCGTGGCAAAAATAGCAACGCTGCTCAGGGAGGACGGCCTCTTTATCCACGGTGACGAGCACCTGGCGCCTGATACGTGGTTCGAGGAGAAATTCCCGGGTCACGGACACAGACTCGCGCTGTGTTCTCTGTACTTCCAGGTCATTGCGGCGGCACTTAGGTCCAATTCGTACGATTTGAAAGACATGGAGATTGAGAACTTCCTCACGGAGGTCTACCGTGACGACCCTGAAGGAGTACCGCGTGTAGAACGCGGAAAACTCATGCTCCTCGTCGAAGAAGCGGCTCGACTCTTTATGTGTGTCCTGGTTCCTGACGGACTGGAGTCGGCGTGCCGTGAATTTGTCCTACCCCTCTTCGAAGAGATCGAGCGGGCAAAGATGGAGCGACCCGGGGACCCTGACTTGCACAACCGCGGTGACTACAAGACTTCGTACCGCACCCACTACGAAATGGTCGAGGCCGAAGGCTTTCGACTACTGTCGACGTACGACACAGGGGACCACATGATGCTGGGCAGCGCTCCGGTATCAGTGTTCAGAAAGAGAAAATAGCGCCATGTGCGCAAGCGGCGGAGGTCCTCAACCTTCGCCGCTTCTTTTTATACTTATACGTCCCCAGAACATAGGTTCCAGGCAGGAGCAGTTTGCGGTATCCTGTACGTATATGTCGCTTTCTCCTGCGGTAAGTCTTGAAGCACTCCTATTTGCAGAGGGTGGGGCACTTTCATACAAAGACATAGCCAAACTCCTTGAGTGTGGCGAGGACGATGTACGCGGATATGTAGCAGAACTTGAGAGCGCTCTCTCTGGGCGGGGCCTTTCGCTAGTGTACACAAGCACAGAAGTAGAGCTGCGCACCAGTCCCGAAGCAAGCGAAATTATCAAGAAGTTGCGCGAGAGTGAGTTGTCTCGCGATTTAGGCAAAGCGTCTTTGGAGACGCTAGCTATTATTTTGTATCGGGGCTCTGCACTTCGCACAGAAATCGACTGGGTGCGCGGAGTAAATTCGGGTGCCGCTCTTCGCG
>CAZNVT010000038.1:0-1375 GCA_964577025.1 uncultured Candidatus Saccharibacteria bacterium
CGAACGGTGCGCGGTGTACCTACTTCCTCATCCTCGGACGGTACTGATGCAAGCGTCGCACGTACGGCTTTAGCCATCATTGGCGCAGCTTCTGGTGCAGAAGCTGCTACGGTGTCTGCAACAGGTGCGTAGGGCGCAAGCTCGCCTGCCAAATCGGTGCGCACCGCCACAGACGCAGATACGTCTCCGGCAAGCGACAACTTTCCAGCTTCCTCGATTACCTTGGTAGTCTCGGCATCAATTTTTGCTGATAGCTCCTCCTCAGTTTCTGGGGTAAGTGCTCCACGAGCACGAAGCACTTCTGCCTCCTGTACACGACGCACTGCAAGGCGCGCATGATGGCGAGCCTGTGCCTCTCCAGAACCTGCAAATACTGCCGCCACTGGCTCATTAATGCCCACCTTTACAGGATAGAGTACATCTCCGGGAACTGCTTTCTCCGCTGCAAAGGTAGACGCTCCGCCGCCAACCAGGAGAAGAGCGAGTGCGAGCGTGGTCGCCAACAGTCGGCGTGAGTGCCCAAACATAGAAGAGATAAAGGATACGCCATTGAATGGCTTCTCTTCTACCGCGGGCATACTATGCAATTCGCTGTACGCCACGAGTTGCTCACGGATACGCAGCTTAGCCTCGCCGTCGAGGCGAATATCTTTTAGATTCTGTATGAAATTTTTCTCGGTGTTATTCATAGATATGTAGGTGTTCGCGGACCTTCTTGAGTCCTCGGTTTATACGCACAGACACGGCGTTTGCGCTCTCTCCTCGCTGCTCTGCAATGTCGGCAGGAGTAAGCCCTTCAACAAATCGGAGTATAAGCGACTCACGCGTTGGTTCATCAAGTATTCGAATCACCGCGAGAACTTCGTTGTTCATAGCATTTTGCAGTATGGGCACCTCGCTTGCCCCTGGAGCCTCAAACCCGTCCTCGGTCATGGCGTCGAGTGAGACTTCCTTCTTCTTTCGATACCAGTCGATAACCAGATTGCGGGCAATAGCATAGAGGAGCGCGCGGTCGTTTTGCATTACGGTGCCCTTGCGCAGTGCCTGCCAGAAGCGCGTAAATACCTCCTGGGTGATGTCCTCCGCTCGCTCCTTGTCGCTTACCTTTACGAGGACAAAGCGAAAAATGGCATCCGCGTAGGAATCATAAATTGTGAGAAAGTATTCGTTTGCCTCAATCTGGTCCATAGAGTATGACGTATCAGCCTCCCTCATTCTGTCGAGCGCTCAGGGGGCTTGTAGCCTCTCTATGGTGCCATATATATTTCGATGAGGCCACCGCTATACAAGAACAGCGCGCCCCGCAGGGGGGGGCGGGTGTTTTTGGCCCAAATAAGCGGTTAAACAAACGGTGTAATCACCTGGTTGTGCGTAG
>CAZNVT010000038.1:1385-2426 GCA_964577025.1 uncultured Candidatus Saccharibacteria bacterium
TCCTTTCCGCCACCCTAAAAAAAAAAACCGCCCCCCCGGCTGGGGGGCGCTGTTCTTTGACTCCCAAATACGCGTTATTAGCGAGACTTCTTTGTTGCCTTCTTTACCGCTTTCTTCACATCCTTTACCGCCTTGGTTACTGCCTTCTTTGCAGCCTTGGCGTTGGTCGCGGTCTTTACTGCCTTCTTCACTTCAGTTGATGGCTCAAGTTCCTTCTTCATCTTGGTCCAGTTCTGCTTTAGTTCTGCTACAGCAGCGTCTACATCTTTCTTAGACACACCCTCCATAGTGCGGTAGGTAGCTGATGCCTTCTCGATTGCCTCAGCAACGCTCTTGGCGTCGAGCTTCTGCAACTTCTTTACCTGCTTCAAGGTGTCGCGCTTTAGACCCTTTGCCCACTTGCTCGCAGCGTCACGATGCTGTGGAGCGTTCTTAGTTCCGTAAAAGTAGTACCCAGCAGCTCCTGCCGCAGCAACTGCTGCAAGCATTCCTGCACCGAGCTCTACTGCCTCGAGGGCGCTCATTCCCTTCTTTGCTGATTTCTTAGCTGCTTTCTTTGCCATACCGTATGTACTTAAAATTATTATGACCGCTTTGCGCGCTTTCGTTTCTTTACGCCACTTAGAAATCCAAACAAATGCCCGATACGCATACCACCTTCGTGCACTTTTTCTCGCACCGAAGCGATGTCTTCAAGTAGCTGTTCACTACCGTCTCGCACGATGCTGGTTACGTCGTCAATTTTTTTAAGAATTCTAAGTACGCGCAAGAGGACAAGAGTCAAAAGAATAGAAATTACCACCGTCGCGCATGTGGCGACTACGAAGAAAATATCCATCTTGAGAAAGTTGTCCATCTGTCTCTCTATCGTAGCTCGCCTGTGTGAGTATGCAAGGGCTACGACTTGGATTCTACTTGAACAAATCGTGGACCTTTGTATCCAAGTTCAGGCTTATCCACCTCTCCCATAAACATCTCGAGCGGACGCACGAACATCGGGGCCGCTGGGTTCTCATACAGTGGTCGATACACCACCATCTG
>CAZNVT010000039.1:0-2200 GCA_964577025.1 uncultured Candidatus Saccharibacteria bacterium
GCAATGGGGCTTTTTTGCCGCTTTTGTGGGTTTGTGGCCCGGGAGTTTGGTGCCTGCGCACCAAACGTCGGGAATTGCACACCGGAGTATGTTTTGCTCAGCAGAGCAAAACAACGAGGTGGTGCCCGACCTACATTTCTTGAGCGCAGCGATTAGAAATTGGAAGTACTCCTGTGGTGCAGAGCAAGTCGAGTGACGACGAGACAGAGAGTCGCGGGCGAAAGGCGTAACCGCCGGTTCCCGCCTCTTGTTCCAATGTGGTATCTTCATCATATTGCCGGGGTGATGGAATGGTAGACATAGAGGACTTAAACTCCTCAGGTAGCAATACCGTGCGGGTTCGAGTCCCGCCCCCAGCACAAATGAGCGTAGCGAAAAATAGTGCTGGAGAACACGTCTGGGAGACGTGTGTGCGGGACTCGAAGACCTTGCGAGACTGGACGCTAGTCCAGCCGCAAGGTGTACGCCGAGATTCTTAAGGAGCGTAGCGACTATAAGAATCCAAGTGCGGTTTCGCAGAAAGCTGCCCGTTCCCGTAGGGAAAGAGTCCCGCCCCCAGCACATTCGTGTCGTATAATCCCTAGGCTATGTGGCAACGCCTCCTCGCCAGACTCTCGCCCAGCAACCCTCTTATCACGGTGGGTATTTCAGAAGCTGCGCTACTGCACAATCTGCGAGCATACCAAGACGCGTATCCAGGCATAGCCGTCGCTCCCGTACTTAAGAGCAACGCGTACGGCCATGATCTTGGACTGGTAGCTCGCGTACTTGATCGCGAGAACATCGCGTTCTTTATGGTGGACTCGCTGTATGAAGCTCGCCGACTTCGCGCAAGCGGCGTGGGTTCCCGCATCGTGGTGATGGGCTATACACGTCCAGAGGAAATTATTTCTTCGTCTCTTTCGCGTGTCGATTACGCACTCACCGATATGGAACAACTGCGCCAAGTGGTAAACGGCGCGCGTAAACCCGTGCGAGTGCATATAAAAATAGATACGGGAATGCACCGCCAAGGTCTCCTGCCTGAGCAACTTCCTGAAGCTCTAGAAGTATTGGCACGTAATACTCTCGTACAGGTCGTTGGCGTGTGCTCGCACTTTGCCGACGCAGATACTGACGAATCCTTGCATACAAAGCAGCAACTTGCGCGATGGCACGCAGGGCTCGAGAGAATTGAAACGGCATATCCTACCCTCGAATACCGGCACCTGGGTGCTACCAAGGGCATACGATTTGCAGAAGAGGCCCGGACAAATGTAGCGCGCTTGGGCATTGGACTCTATGGCTTTGATACTGCACCCGGCAAACGTGCGCCTCTGCAGCCAGTGCTCGAACTACGCTCAATTATTGGTGAGCTGCGCACTGTTCCTCTAGGCGAAACAGTGGGCTACAACGCCACTCACACCACCACAGGTACTACTACGGTTGCAACGGTCCCTGTGGGCTATTTTGAGGGCGTAGACCGCCGCCTATCGAGTACTGGGGTGGTGCAAGTGCGCGGAATCGACTGCCCCATTATTGGGCGCGTGTCGATGAATATGACCACGATAGACGTCACTGCCGTTCCATCGGTTTCCATTGGAGACACGGTCACGTTCATTTCCCGCTCTCCACATGCCGCAAACAGTGTGCCGGCAATTGCTCGCACCATGAGCACCGAGGACTACCGCGAAAGTGAATACGTCGTCCTGGTACACATTCCCCAGCACCTAAAACGGGTACTTGAATAACTGACGGTAACCGTATAGTATTCACTCATTCCAGTCCTCGGACTGGAATATGCGCCATTAGCTCAGTTGGTAGAGCAACTCCCTCTTAAGGAGATGGTCCCTGGTTCGAATCCAGGATGGCGCACACGCAAATAGAAAGTCTGGCCTGCGCCAGACTTTCTGCGTGTGCGGGCCGGAGCGATGTTTTGCTGGTAAGCAAAACCGCGAGGCGGGGTCGAGAGCACTTAGTGGTTTGTGAATACTTGGAACAAACTACTTAGTGACTCGTGACCACAAGGCGTAAGTAATAGCGGGTGTCCGACTCGCGGGCGAAAGTGTAATCACGTTCCAGGATTTAAAACTACCAGACTGTACTCACCCACATTTTCTGGTACCATAGCTTCATTGCCCGGGTGGTGAAATTGGTATACACGCCTGCCTTAGGAGCAGGTCCCTTCGGGGGTGGAGGTTCAAGTCCTCTCCCGGGCACA
>CAZNVT010000040.1:0-818 GCA_964577025.1 uncultured Candidatus Saccharibacteria bacterium
GCATCGTCAAAAGCGCCGGATACTTACTCGCGGCTTTGCTGTATGCCTGTATGACCGGCCACACTCGTGTGGCCTTTTTTTCAGCTTGTTTCGTCACAGACGTTCAGTATAGCACAGTCACTTGACGGACCAGCTTATTGTTATGCAGCAGAGCTTTACTTGACTAAAGCACTGTACTAGACTAAAGTGCTCGTATGAATTGGAACACGAAAGAAAATAAGCAGCTCGTCGAAGCTATGCTTACTCTGCAAACTGCTGCTCAAGCGCGAGCATTTATCCGAGACCTTATGACCGAGGGGGAAATCGTAGACTTCGGAAAGCGTCTTCAGACTGCGAAAATGCTCCGCGAAGGTGTTCCCTATCCACAGATACAAAACGCTACCGGTTTCAGCTCCACAACCATAGCGCGAGTTTCTAAATGGCTTCAGGAAGGTGAGGGCGGCTATGACCGTGTCTTGAGTGCGCTCAACCACATGCATCACGCTACAAACTCTCCAGAGCGAGGCTTGCGTTGATGCTCAGTATTCCTACGGCATAAACCCAATCCCCTCTCGCGAGAAGATTTTCTTTTTGCGAGGGGAGCAGTTCTCTAGGAGAATGGACATGACGAATAAACGTACGAGTGAGTTGGATCTCAACATCGCTGATAGTGTTAGCTATGCTCGATTTTCACCACACACTGCGACACGGGTTCAATCTGAAGAAATGGCCGATGCTTTTGGGCGAGTATTTGCAACCAGCCCTTGGCACGAATCGAGGAAGTGTAGGGTGCCCGGATGTGGCGCCCACTGGGGCGTCGAGCACCGTAAGGAGCTTGA
>CAZNVT010000040.1:882-1752 GCA_964577025.1 uncultured Candidatus Saccharibacteria bacterium
GCTGGCCAAAGGAGGCCGTGTTGTACGATATCTATCACGAAATAGGTGCTGATACCTCGTGCTGGGTAGCTAAGATGGGAAGGCACATCATTGGCTTCTGTTGGGGCTACCCGGTACAGGTGTCGCACCTTTCTGAAAAAGTTGGGATTGACCTTGAAGGCCCCGCTCGCGCGACCTTTGGGACAGACGCCCGAATCGCATATCAGGACGAACTTGGTGTCCTGAAAAAATATAGAGGCACGGGCGTTGCGCGCGAGCTCTTCATACTCCGACTCGACGACTTTCTCACTAAAGGACTCGATATAGGTATTGTGCGAACACGCGTGCTTCCTGAGCCGTCAGTGACGTATCTGTGGTTTACAGAGAAGCTTGGCTACATCGAGCTGGCGCGGTATCCGGGAGATGACGGAAGAGTTATCCTTGGGCAGCGACTCGACGTGGTGAAGAAGCGGGTTTTCAACAGATAGCCTCGACTTACTATCAAGACCGTGCTCTCATGCTTGTGAGAGCACGGTCTATCTTTAATACATTGTGTATACTTCCAACACTCGCAATAGATGCCGGTCGGGTGACGTTCATGCTCGGTAATCCAAAAGCCATTGAGCGTGGCGTGCGCTTCATTGATGCAAATCTAAACCGACTTTTTAAGCCGGACGAGCTAATTCCTGACACTCAAAAGTCTTCATACGAGTACGCACGTTCACGTGAACTCATGCCCCTTCTTGCCCAAGCTGATTTTGTTTTGGATATTCACTCAAGTGGCACGGTGGGATCAACACCATTTGCTATCTGCGACAGACAGCGGGTGTCTGAAACCCGAATACTTCCCTTCCCCATCCTTTCCTATGGGTGGGACACGCTTGAGCCTGG
>CAZNVT010000041.1:0-724 GCA_964577025.1 uncultured Candidatus Saccharibacteria bacterium
GCATCGTCAAAAGCGCCGGATACTTACTCGCGGCTTTGCTGTATGCCTGTATGACAGGCCACACTCGTGTGGCTTTTTTCTTTTCGACTTCGGCCATAGAAATACTAGTATACCACACTCACTTGACGCCCTGGTAAAACGTTTTAGAGCGCTCTAGCGAGCAAAGATGAAGAATGCGACGAGAGGAGCTACTAACCAATAGAATAAGTACTGCTCGGGCACCACATAGGCTGCAATGGGTGGAGTCGCAGGCAGAATCTTAGAAAGCTCCATAAAGTGATACGACACGGCAAGGAGTGCTCCACTGGATAGAACTGAGAGTCCAAAGAGTGGAAGCGGGTGAATGCGCGCCATACCGAGTGTGTTTACGCGGCGGAGTATGAGAAATGGCAAAATAGACAGACCAATAAAAATAAGAAGCGACGCGACTGCTTTGGTCATACCGTCTCCCGAAATAATCTGTGCCTTCCAGGGGAATACCATAAACAACCCAAAGCCAACGTAGAGTGAGAGTGTGAGGGAAACAAATGCTGGGCGCCCAGCGCGTAGTGCAAAGGTAAAGAGCACCACAGTAAGCACAATGAGTGCTAGGAAATTCATAAGTATCGGAAGCACACCTGAAGTGCCAGACTCAGCAAGAGACGCAAGTTGATTCATACTACAGCTAAGTATATACGAAGACGGCGAAGCTTTTTGTTCGCCGGCGTGTCAACTTTGTGTTGGG
>CAZNVT010000041.1:734-1735 GCA_964577025.1 uncultured Candidatus Saccharibacteria bacterium
GTGCGCCCCCCCCCACTTCTCATCTGTGAGTTGCTACAGTCCCTCACTTCGCAGTTCCTCAATCAGTTTCTTGGTTTTGCTTGAGAGTTTCTTTGGAAGTGCGATAGAAAGACGGATAAGTAGGTCTCCCGTGTGACTTTCTATATGTACGCCCTTCCCACGCAGGCGAAGCGTTTCCTCGGGTGCGGACATTGGTGGGATCTTCACTTCTAGTTTCTTGCCGTCGATAGTGTCGATGGTGGTGGTTGTACCCACAAGCGCATCGGTGAGTTTCATCGGCATATTCATCACCAGGTGCAGTCCGTCCTTGCGGAATACCGGGTGCGGCTTTACGTGCACCTTTACGTACAAATCTCCTGATGCACCTCCCTTTACCGCCTCGCCGTGGCCGGGCATTCGCAGCATTTCTCCTCCATCGATACCTGCAGGCACCGAGATGTTCAGTTCCTGCTCTTTCTTGAGTACCCCGTGACCTGCGCAGGTACTGCACTTTTCTTTTGGCACTTTACCGGTGCCGTCGCAGTGTGAACACTCGCGCACACTAGAGAATGCGCCAAGCGGCGAGTTGCGCGTCTCGTGGACACGTCCTTGACCGTTGCAGGTCTCGCAGGTCTTCATTTCCGTGTTTGGCTTTGCGCCGGTACCGTGACAGGTATCACACTTGCCTACCTTGGTGACGAGTACGGTGCGCTTGGTTCCTTCTACTGATTCTTTAAAGGATATTTCAATGTCCATTGAAATATCACGACCTCGCTTCATTCGTCCGCGTCCGCCTGTGGCGCCGCCAAAGAGGTCTCCAAACAAATCACCAAAATCAAACTCCACATTTCCGCCGCCAAACCCACTGAACTGAGACGGGTCAAATCCAAAGCCTCCTGCTTGCCCTCCCCCTGCGCCTCCACCCGGAAAGCTCTGTCCGTACGCGTCGTACTCACGGCGCTTGGTATCGTCTGAGAGTACGCTGTATGCCTCGGTGATTTCTTTGAACTTCTTCTCGTCCC